>CAIKMY010000300.1 GCA_903828635.1 uncultured Acidobacteriota bacterium
CATACTGTCCATAGTCCATAACCCCCCCCCCACACCATAACCCCCCCCCACACCATAACCCCCCCCCCCCATCAATCCAGGGCAGCAATAAACCCATGCACCGTATCACCAAGTGTATCAAGGTTGTAACCACCTTCGAGGCAGGAGACGAGCCCGCCAGAGGACGTAGTGCGCGCAACAGCTGCCAGCTCGCGACTGATGATGCGATAGCATTGATCGGTGAGGAGTAAGTCACCGAGTGGGTCGGACTCGTGCCCATCGAAGCCGGCGGAGACGAGCAGGAGATCTGGCGAGAATGAGGCGAGAATGCGATCGAGGGAATCACGGAAGAGGCGCAGATAGTGATCGGGGTTAAGTCTGGCGGGGACGGGGATATTTAGTGTCGAGCCCTCACCATTGCCGATACCGCGTTCATCAGTCCCACCGGTGCCGGGGTACCAGGGATGCTGGTGCATACTGAAAAAGAAGACGGAAGGGTCATCATAGAAGATGTCCTGGGTGCCATTGCCGTGATGAACATCGAAGTCAACAATCAGGACGCGGCGAATCTGGTCGGGATAGGTTGCCTGGGCATAGCGGGCAGCGATGGCGACATTGTTATAGAGACAGAATCCCATGGCATTGGCAATGGTTGCGTGGTGTCCGGGAGGGCGACAGGCGACAAAGGCCCCGGTCAGTTTACCGGAGACGACGGCATCGACGGCGCGGCAGGCTCCGCCGGCGGCAAGTCGGGCTGCGGCCTCTGAGTCGGCGGAGATGATGGTGTCGTGATCAAGGGCGATTCTGCCGGCAATCGCCGCCTGAAGAGAGCCCTGTCGCACTCGCTCGATTGCCGCCGGGGTGTGGCATCGCCACAGGTCCTGATCGGTTGCAGCGTAAGGTTCGATCTTCAGCAGATCCTGCCAGAGATCGATATCTGCCTTGAGGCGATCGAGCAGAACCTGGTACCTTTCACGCCGCTCCGGGTGTCTGCCGGTGTCGTGTCTGAGATAGTCGCTGGAGGTAATGATTCCGGTTGCCATAATGAGTGATCAGACTTAGCCTCCTGGTTTGAATGCCGGTGTACCGATCAGGTGGCATTCGGTGCCATTTTGAGGGCACGTTTTCTCAATTCGAGCCAGGCTGGAAAGACCTCTGGTGTTTCCAGCCAGATCAGGAACCACTGAGCGATTTCGCGAGCGTCATCGCGACTGGGAGCGCGGTCACCACGCGGAGATGTCGCGGCAAGTGCGAGGGCATTCTGACGGGCACGCTGCCCGGTCTGCCGGGCGAAGCGCTGGCCGATTGGATCATCGGCTTCGATGAATCGGCAACGTTGCCGATCGAGGAAGGCGATGGTCTCTTCGGCCTCGGCCAGAGTGGTCGGGGTGGCGCGCCCGCTGAAGAGTTCCTCGTAGGCGTCAAGTGGTGCCGGCAGGGCAAAGACCTCACCGAGTCGTACCGGGAGGTCCTCATCGAGCAGCACGCGCGTGATTTCGGCCGGAGACATCATACCGCCCGTGCCGAGAGCCTCGATCAGCCCGGACTGAATGATGCGGATCTCGGCAGCGGAGACCTCCCCCATCGCCTCACGATCATAGATTTCAAGAATCATCTCGCGCTTTGTCACCGACCTCCTGGCCATATCTCACTGCCGGGCGCTCTCCCGGACGCTCCTGATGAAGATCTCGTTGAGTGACGGCGCCACCAGCTCATAACGGGTCAGTCGTGCGCCCCTGGCAATCAGTCCCTGAAGGAGCTCCTGCGGGTCGGTGCCGGGAGTGAGCGTTACCTGGGTATGGTCGCGAGTGACCGTAATGCCGGTGACCGCCGGGTTGGCGGCGAGTGTCTCTTCAAATCCCTCACCATCGATTGCCACATGATGCCAGCCGAACTGGCGCTTGATTTCGCGGATTGGGCCACCAAGCAGCTTCACGCCGCGGTTGATCAGGCAGATCTCGTCGCACATCTCTTCCGCCTGCTCCATCAGGTGGGTCGAGAAGATGATCGTGCGGCCGGCCTGACGCAGCTCCTGGACGATCTCCTTGAGGAGGCCGACATTGATCGGGTCAAGTCCGGAGAATGGTTCGTCGAGGATCACGAGGTCGGGAGAGTGGAGGATGGTCGAGATGAACTGGATCTTCTGCTGCATTCCCTTGGAGAGTTCCTCCCATTTTTTGTTTTTCCAGTCACTCATCTCGACGCGGGCCAGCCAGCGATCGACCTCGCGGCGAATCGCGTCACGCTGCATCCCCTTCAGTTCGGCGAAGAAGACAAGCTGCTCGCCGACCTTCATTTTCTTGTAAAGACCGCGATCTTCCGGCAGGTAGCCGACGCGCTGCTGCAGTTGCGCATTCATCGGCTGGCCGAAGAGCCTGATCTCGCCGGTATCGGGCATGGTAATGTTGACGATCATGCGAATGGTCGTCGATTTACCGGCGCCGTTGGGGCCGAGCAGCCCGAAGATCGTCCCCGCCGGCACCTCCAGCGAGAGATTGTCGACGGCAACGAATTCACCATAGCTTTTGCGCACCTGCCTGACACTGATCGCGATATTCATAATGGTTAATTATATGTTAGTCTGATCCCGGGATCGGAATCCGGCAGCCGGAGTCCAGGGGATTCAAAACAGACTAGCACAGAGTTGTATGTGGCGCCATCCTGCACATCGTGGTCTCCTGCTGAAGACGGGCTTTCTGCTGGCCGTTGAGACCGGGATAGTCTTTTCAGCAGTGCTGATCGGGTTACGGCTGCGCTTTGGAGCCGACTATCAACAGTTGCTGATCGATCAGCGAGGGCTTCTCAAGATCGGCCTGACGACGTTTGTCTGCCAGGCAAGCTTTTACCTCTTCTCGCTTTATGACATCGCCAGGCCGCGCCTGCGACGGGAATTGCTCTCTGACCTGCTGATGGCGGCGGGCAGTGCGCTGCTGGTGCTGGGAGCAATCTTTGTGCTGCGCCCGACGCTATTGGTTGGCTATCTGCACGAGTTTGAAGGTGGGAGGGTCGGGCGTTACGGCAACGGCATTCCGCTGATCTCGATGACGCTGGGGTTGGGGCTGATGGTCTGCTGGCGGCTGGGGATCCACTCGCTGATGGGGCATCCCCGGTTTGGGGAGCGTGTACTGATCATTGGTGCGGGGCAGTTGGCGCGTGATCTGGTGAGGGAGGCGGGGCAGCGACGCGAGCTCGGTTACCGGATCGTCGGCCTGATCCCGGGTGAGCGTGAGCCGGCATCGAACGGCAGTGGGGTTCCGAGCCGCGTTGACAATCTACATCGGAACACGCAACCTTCGGACACGGTCTGCTGCAATCGCCACCAATCACGGGAGTATTCCAATGTCGGCTGTTTATGTGATGTCGGCTGTTTATGTGATGTCGGCTGTTTATGTGATGTTGGCTGCTTCAATGTTGGCTGCTTCAATTTAGATGAGCTGGTGATCTCGGAGCGTATCGACCGGGTGGTGATTGCGCTTGAGGATCGGCGTGGGCAGCTCCCGCTCAACCAGCTACTGAAGATCCGTCTTGGCGGCCTTGCGGCGATCGAGGAGGGGGCATCGCTTTACGAGAGGCTGACCGGCAGAATCGACCTGCGAACATTGCGGCCAAGCTGGATAATCTTTTCGGATGGAGGCCGGCGTGGGGCGATTGAGGAGATGTTACGGCGCGCGCTCAACCTGCTGCTTGCCGGTGTCGGGCTGCTGCTTGCCTTGCCACTGATGCTCCTCGCGGCGATTGCCATCAGGATCGATTCACGGGGGCCGGTGTTCTATTCCCAGGAGCGAGTCGGGCGATACGGCTCGATCTTTCGCATCCTCAAGTTTCGCTCGATGCATATCGACGCTGAGGTGGATGGGGAGCCGCGCTGGGCGGCAGCCAATGATCCGCGTGTGACACGCGTCGGGCAGATTCTGCGCCGCCTGCGCATCGATGAGCTGCCGCAATTCATCAACATTCTGCGCGGCGAGATGAACTTCGTTGGTCCCCGGGCTGAGAGACCATTCTTCGTTGAAAAGCTCGATCATCAGATCCCTTACTACTCTCAGCGCCACCTTGTGGCTCCGGGGCTCACCGGCTGGGCACAGGTCAATTACGGCTATGGCGCCTCGGTCGAGGATGCACTGCAGAAGCTGCAGTACGATCTTTACTATATCAAGAACCTCTCGCTTCTCTTTGATTTGTGGATTCTTCTGCAATCGATCCGCATCGTCGTCTTTGGCAAGGGCAGATAATTCGTGACGAAGCCGCGACAGTTTTGCAGCCGCCATCGGTCTAAGCTTTTGCTGCTGATCTGCTGAGGATTGTCTATCCTCAATATTCTGCGGGTCAATATCCTGCGCGTCCGGGGGAGTCGTTGTGGAAAGCTTGTTATCATATCGCTCGCGATTTCCGATTATTGAGCGTTCAGTCTACCTTATCAATCATTCGCTTGGGGCCATGCCGGCGGGGACACAAGATCGCCTGCGCGATTATGCCGAGACGTGGGCGACTCGCGGGATTCGCTCCTGGGAGGAGGGGTGGTGGGAGATGCCGCTCCGCATTGGCGACAAACTGGCGCGACTGATGGGGGCGAGTCCGGGATCAGTGGTCATGCATCCCAACGTCTCGGTCTGCCAGTCGCTGATTCTCTCCTGCCTCGATCTGCGTGGACGGCGCAACCGGATCGTTTACGAGTCACTCAACTTTCCATCGGTGAAATACATCTACGAGGCACATGCCCGCGCGGCTGGCGCACGCATCGTCGAGGTGCCGAGCGATGACGGCGTGACGATCGACACTGAGCGCATGATCGAAGCGATCGATGATGAGACGCTGCTGGTGCCAATCTCGCACGTCATCTTCAGAAGTGGTTACCTGCAGGATGTCGCGGCGATAGTCGGGAAGGCTCACCGGGTAGGGGCGCTCGTCGTGCTCGATGTCTACCAGTCGGTTGGTGCTTTGCCATTCAGTCTGACCGAGCTCGGAGTCGACTTTGCCACCGGGGGGTCGGTCAAATGGCTCTGTGGCGGGCCGGGGGCCGGCTTTCTCTACATTCGGCCCGATCTGATCGGACAACTCGAACCGGCGGCAACCGGCTGGGCAGCCCATCGCGAGCCATTTGCCTTTGCCGATCAGATGGACTACAGCCCGGATGTCCACCGCTTTCTCAATGGTACGCCGGCGATCCCGGCACTCTACGCCGCCGAGACCGGCTACGATACGATCCTCGAAGTTGGTGTTGAGCGGATCCGGGCCAATTCCATTCGTCAGACGACGCGACTGATCGAGATGGCCCTCGCGCGTGGCTGGAGGGTCAACAGCCCGCTTGATCCCGCGCAGCGAGGCGGCTCGGTGGTCATCGACCTGCCACGGGGTGCCGAGATCGTTCGCCAGCTTGCGAGCCGCGATATTCTGGTCGACTACCGCCCCGGCGCCGGACTGCGCGTCGGACCTCATTTCTTTAATACCGATGACGAGATCGACACCCTCGTCACCGCGATCGACAGCCTGCTCAGCAGGCAGGGGAGTCAGGCTTGAGCGAAAAGATTGTCAAAACTGAGGATGAATGGAGAGCCGATCTCACTCCGGAGCAGTACTATGTTACTCGTCAGAAGGGAACCGAGCGCGCCTTCACCGGGGCTTTCTGGAACAACCACGAAAAGGGAGTCTACCTTTGCGTCGCCTGTGGGCAGAAACTCTTCAGCTCGGAACACAAGTTCGACTCGGGCAGCGGCTGGCCGAGCTTCTGGCAGCCGATAGCCGTCGAGTCGGTCGAAAGTCATGACGACTATTCGTTCTTTATGCGTCGTACTGAGGTTGTCTGCAGCCGCTGTGACGCCCATCTCGGCCACGTCTTCGATGACGGGCCGGCACCAACCGGGCTGCGCTTCTGCATCAACTCGGTATCGCTGGAATTTGAAGAGCAGCAGTGATCATTTCATCCTGATTGACACACCATTCGACGACTTGCCATCGATGAGCAGGGCAACATTGAGCAGTCCGCGCCCGGCAAGCCGCCTTGGCAGCCGGATATTGCACTGGTCGAGGCCGACGAAGTCCGGCGCAGGCCCGGCGTAGAGTGCCTCGACCGCCTCGCCTCCAATGGTGGCATTGACTGCACCAAGGCTGCTGCGATAACGGAAACCGGAGCCGAAGAGGACGAGGATCAACTGATCGCTCTCCGGGCCGACATCGATTGGCGCGGGCACGAATTTCTGACTGGCTGAATCATACTGATAGGCGGTTTCGTAAACAATCGAGCCATCGCCCCTGACGCGGAGAACCAGCGCTGCGGCGACATCGCGGCCGCTGGCATTGGCTGAGAAGATGCCCGGTGCGACACGGGTGATCATCAGCGTCTCTGATGAGACGGTGCCATTACCGCTGGTTGCCGTGATCAGTGCCGGCCCGAGTACGGCGGTTGCCGGAATCTGGTAGTTGACCTGCTGCGGAGAGACGAAGAAGAGAGGGGCGAGGCGCTCGATGCCAAGGGCGTCTGTGATGGTTATCCTCGTTCCTGAAAGAGATGTCGGCAGCGGCTGCGCCGTGGCTGCCTGGGTTCCGTTGGCCAGGCTCGCTCCGAAAGCGGCAACGATCGACTCGGTGGCCAGCTCGCCTCCGGCATAGCTTGCTGCCGAGACGCTGGTCATTGGCAGCGCACCTGAGAGTCCGCTGATCTGACGAATCCGGTGATTGTCACTGTCGGCGAAGAGCAGGTCTCCATTGTTGAGAAGAAGGAGATTGGCCGTCAGCTGGATCTCGCTCGGCGCTGTCCCGGGATCCGGCAGGTTGAGTCTCGACGCCTCCGCCGCTCCGCCGTCACCGGCAAATCCCTCCATCCCGTTGCCGGCAACGATGCGCAATGTTCCGATTCCATTGCCGGTCGCTTCCAGCTTCATGATCTGATTCGATGCCGCATTGGCGAAATAGACGATACCCCGCTGATCGACGGCGAGGTCTCGCGGGCGACCTATTCCGAGCGACTGATTGCCGATAACCGTGAAGCTTTTCGCGCCGGCCGAATCCTGGCGCAGTATCCGATTGTTTCTCGTGTCTGCGACCAATATTCGATCCGCACCGTCGATCGCAATGCCGGTCGGCCCCGAGAGCGTCGCCGTGTTGCCGTCGCCAATGATCGTGCTGACGATGCCGGTACGTGCGTCGATCCGCCGCACGCGATTGTTTCCCTGATCGGCCAGCAGAATATTCCCGGAGCTGTCGATTTCGACATCGGTAGCGAAGAAGGCGACTCTCGTCGCCACCAGGCCGTCTCCGATCTCCTGCGGATTGGCCGGGGGGCGCACCCCGGCAATGTCTGCCAGATAACCGGGAGGGACGATCACCTTCACTTCGGGATTGTCCGGAAAGAGGGTGACAGGCGCGTTCGACGTATTCAAAAACCGGAGAAGCGAACTGCGCCGCCCGGAGATCGAGTTTGGAGGTGTTTTGATCAGCGCCCCATTCTGTGAGTCGACAATGATCACTCCCTGTGAGGTTGCTGCCAGACCCTGCGGATATGAGAAGCCGGCGGTGGTGATTCGCTGATCGACAACCAGGTCGCCAAAGTCACGATTGAGAGTGACGATTTGTCCCGGCTGCACGGTGGTCGCAAATGGTGTGGTGACGAAGAGGGTGACCGGCATGCTCGTTCGATTGACAAAGCGCAGCCGGCTGTTGAGCGTGTCGGCAATGAAGAGGTTGCCGGCGGCGTCAGTGGCGATCCCGGTTGGTACCAGCAGCTCGGCATGCACTGCCTGTGCTCCATCGAATGGAGAGGCCTGCCCGCTGCCGATTACCGTGTTGATCTGCTGCGGCAGAATTGAGGTTCCGAGGATACTCTCTGATTGTGCGCCAAGGTTGACGAAGCGGACTCGTTTGAACTGATAATCGGGAAGGATCAGTCCGCGGTCATTGATGGCCGGTGTGATCGTCACATTCGAAGTACTGTCGGGAAGATTGAGGTACGAACTGCGTGCCGGTCCACCATCCCCGCACGATGGAGTGCTGAATTGATCGCAGATCTGCAGGCTGTCGTTACCGGCGACGACGCTCTTCGTCCCATTTGCCGCGATGCGCATCACCTGCTGCGCATTGCCGAGCGGCAGAAAGATGTCGCCACCCGGGCCGGTGGCAATACCGGTGGGAAAGTCAAGATCACTGGCCACCGAGCTGATGATCCCGTTCCCACTCACCCGCCTCACCGTGCCGCGCGTGCTGCGCGGATCACCGCCATCGGCAATCAGCAGGTTGTTGTTGGCATCAAATGCCAGACCCATTGGCGTCACCAGTCGCGCCCCGGTGGCTTCTCCACCATCCCCGTTGCCGACAGCCGGAGTGCCCCCGCCGGCAACGATCGTCAGGCTGCGGTCACGGTTGACGCGATAGACAACTCGCCCGGCGATGAAGAAGATCTCCCCGGTCGCCCGATTGAGCCCAATCCCGCGAAAGTCGACATGATTCGGCTCGACGAGGGTCTCGATGCTCCGTGGCTGGATCGTTCTGCCATAGCTTTCAAGAGGCTCCGTGCCAACATTGATCACCCGAATGGTGAAATAGGCCGGGATGGTGACAAAGAGGAGCTTCCCGTCGGGTGAGACTGCCAGTCCGGTAACATCGGCGAGATCGGCATCTCGCGGAAACACGCCGTTATCCGTTGATGTCCCGCCTCCGGCGATGAGGTTGATCGATTGCGGCTCAATCGTCGTTCCGGCAATCGTCACTGTGCCATTGGTCGTGTTGGCAAAGCGGATGAAGCAGGTTCCATTGACCTCATCGACGACATAGAGCCCGCGCCCCAGGGGGTCGAAGAGCGTGATTCGCGGGCGAGCCATCGGTGCGAGCCTCGCTGGAACGTTCGATCCGAAGCCGCCCCCGGCAATCGTTGTAATCCTGGTCACCGGCGGATTCTGCGTCCACACCGTGGTCACCATGATCATTATCAGCCCGATTCGCCGCCAGATTGGCAGGTTCAGACCATCCGACATCGCATCTTTCAGCACTTTGGTCATCGTCAAGTTACCATATATCAGGCGGCCAGCCGCGCGGTTGCAGGATAATCCGCGCCTGGTTTGACCAGGTCAAAATCCGATTGCTATGATGGCAGTTTACTTCCCAGCCCGCCGTTGTCTCAAGAGGACATCGGCACAATATCTGCGAGGAGATCTATGTCGACATCAGGGACGATGACTTTCGGAATCATCAAGCCGGACGCGGTTCGCGCCGGGAATACCGGCAACATAATCCAGCGCATCACTGACAACGGATTCAGGATTCGCGCCTTAAAGATGATGCATATGAGCCGGCAGGTTGCCGAGGGATTCTATGCGGTGCATCGCGAGCGCCCCTTTTTTGCTGAGCTGGTCGATTTCATGACCAGCGGCCCATGCGTCGTCATGGCACTGGAGAAGGAGAACGCGGTGCTCGCCTGGCGTGAGCTGATGGGCCCGACCGATTCGACCAAAGCGCCCAAGGGGACGATTCGCGGTGATTTCGGATCGAGCGTCGGCGAGAATGCCAGCCACGGCTCCGATTCGGAGGAGAATGCGCGCATCGAGCTCAGTTATTTCTTTAATGCGACCGAGTTCTGTTAACAGGTTCCTGGCCGCCCTTGATGCTGGAGATGCTCATCCTGCGTCTTTGGCGGCGGCAGGTGGGGAGGCAGGATGTCGATTCTGCAGGCACGAGAGGTTTCGCGTGAGTACCGGATGAAGGCTGAGACGGTTCATGCCCTTGCCGGTGTGAATGTGAGCATCGAGTCCGGGGAGTTTGCTGCGATCATTGGGACGAGCGGCTCCGGGAAATCGACGCTGCTCAACCTCTTTGGCGGACTGGATCGGCCGACTTCGGGAGAGGTTCTCTTCGATGAGGAGAGCCTCGCGCCACTGACATCACGCCAGATGTCACGCTATCGGTTAGCGAGCGTCGGGATGATCTTTCAGAGTTTTAATCTGATTCCGACGATGACGGCAGCGGAGAATGTCTCGCTGGCACTGGCTTTTGCCGGAATGGACCGGGCAGGGCAGCGCGAACGTGTTGTCGCGCTGCTTGGTCGTGTCGGACTTGATCACCGACGGGATCATCTCCCCTCGGAGTTGTCAGGTGGGGAGCAACAGCGGGTGGCGATTGCGCGAGCGATTGCCAATTCGCCAAGAGTGCTGCTGGCCGATGAGCCAACCGGCAATCTCGACAGCCGCCGTGCGGCGGAGATCCTTGATCTGCTCGACGAAATGCGGCGCAGCGAGGGGATGACGATCGTGCTCGTGACGCACGATCTGGAGCTGGCACGACGGCACGCCACTCACCAGGTGATGCTTCGTGACGGGGTGGTGATCGGTGAAGAACGAATGGCGGGGGGCACACCATGAATTTCCGCGATATCTTCTCCCTCTCCCTGCGCAATCTGCTTCAGGCGAAGCTGCGAACTGTGCTGACGACGATCGGAGTGATCGTCGGAGTCGCCGCGATCGTCACGATGGTCAGTTTTGGCATCGGGCTTCAGGACAATCTTCTGCGTGATGCCCTCGGTCGTATCGACCTGCTGACCTCGATCAATGTCATCGGGCCGGGGGCCGATGCCATGCTCGCGATGCGTGAAGGTGCCGGTGATGGCGACAATGCCATCGGCCGCCGGCTTCTCGATGATGCGGCAATTGATGAATTAAGGTCGATCCCCGATGTGCGCTATGTCAATCCTCAGCTTTCATTCGATGGTTATGTGCGCTTTGAGGGGCATACCCGCCGGATTGGGATCGGGGGCGCTCCGCTCATCGTCAGCGACAATCCTCGATTCATGAATATCCTCGCCGGTGGTCACTTCAGTTCCGGCGATGCACGAGAGGCAGTAATCACTGAGCGATTCCTGCAGCGTCTGCGCTCAAAGTCGATACCGCGAGGTTCGCCGCCCCGCCAGCAGGGCGGGGAAGCCGGCCCCTTTCGTCAGCCTCCGACAAGGAGTGACGAGGAGCGTCAGCGCGATGCCCGGGCGGTTCTGGGCAGCGACCTCATTATGCTGACACTGCCGGGCTCCGGTGCTGGCGGGGCCGTTTTTGGTATCCCTCTGCCGGCGATGACCGGATTTGAGGAGCAGCAGGATGGTGATGTCACTCCCGGCTTTGAAGAGCACCGCTTCAAAATCGTTGGTGTGCTCAAATCACCAGATGGCATCGACTTTCAGCTTGGGGGCAATCAACTGCTCTACCTCCCGTTCGAAGTGGCCCGCCAGTTTCGCGAGGGAAGCAGTGATCCCCTGCGGCAGATGGGCGAGATGCTCGCCGGCGGCTCCGGCTATCAGGGGGCCGAGATTCGCGTCGCCGATATCGGCAGAGTCGAGGCTGTCAAGGAGGAGATTCGGCGGCGCGGCTTCAATTTCATCAGCCTTGGCAATCAGATCGAGGAGATCAAGCGCGTTTTTCTGATCGTCAATGCCAGCCTTGCAGTTCTTGGCGGACTGGCACTGCTGGTCGCCTCCTTCGGGATTTCAAACACGATGATCATGTCGATTCGCGAGCGGACGCGGGAGATCGGCATCATGAAGGCGATTGGCGGCAGCGATGGCGAAGTGATGCGTATCTTCTTCGTCGAGGCCTGCCTGATCGGCGTCGCCGGCGGGGTTATCGGTGTGATCTGTGGCTGGGGGATCGACCGGATCGCCAACCTCTTTGCCAATCGCTGGATTGCCCAGCAGGCAGGACGGGCAGTGCGCCATATCGAGTTCTTCTCGATCCCGTGGTACCTCTCCGGCGGAGCAATCCTCTTTGCCCTGCTGATCAGCCTCGTTGCCGCCATCTACCCGGCATCGCGCGCCGCAAAGGTCGATCCGATTATTGCTCTCAAATAGTGTGCGTTACGTGTCAGGCACTCCTCACCTTCGACACTAAACTATTGCGGGGATGTCTCAACTGATATTGACACAGAGGGGACCCGCGAGGAGTTCAACCGCTTTCAGGAAGGCTGCAAGGCATTGGGGTTAATGATGCCGCCTCCGTTTGAGCAACGACGCATCGCCGAGTGCCTGAGCTCGCTGGACGAGTTGATCGCCGCTGAGACGCAGAAGATCGAAGCACTCAAGACTCACAAGAAAGGGCTGATGCAGCAGCTCTTCCCCTCGCCGGAGGAGGTATAGGGACTGAATTCGTTGATCTTATTGCCCCGATGGGGCAATGCATACCAGC
>CAIKMY010000301.1 GCA_903828635.1 uncultured Acidobacteriota bacterium
TCTCTGCCACGAATGCTTGAGAGCTTCACCGGATTCCGTTCCATTGAACATCAATTGGAGTCGATCGATCTCAGCGGTCCAAAAATGGCCCACGTGCTGCTCGGCGAACTTAACAGCTATCAGTGGCTGGTGCTGCTGGGTGAGCACGAGGATCGCCATCGCCAGCAGATCGAAGAGGTCAGGGGCGCTCCGGGCTATCCCGCAAATCAGCCCCCGACCTGATAGAAGACCTGATAGTGACAGCTCATTTGAGCCAGCGATCGAGCCAGCCGAGAACCTCGCTGTAGAAGAAGCGGCTGTTCTCTCCCCGCAGAATCCAGTGATTCTCCTCAGGAAAGACGAGGAGCCGGCTGGGGATGCGCAGCCGCTGATGAAGGCTCCAGTTTTCGATCGAGTTGTTGATCGGCACGCGGAAATCGTTCTCGCCAACGGTGATCAGCATCGGTGTGCGGAACTTCGAAGCATAGCGTGCCGGGCTCTGCTCGCGCCAGATCGGTCCCTGCTCCCAGACGGGCCCGCCGTTGTTGACCTCGCGCGAATAGATGACATCACTCGTCCCCCACTGCGATTCGAGGCTGACCAGTCCGGCATGGCTGATCAGACACTTGTAGCGGTTGGTCGTCGCCTGGAGCCAGTTGGCAAGGTGGCCGCCATAACTGGCACCACCGGCCGCCTGACGTGAAGCATCGATGAAGCTGAAGCGACGAATCGCTTCATCGGCTGCCTCGTTGAGCTCCTCGCCCGGCCCCTTCAGCGGATCTCCCTGAATCGCCTGCGCAAAGGCCTCCCCATAACCGGTCGAGCCGGTGTAATCGGTCAGCAGGACAATGTATCCCGGCTGGGCAAAGAGGTGGTAGTTCCAGCGCGTGAAGAACTGGTCGCGCCACATCGAATGCGGCCCGCCGTGAATGAGGTTGAAGAGCGGATACTTCTTCTTCTCGTCGAAGCCGGGAGGCAGGGCAATCATGCTGTGGATCCGGCGGCCACGACTGCTGGTAAACCAGAAATGGCGCAGCGGCTGCCAGTCGATGCGGGCAACCCGTTCAGCATTGAAGCTTGTCAGTGCCCGATGATTCCTGCCCGCCGGGTCGAGACGAACGATCTCCATCGGGCTGATTGCACTCTCCCAGTTGGCAATCAGCACCGCCCCATCGGTATTGCCACCGATCGCCAGATTGCTGTAGACACCGGAATCCATCTCGAAGACGAGTGAGACGGCCCCGCCATCGGCCGACATTCGATAGAGCTTCTCGTGGCCGGCATCCTCGGCCAGAAGGTAGATCGTCCGGCTGTCAGGCGTCAGGGCCACGCTGCCCGGCGCACGGTCAAAGCCGGGCGTCAGAATGCGCGGAGCGCCACTCGCCGGCCACGGCAGTGAAAAGAGGCGGCTGAGCGTATAGACCTTCTCGCTGGCGGCATTGACAAACCCATAGAGCCGACGACCATCCGGGCTGAAGAGCGGTTTGGTGAAGCTGTCAGGACCACCGACGAGAACCTGCGGCTCACCGCCGGCCGCCGGCACACTGTAGAGGCTCGTCTTCGATTCGGCATAGGCTGAGACGTTGCGGTTCTCCGTGGCCACAAAGATGATCGACGCCCCATCCGGCGACCAGACCGGCTGCAGATCATCACTGCCCGGTGTGGTGACGCCGGCAAAGCCCGGACCAGCGACCAGCTTTGTCCCCGCCAGCAGATCCTTTGCCTTTGCTCCGGGTTCAAGCGACTGCACGAGGATGTGAGTCTGCGTCTCCTCGACCCATCGATCCCAGTTGCGAATCGGGAATGAATCATAAACTCGAACCCGATACTTGCGCGCCTTACGCTCGGCGGCGATCCTGCGATTATCCTCGTCATTCATCGCTCCGGGATAGACCGAGCTCTGGAAGAGCAACGCTCGCCCGTCAGGCCGCCATTGCGGCGACCTCGCCCCCGTCGAGAGCGTCGTCAGACGCCTCGCCTCACCACCATCGTGGATGTTGAGAACATAGATCTGCGGAGCCTCGTCACCATCGCGTCGCGCCGAGAACGCAATATGCCGACCGTCAGGGCTCCATGCCGCTCCGCTCTCCGCCCCCTTGTTGCCCGTCAGTCGGCGAGACGGTGTCTTGCCGTCATTGGCGACGATCCAGAGGTCACTTGTCTGCGCCGCCTCGTCATACGACGGCTCAACCACCTGGAAAATGGTCCAGCGCCCGTCAGGGCTGACGACCGGCGCCCCCACACGCTTCATCAGCCAGACATCCTCGTGCGTGATCGGCTGCTTCGCCTGCGCGACAGCCTCACCGCTCCAGCCACCCGACGCGATGACCACAATCGCCAGCAGCAAACTCCGGTAATGCATCTCTCCATACCCTTTCCGGCCATCCCGTGGCCTCTCTCCCGCAATGCCCGGTACACTTCCCACCGGGCCCCGTGATAATGTAGACTCTTTGACGATGATACCAATCATGCAGACTGCCAGTTTTACCTCTCACGCCCTCCATCCGCAAGCCGCATGGCCGCATTCGGAGATCACCAGACTATGAGCCTCGAAGCCTGGGGATGGAATGACCATTTTGCCGCCGGCTTTCGCAATCTTGACCGCGAGGATCTTGAACCGGGCCGCGTCAGCCTTGAGTTCAATCAGTTCCTGCGCGTCGAGACAGCGAGCGGCCCGATCCTTGCCGAGACTTCCGGCAAGCTCCGTTACCGCGCCGCCAGCCGTGCCGCTCTGCCGGCCGTTGGCGACTGGGTCGCCCTTCGCCGTGCCGCTAGTGAGGAGAAGGCGACCATCCACGCGCTCCTGCCCCGCCGCAGCCACTTCACCCGCAAGGTCAAGGGCACCAGGACCGATGAGCAGGTCGTCGCCGCCAATGTCGATGTCGTCTTCCTGACAACCTCGCTCAATCAGGACTTCAATCCACGCCGGCTCGAACGCTACCTTGCGGTCGCCTGGGAGAGCGGCGCCAGACCCGTTATCCTCCTCACCAAGACCGATCTCTGCGACAACCTGTCGGCACGCCTCGCTGAGGTCGAAGCCATTGCCGCCGAGGTTCCCTGTCATCCGGTCTGCGCCCTGCGCAACGAGGGGATCGACCATCTCCGGCAGTGGCTCCTGCCCGGCAGCACCATCGCGCTCATCGGCTCCTCCGGCGTCGGTAAATCGACAATCCTCAATCAACTGCTCGGTCACGAACGCCAGCAGGTTCGGGAGATTCGCGAAATCGACGACCGCGGACAGCATACCACTCGCCATCGCGAACTGATCCGCCTCGATGACGGTACACTGATCGTTGATACTCCGGGAATGCGTGAGATTCAGCTCTGGGATGTCGAGGAGGGTATCGAGAATACCTTCGAGGATATTGAGGCTCTCTCCGCTCAGTGTCGCTTCAGCAATTGCCGCCACCATCGTGAACCAGGCTGCGCCGTCAACGCTGCCATCGATGCCGGCCAACTCCTGCCCGGAAGAGTCGTCAATTACCGCAAGCTCCAACTCGAACTTCAGGAACTGGCTAAAAGAAAGAGAGGCGCAAGGCCTCCACGCCCTTCGCGCCCCGGTCGGATTAACGATTGACCCGCCTCTCGAGGATCACAATCGGCTCCCCCGGCGAGTCGATCCGGCCAATCACCTTCAGGTTCTCCAGCGAATAACGTCGTGCCTCCCGAACCTCTCCCTGGCGGCTACTCCACGGCTCGATCGTCAGGATCTCCTCAAGCGGAAAGTCAGGATCGAGAAATCGCCGCAGATTGCCATAGGCGACGACATAACGCCACCCGACCCGTTGCTGCTCAATCTCCCAACCGGTAGGTCCCGTCTCCGGATAGAACTGTACCTCCAGCCGACGAAACGGGATGTATGGCTCGTGCGTGAAGTCACGATCCCACAACGCAAACCAGAGCCCGGCGCTGGCAAAGACCGATGCCCCCTCCGGAACCAGTTCGCGGATCTTCGCGATGCTCGCCGTCAGTGAGGGCTCACGGTGAGCCTTCCAGAACCAGAGGCCAAGATTGACCGCATAGGCCACCAGCAGCAATCCCGCCATAGCGAGGGCTACTCGTTGCCCCGTGCTGCCCCACCTCTCCGCCGCCAGTCCAATCGCCCGCGCCAGCCAGAGCGCAAAAAAGGGCCATGCAAATATCAGGTAGTAGCCGAAGCGGTTGCTCATCAGTGCCGCGCCAATCAGGAAGAGCCCGCACCAGCCCACCACCAGCGCCCGATCCCGCCACTCCCCACGCCAGAGCAGAACCACCCCCGCCACCACCACGCAGATCCCCTCGTAAAGATGGCGATGGCCCCGCGCTGCCCAGAACCAGTCGAGGTAGCGCTGCAACTCGGCCATCACAGCCCCGCCTGCCCCATAATCGAGCAGCCTCACCCCATGCGTCTGCAATCCATGCAGCCTGTTCTGCCTTTGAAATCCGACCGGATCCGGCAGGTAATGGCGCACCAGCCACCAGATGATGCCAATCGCCCCGCCCGCGCCATAAAGCAGCACCGCCCGCGTCGCCAGCCTCCACCCCGGCCGATGCCAGACCAGCCAGAAGAGCAATGGAACCGGCGCCAGCAGAAAGCCGTTCGGATGGACATCCCCACTCAACCCCATCACCAGCCCGGCCGTCACCATCCTGACACCCGGCCGATCATCATCACCAGCCACCAGCCAGAGCGCACACACCAGAAAGAGCGTTACCAGCATGTCCGGCCGCGCGCCATGCACGCAACTGAAATAGATCCCCGAAAACCCCAGCAGCAGCGCCGCCGTCAGCCCCGTCCTTACTCCCCACAAACGACGCCCCAACAGAAAGACCATCCCCAGCAGCCCGATCCCGACCACCGCCGATGGCAGAAGCGCCTGGCGTACGCTCACCCCGAAAAGGGCCATGCCGATCCCCTGCACCGCCGCGCCAATGTGGCCGAGCAGATAGATGTCCCGACCCATCCCGACCACTTCCCGATAACCCGCGACGCCCGGCCTCCCTGTCTGCCAGATCTGATATCCGGCCGCCGCATACGCGCCATCATCGTCTGTCGGAATCGCCGGGACTCTGCCCAACGCCCAAAAATGGAAGCACTGGCAGGCAATCATCACCAGGATCGCCAGCCAGAGCCGACCTTGCTTCATGATCTGTATTGCTGAATCTGTTGTGCTTAACCGTGAGGAGGGAAGGATATAATTCGATCGAGACTCAGTCGGAGACCCGCACTACCGCTTCGTTTCGCCCCACCAGCCGCAGCCGCTCCCTCGCCACCGCCTCGCCAACCTGGCCATTTCCCTTCATCTTCTCAGTCCGCGTGCGGATCGAGAGGTTCTTCGATTTTGTCACTTCCAGCTCCAATGCCACCTCCGCCTTCCTTGCCTGCGCCTGAGACTCAGCTCCTCTCGCCCTGATCATCGTCGTCACCGAGAGTGCCGCAAATGTCAGGATGATCAGCGCCAGCCACCCATAGTTTGGCATGGCGGCCAGACCCGCCCACGCCCGCTCCAGCAGATCCGACCCATAGCCGGGAATCGTCTGCGCCCTAACTGCGTACGAATTGACTGCCCGTCTCAAGCAACACCTCCAGATCTTTCCTTGAATGGGACTCCGCGTAACACCTCACCACCGGTTCGGTGCCCGACATCCTCAACAACAACCACGAACCATCATCGAAGATATACTTCACCCCATCAGCGCGATTGACCTCAGTCACCCGCCACGCACCAATGGTCGCCGGCGGATCCGCCGCCAGCCTCTTTTGTAAACGTTCTCGCACCTCTGATGTCAGTTTCACCCCAATGCGTTCGCTGTAAAGTGCACCATGGCGGTGAAAAAGTGACTCGATCATCTCACCCAGTGAGGCCCCGCGCGCCGCTACCATCTCGACCACCAGCAGACAGGCCAGTATCCCGTCCTTCTCGGGATAATGCCCCCTGATCGTCAATCCTGCACTCTCCTCACCCCCAAGGATGATCCGGCCCTGATTGATCATCTCCCCGATATACTTGAAACCCACCGGCGTCTCGAAGAGCTCCCGCCCGTGATGCGCCGCTATCCGGTCCAGCAGGTGCGTCGTCGCCACACTCCGCGCCACCCCTCCTGCCCACTCCGGTCGCGTCTCACAGAGATAATCGAGCACCAGCGCCAGAATGTGGTTGGCCGAGACAAAACTCCCGTCACGATCGATAAAACCAAACCGGTCCGCATCCCCGTCTGTCGCAATCCCCAACGCCAGCCCCTGCTCCAGCACCCGCTCGCGCATCTCCGCGAGGTTACGCTCGGATGGCTCCGGGCTGCTCCCGCCAAAGAGCACGTCACGGTAGTCATGCACCGTCTCAACCTCACAACCATTCCGTCGCAAGGCCTCGTCCAGGTAGCCCCGCCCCGTCCCCCACAGCGGATCGTAGGCCAGCTTCAACCCCGCCCCCGCGATCTTCCCGAAATCGATCTTCTCTGCTATCTCGGCCAGATAGCCCTCTCGCGGATCGAGATCCGTGCGCTTCCCCGCACTCCCCGTCCCACCATAACCCACCACTCCCAATCCCAACTCGCCAATCCGCTCCTCCACCCGCCGCGTTATCTCCGGTAATGCCGGAGCCCCATCAGCCGTCGAAAACTTCATCCCGTTGTACTGTGGCGGGTTGTGACTCGCCGTAAAGTTGATCCCCCCGCGCGCTCCCCCATTTCGTATCGCATACGAAATCACCGGTGTCGGAGTCTCCCGCGTCGTCAGCTGCGCCTCCCAACCCATCCCCGCCAACTCTTCCGCACACCGCGCCGCAAAAGTCTCACTCATAAAGCGAGTGTCATAGCCAATCACCAGCCTGTTTGCCAGACTGCTGCCAGCACTCCCCTCCTCGCTCAATACCGAGGCGATCGCCCGCGTCACCAGCCGCACATTCGCTACCGTGAACTCGTCAGCGACTATCGCCCGCCACCCTGATGTCCCAAATGCAATGCCCATCCAATCTCCCCCCTCCCCCAACTACATCGCCAGGACTCCCACTACACGACACTCCGCACCTGACACTGATAGTCAATCGTGCCCACCAGCCCCTTTACCCCGTCCGGGAATCCACCCTCTCAGGAGACTCCCCCCCCTGACAACCGGCATTTATCCCGTGATCAGACCCTCCTGATCACGGTAATGACCGTACTGCCAGAGCTCTTCCCGAGCCTGTGACGTTCATGCTGACCAAACGAAATGCTGCTTGATACTGCTTGTCGTCGAACCAATCTGTTCCGATGTCCGCACACTATCACGCGGCAAAATATCTGTAAAGCCTTTTTTTTGAACAGTTTCACAGATAAAACTTCAAGCGCGGACTGACCGTTTAAACAAACAGCTAATTAAGCATTCGATAAGCGCAAACCAATCCCTGCCACTCCTCGGACATACCCTATCTTGTAGCCGGCAACCACTAAGCAGCAGATGATGTGATCAGTAAAAATATGGAGAAAATATCGATCCGTTGCAGGGATAAAACAACTTCAACGTATCAGAACGAAATCAGACAGAGGCTGGAGAGAGGGAAGGTAAACAGCGAGCGGGCGCTCACCAATTATTTTGAGGCATCATTGTCTGGCAACTGTCTGGCAATTGTCTGGCAATTGTCTGGCAACGAGTTGCCCGGTTGAGGCTGGCAGCTCAGGCAGTAACATCCGTAGCGCGACTCTTCCTGATGGAGAGAGCCTGATCAATCATCTCCTCCACCTGCTCGGCAGTCATTTTGGAGACGTGAGCAATCTCTCTGATGATCAAATGGCGCGCGCGCCCCATGGTCTGCTGCTCTTCGGGGGAGAGGGTCTTGGAACGACTGAGCTTGGACATGGTTTTGAGGGAATCGGCCACCTCGTAGATCTCACCAGAGGCAAGTCTCTCGGCATTGCGTGCGTTGCGCTTGCGGTGATCAGAGGCCACCTCGATATCCTTGGCAAGGAAGTTCAGCAGTTTGGGGATGTCATCCTTGTCGATCAGCTTGCGCACGCCGATCTCGACTGCCTTGTTGACGGGAACGAGGATGGTCGTGCCCTCCTGAGAATCGATGGGCTTGAGTGAGTAGCATTTGACCGCCATCCCGGCGGCTGACTGCTCGACAATCCCCGATACCCGACAGATGCCGAGGCGCGGATAGATGACCTTGTTGCCTTCTCGGTATGCCACTGGTGTACTCCTCTGCTAATACAAGATGCTGCAGTATAACACATATTTAAGAACTGTGGTGAATCCGTGCCATTTTTTCCTGTATTGCTGAATTTTGCGCAGCGCCTGTCCCAAATCAGTACACATGCAGCAAAGATCATCCGGAGATTACCGAGGGCGACGCTGACCGAAGGTGTTGGTACCGAAGGAACCGATACCCTTGAGGGTGAAGGCGAAGAGAATACGATTTTCGTTGCGGAGGCCGGCGTTGAAATTGACGCTCTGGATGTTGAGGCTGCAACAGTCCCAGGCCCAGCCGAGTGAGGTGGTGAAATTGATGACACGGGGGTTGCGCGGGAGGCCGGCAAGAGTCCGATCACGCAGGTCATTAATCAGGCTGATACCAACATAGGGCCCCTTCGCCGGACTGCCGATAAAGGCGGCGAGGTCGAACTGATTGCCGGGGAGGGCCGTGGGATCGAAGCGATGGGCATCGATCCTCACACGACGGGTGTAATACCACGTCTGGGTGAATGAGATAATGCCCCGGTTGATGCCCCCGCCGGCAATCAGGTCACGGAGCTGACTGTGGCGCGTGTCATAATTGATGCGGAAATCGGCGGAGAGATTCGGAGTCGGGCGGAGTCGGGCGCGCAGGTTGAGCGGCGAGGTCCGGCGCAGCTCTCCACCATAGGCAAAACCGGAGAAGGTGTTGATCGGAAAGAACTGGTTGCGTACCCCTTCGCGCAGGGCCCCGCCAAAGGTCGGATCGAAGAAGTATTTCTGCACGATCGTCAGATTGAGCAACTCATGCGGCTGCGTCGCGCCGTTCTCTCCCATTGTCCGCCTGACGAGAAAGCTGTTGCTCACCCCGTAAGAGATCTCATTGGTGCCGGCAACGATATCACGCTCGTCAACCCGAAGCGTTCGCTCGAACTGATCGATCCCCGCAATGCGCCGGTACTCGACGAAGGGCTCGATGACGTGCCGAAACCACGCCGTGCCGTCGCGATGACGGAAAATCCGCGCCAGCGCCGGTGCCCGCAGGTCGAGGCCAAGATCGACATAGTTGCGGAAAAGGTCGACTCCGACCACCTTCCGCAGAATCGGGTCGAGGCTGTCGCTGTAAAACGTCGAGCGAAAGGCGAGAGTCGGCGTCAACGTGAAGCCCGCAAACGAACGCAGCGGCAGGATCAGCCGCGGTGAGAAGTCGAGCCGCTGCACCA
>CAIKMY010000302.1 GCA_903828635.1 uncultured Acidobacteriota bacterium
CCTCATCATCAGCATCCTGACGGCCTTCCCGATGCTGCTCGCCGGGGCCTCGCTTCTGCCGCGGATCGATCCGATGCTGCTTCTCTTCTTTCTCATTTTCTATGTGCTGGGTTATTTTCTCTACGCGACGCTTTACGCCATGGTCGGAGCACTCGTCTCAAGCGAGGAGGATGGCCAGCAGATGCAGTTACCGGTAACCATGACCATTGTCATCCCGATCCTGGTCTCGTCGCTGGTCCTGCGCGATCCCGACAGTACAATCTCGACCGTGCTCTCGCTCATCCCCTTCTTCGCCCCAATGCTCATGTTTCTGCGGATCGGGCTGCAATCACCCCCGTGGTGGCAGATCACGCTCTCGATAGTTCTGCTGCTCGCGACGATTGTCGGGACCGTCTGGGCGGCAGCCCGCGTCTACCGTGTCGGCATTCTGATGTATGGTAAACGACCGACGATCCCTGAGATTCTGCGCTGGCTCCGCTACAGCTGATTGCTGAAATCTGTTCAAATTATCTGAGGTTTGTCTCAACCAGCAGGGCCCGAGTTAAGTTGAACCGGGGCCAACACGCTGGCCCCGACAAAAGGGGAATGGCGCGGGGGATCTCTCCCACGCGCCATTCCTGTAATCAGACGGTCAGAATCAAACTATTCGCTACCGGCCGACTGTGAGGTTGTCCCCGAGACCGTCAGAATACGGCGATCTCCTTCGAAGGTGATCGTCGTCAGGATTCGGCCGTTGTCCCGCTCAACGAATGCGGCAGTGTTGTACGGGTTCTTGCGCTCAGTGGTCTGCACTTCGACCCTTGCCGTCGCAATGACCTGCCCATCACTGAGAATCGAGACTTCATTGCTCTGCGAATTGAACCTGACGTCATAAGATCCCTTCTTAACGAGGGTTCCATTGACCATCACATCATTGGAGAAGGTGATCCTCTTCGAGCGATCCTTTGCTTCCGCAAAAGTGACGCCGATCATCATCACCGCCGCCGCTGCCAGCATCATCATCGTCTTTTTCATACCTTCTTCCTCCTGCTTATCTTCTGTTAACAGCATTTACCAGTGTGACCCATCCTGCCCTGTGCACCGACATTCGGCGTTGGCACTGCAGGTCAATCTGCTGTTGCCCGGATGCCATGACATCTCTTCAATGATCACCGGACACAATAGGTAATAGCAACAGGTGTGCCAGAGGTTGGAAGTGGCAAAGAGCCCTGTTATCAGGCATTTCAGCGGTTTTCACCATCAGGCTCTGTGGCAATTTGTCATGATGGTGCGACAAGCGTGAACAAGGCTCAGAGTTCGAAATCCGGATCCTGGGCTCGATATTCATCAAGTTTGCGGTGGAGTGTGCGACGATCTACCCCGAGGATCTCGGCGGCGCGCGACTTGTTGCGCCCGGTCTGTCTGAGGGTGTCGATAATGTACTCGCGTTCGAGTTCGTAAAGGGTCATGCGTCGCTCTTTGCCACGAGCGATGAGCGCCGAGGTTCCAGCCTGATTGCGGACGCGCTCCGGAAGATCCTCGGGTCTGAGGCTGCCGCTATCGGCAAGGGCGACCGCGCGCTCGATGGCGTTCTCCAGCTCGCGTGCATTGCCGGGCCAGTGATAAGCCGTCAGAATTGCCAGCGTCTCCGGGGTGATATTGATTGCGGGTCGTCCGGCCTTCTCAGTGATCCTCGTCAGAAAGTGCGCGACAAGGTCGGGGATATCGAAGGGACGCTCACGCAGCGGCGGGATGTGGAGGTGAATGACATTGAGTCGCCAGTAGAGATCCTCGCGGAAGCGGCCATCGCCCACCTCTTTTTCGAGATTGCGATTGGTAGCGGCGATGACACGCAGGTTGATTTCACGCTCGCGATCGGCACCAACGCGGCGGACAGTCCCCTCCTGCAGGACTCGCAGCAGCTTGGGCTGGAGCTGGATCGGCATCTCGCCGATTTCGTCAAGAAAGATGGTTCCGCTATCAGCCGATTCGAAGAGTCCGGCACGTGCCTGTCTTGCACCGGTAAATGCCTGCCCCGTATGTCCGAAGAGTTCCGATTCCATCAGCTCAGCGGGGATCGCCGCACAATTGACGCCGACAAACTCACCCTGACGCTGCGACATGCGGTGAACTGACCGAGCGATCGCCTCCTTGCCGGTTCCCGACTCACCGGTGATCAGCACGGTGCTCGTGCTGCGTGCCGCCCGCTGCACGAGGCGGAAGAGGTCCTGCATCTGCCGCGAGCGTCCAATGATGAACTCTCCCGGAATGCGGATCTCGCGACGCAGTCGAGCCTGCTCGCGATGTGCTTCAGTGCTTTCAAGCGCCCGCGCCACGCTCTGCAGGAGCTCATCGGTATCGAATGGCTTGGTCAGGTATTGGAAGGCACCGGCCTTGACCAGCTCAACAGCCTGTTCGACCGAGCCAAAGGCGGTGATGATGATCACCGGCACCTCGGGGCGCAAATCACGCACCCGTGAGAGCAGCTCGCTGCCAGTGATCCCCGGCATGCGAAAATCGCTGAGTACGAGATCGATTACTTCCTCAGGTCGCTCGATGTGCGCGACTGCCGCCCGACCATCGATCGCCACCAGTGTCTCGTAGCCGGCATCCTCAAGGTCGTCCTGAAGCAGATCCCGCAGGTCGGCATCATCCTCGGCTATCAGTATTCGCGGAGTCATTGTCTTTGTTCCTTGTAAGTGTTGCCTGCTCTTATGGTCTGCCCTCTAATTCAGTCGCAGAATCCGGAGTTCTGGCGATATGCTGGATCTCGGGGATGCAGACGGTGAAGACCGCACCACCTCCCTCGCGATTGGCAGCTTCGATCCATCCCTGGTGCTCCTCAATAATGCGGCGCGAGACGGCAAGGCCGAGCCCGGTGCCACTACCGACCTCCTTGGTCGTGAAGAACGGATCGAAGACTCTGCCGAGATCATCGGACGCGATGCCGATGCCGGTGTCGGAGATGCGAATGCTGTAATAATGACGACTGCCGTTCTCCGTTTGCCGCGGAGAGCATTCGATCTTCAGCTCTCCACCGTTGGGCATCGCCTGAATACCGTTCTGGCAGATGTTGAGGATCACCTGATGGAGCAGATCGGGGTCCCCGACCACCCGGCAGCGATCCTCCTCCGGAGATGGCGTGATGATTCTGACGTGCGCCTTTTCCGCCTGTGTCTCCAGCACCTCCGCCGTGTCACGTGCCAGTTGTTCAAGCGAGAAACTCTGCAGATTGAGGGAGAAGGGGCGGGAGAGGTTGAGAAGCTGGCGAACGATACGGGCAATGCGGGCGGTCTGATTGCGAATGATCGTCAGGTTGCGCTGACGTGTCTCGATGGCCACCTCCTGGTGCTGCTGTAACTGCTTGGCCCGACCGTCGATCACCTGGAGTGGGGCGCCCATCTCGTGGGCGACTCCGGCCGCCAGCTGGCCGAGTGCCGCCAGCCGCTCGGTGTGCCGCAACTGCCGCTCCAGCGAAAGCCGCTCTTCCGCCTCGCGATTGAGGTTTGATCTCTGCTCGGCAAGGTTGTCGGCCATCCGGTTGAATTCACGGGCAAGCATGCTCAATTCGCTGTCGGTCCTGGCGACAGCGACGCGGTAGCCAAGATCACCCCGACCGACCGCCATTGCTCCGACCAGCAGATCGTGGATCGGTCGTCCAAGACTGAGGCGGGTGACGATCGCCACCACAACGAAGATCGTCAGGCAGAGGAGCATCGCCGTGAACGCGAGGTGCCAGCGTGCCCGTACCACGTGGGCATGAACGTAGGAGATCGGCAGGATAACCTCGATCGCTCCGTGTCGGCGACCGCCGGCCTCCAGTGGCAGGATGATCGAGAAGTAGTCCTGACTGCCAATCTGCCGCTCAATCTCGACGCGGGCCCCGGTCTCGATGGCCTGTTGCGCTGCCCGGAGGTCACGGGACTCTTCCGGTGCGAGGTTGTTGGAGATCTCCGAAACTGCCCCCTTCTCGTCAAAGAGGACTACACTGTAGACCCCGGTATTCTCCCGCAGGCGGCTGATCAGACGGCGTGCATCAAGCGTCCGACCTGTCTGGTAGTCCTCTTCAAGTGCGATCTTCAGCGTCAGGGCGTGCGCTCGCGCCTCTGCCTGGGCCGCCTCAAGCAGGGTCGATTCGCGCTGCCTCAGGCTGAAGAAGCTCGCAATCAGCATCACCCCGCTCACCGTGGTCGTCAATAAGAGTATCAATCTGGTGCTGATTCTCATCTTGCGTTATCTTTCATCTGCTATATTTATGGACATTTGGTATCTTGCCGGTTTAACAGGTCATTTTAACTCGTTAACTGCGCTCCCTCATCACTCCACCGCCGCTCGACAACCCGGGAGATTAACGAGAGGCAATAACAGGCAATAACAGACAACAATGATGATGCAATTTCCCTGCCGGAGCAATGTCGCGCAAGGTGTGGCAAAACCGAGCACAACTGTGACGCATTGTCCACAAGTGCTGCAAAATGTCCCAATCTGCTGCTCGGAGAGAAGAGGAGATAGAGCCAATGCCAGAGAAATCGATCTTTAAGGAGGAGTTGCGTCGGGCGGAACTCATGCTGTCGCGCCACGACCCTCTGCTGCGCCCGATTATCAAGCGCCACGCTCCGTGCGCCATTCGTCCGCATCGGCATTATTTTGAGACACTCGTTGGTTCGATCATCTCACAGCAACTTTCAACCAGCGCCGCTGCAACTATTCTCCAACGCTTTCGCGCGCTCTATCTGCCATCACGCTTCCCGAGGCCGGAGGCCATTCTCGACACTCCCGTGGATCGTTTGCGCGCAATCGGCCTCTCCACTCAGAAGGTCTCGTATATTCTCGATCTTGCGACAATGACACATCAGGGGCAGATCCGCCTCTCGCGCCTCTCGCGCCTCGCTGATCAGGAGGTCATCGAGTCGCTGACCAGGGTGCGTGGAATCGGTGTCTGGACCGCTCACATGTTCCTCATCTTCTCGCTCGCCCGACTTGATGTGTTGCCGGTTGGCGATCTTGGTATCCGCAAGGCGGTCCGCGATCTTTATGGTCTCTCCGATCTGCCCAACCCGACAACCATCGAGGCCATTGCCGCCGAACGTGGGTGGACGCCTTACCGATCGGTCGCTTCATGGTTTCTCTGGCGAAGCCTTGAAAAGACTACCCCCTCGCCCTGACCCGGCCCTGATCAGATGGTGACAACTCCGGCACCCTTTTCTCCTCCCCTTGCCTCCGTGAGAGTTGTTGGAGCGATGGTTTGCGTTTTGTGGTTTGATTTCATATCCTTTGATCAGGTCTCCTGGGCCGGAACGGTAACCAATTTTATGTCATCAAATATTCGCAATTTCTCGATCATCGCCCACATCGACCACGGAAAGACGACGCTGTCGGATCGCCTGCTGGAGGCAACCGGAGCACTTGAGCAGCGTGAGATGTCGGAGCAGGTGCTGGACGCAATGGATCTTGAGCGCGAGCGCGGGATCACGATCAAGGCGCATGCCGTTCGCCTCAATTACCTCGCGGTTGATGGAAAGCCATACATTCTCAACCTGATCGACACGCCGGGCCACGTCGACTTCTCCTACGAGGTCTCGCGCAGTCTCTCCGCCTGCGAGGGAGCGCTGCTGGTGGTTGACGCCAGCCAGGGGGTTGAGGCACAGACGCTGGCCAATGCCTACCTTGCCGTCGACAACAATCTTGAGCTGATCCCGGTCATCAACAAAATCGATCTTCCCGGGGCCGACCCTGAGAGGGTGATGGAGCAGGTCGAGAGCGTCGTCGGACTCGACACGCGCAATGCGGTACTCGCTTCCGCCAAGGCGGGCATTGGTATCAGAGAGATTCTCGAAGCGATCGTTCGCGATATTCCGCCGCCGGCTGGCGAGGCCCGGGCGCCCCTCAAGGCACTAATCTTTGATTCATGGTTTGATCCCTATCGCGGTGTGATCGTTATGGTCAGGGTGATCGATGGCGAGTTGCGCAAGGGAATGAAGGTCAGGCTCATGGCCAGAGGCCGCGATTATGAGGTCGAGGATCTTGGCGTGATGACGCCAAAGCCAAGGCAGATCGATCGTCTCGGTGTCGGTGAGGTCGGATTCATCGTCGCCAATATCAAGACGGTTGCCGATGTCAGCATTGGTGACACGATCACCGAAGCGGCGCGTCTGACTCTTGAACCCTTTCCCGGGTTTCAGGAGATCAAGCCGATGGTCTTCGCCGGACTCTATCCGGTCGAGCCAAATCAATATGAGGAGCTGCGCGACGCTCTCGAGAAGCTGCGGCTCAATGATTCATCATTCTTCTTTGAGCCTGAGGTCTCAGCGGCTCTCGGGTTCGGTTTTCGCTGTGGGTTTCTCGGGCTGCTTCACATGGAGATCGTTCAGGAGCGGCTTGAACGAGAATTCAGCGTCGATCTGATCACCACTGCCCCCGGCGTTCGTTACCGTATCACCACCGTGCGCGATGAGGTGCTTGAAGTTGACAATCCCTCAAAGATGCCCGCGCCGGGCGATATCTCGATGATCGAAGAGCCGATCATCGAGGCAATGATCATGACCAATGAGGAGTATCTCGGCAACATTCTCGCGCTGCTCGATGAGAAGCGTGGCGTGCAGAAGGGCTTCGATTACATCACACCAACCCGCGTCATGCTCACCTATGAGCTGCCTCTCAATGAGATCGTCCTCGACTTCTTCGATCGCCTGAAGTCGATTTCGCGCGGTTATGCCTCACTCGACTATCATTTTAATGGTTATCGTGAGGCCGATCTCGTCAAACTGGACATCCTTGTTGCCGGCGACCAGGTTGATGCCCTTTCGCTGATTGTTCACAAGGAGACCGCCTACAATCGCGGTCGCGCCCTGGTAGAGAGGATGCGCAAGCTGATCCCGCGCCAACTCTTCGAGGTGCCGATCCAGGCGGCAATCGGCTCGCGGGTGATTGCCCGCGAGACCGTCAAGGCGATGGGCAAGAATGTCCTCGCCAAATGCTACGGTGGTGACATCAGCCGTAAGCGTAAGCTGCTCGAAAAACAGAAGGAAGGGAAGCGACGAATGAAGCGCGTCGGCAAGGTCGAGATTCCGCAGGAGGCCTTTCTCGCCGTGCTCAAGGTCAACGATTAGCCTATGACGGAGAGCGACCAGACAAGAATCATCCCGATTTTCCCTCTGGGGCTCGTCCAGATCCCCGGCGGGTTAACGCCGTTGCATATCTTTGAGCCGCGATATCGCCAGATGCTGGCCGACATCATGGAGCGGGATAAGATCTTTGGCATTATCTGTCCCGAGGCTGATCGCCGGGCGGCAGATCAGGGCGGCGGTACTGGCGATATTGACGACTTTGCCAGCGAAGAGGCCAACCGGTCAGGCCACCTGCCGATTGGCATCACCGGCTGCCTTGTCGAGGTGGCCATCGCCCAGCAGATGGACGACGGTCGTTCCAATATCCTCTGCATTGGTGGTTCACGTTTTCGCCTTCTGTGCGAAGTCGATGGTGAGCCATACGCGCAGGCAGAGGTTGAACTCTTTGAAGATGATCCCGATTTTGGAGATTTCACGAATGAGGTTGACCGGGTTCGCACGCTCTTCGAGCGGCTGCTCAAGGCCAATCGTCAGCTCAATCGCCAGGAAGGGACCGAAGCGGGCGAGACGACTGAGAAGCCCGCAGATCTCCCTGAAGACCCCGAGTCTCTGGCCTTTGCGATCATCTCGTCGATCGATCTGCCGCTTGACCGCAAGCAGCGCTGGCTGGCACTGACCAACTCTCGTCTGCGATTGCAGGAACTGACGCCGTTGCTTGAGGGGCTCGTTGTTGAATTTGAGGAGCGGGCCAGAGTCAGCAGGATCGCCAAAACCAATGGCCATAACGGACATCACCGACACGCCATTAAACTACCTGATGGCGATGTCTGAACATTCCAGGACGGGTTGTCGGCCGCCGGCATTATCGATCGAGAGCGGCCGGCTGCTGGTCATTAGTTGCCTTCGCCAGCAGCCCTGAGAGCACTTCCAGGCTCAGTCCCTCGACGGCGACGGTCTTGCTCCGGCTGTGAAGCCCCTGCAGAATAGTTATCCTCCGCGGCGCGACTCCGAGCAGCCTTGCGAGAAAGCGGATCAGTTCGTCATTGGCCGCGCCATCAACCGGCAGGGCGGCGAGCGCGACTCTCAGCGCACCATCGACCTCACCACGCACACCTGATCGCGAGGCTCGCGGCTGTACCCTGACCGCAAATGTCAGCAATTCGCCCCTTGGTGTAATCGCCACCATAAATCGTCTTTCTCAGGCTCCGGAGAAGAAGACGACCTGCACTGCACTGGCGGCGAAGGAGAGGGCGATCCAGAGGATGACGAACGACCAGCCGGCAAAGGCACCGCCAAATTCGAAGATGCGCAGCAGCGGAGCGAGCCGGTATTGCGCGCGCATCGCCGCATGTCGAAAGAGGCCGAAGAGCCAGTTGACAAAGACGATCGTCATCAGCGCCATCAGGAAAAAGATCAGCCCCAGCAGCACCACTCCAATCAGCAGCCGGCCGCCGCTGATGATCGACCCGCTGCCGATGGCGATCAGGCTCCGCGCAATGCCGCCAAGCAGAAAGAAGAGGTTCTGCAGTACCCCGGTGGCGACGTACCAGAGAATGGCCAGCGAGATGAGCGCCATCGGGACTGCCGGATCGAAGCCAAATGAACTGCGCAGCGGATAGTAGAAGCGAGAACTGCGCATGTGGCTGATCGTCTTGTTGGTCGGGAGTCGCAATCCCTGGTAGAGTCGGCCAAAGGGATTGAGCCGCAGCAGGTCAGAGAGCAGTCTCAGCGCCAGCAGGGCTACGAGGATGCCGATCGTCAGCGCCATCGCCAGATTGACCAGGCCCCGCAGCCGATCGGTCAGATCGAGCAACTGGATGCCACCTTCGGTCACCGGCAGGATTATTGTCACAGGGTGAAATATCATTCGATTTGAGGGGGTAATGAGGGGGCAGTTGGCAGGGCAGCGTTCCTCGACATCGAGGATGCCACTTCAGAGTTCAACCGACGCCCCGTTTTCCAAAGAGTGCTGTGCCAATCCGGACAAAGGTCGCTCCCTCTTCGATGGCCGTTTCGAAGTCGTGGCTCATCCCCATTGAGAGATGGGAGAAATCGGGCCCGACAATGCCAAGCCGGCGCACCTCGTCGCGCAGTTCGCGCAGCCTGCGAAAGAACGGTCGTACCGCTTCGAGATCGTCGAGAAAGGGGGGCACGGTCATCAACCCCTGAAGTTCGATGTTGGGCAGTCTGGCAATCCGCTGACAGAGAGCAGGCACCTCCGCCGCCGCCACGCCGGCCTTGGTCTCCTCTCCGCCGAGGTTGACCTCAAGCAGAACCGGCATTCTCTTTCCTGCCTCCCGACAGTTGGTGTCGATTCTCTCCGCCAGTTTCAGACTGTCGACCGAATGGATCATGTCGAATATTTCGACTGCCCGACGCGCCTTGTTCGATTGCAGGTGGCCGATGAGATGCCACTCGACGAGAAGATCACTCAGCAGAGTCATCTTCTCCTCCGCCTCCTGTACACGATTCTCCCCGAGGATCCGTACTCCGGCCTCAACTACTTCTCGAACACTCTCCGCCGAAAAGGTCTTGCTGACCCCGATTAGTGTCACTGCCTCGCGCGATCGGCCAGAGCGCCGACATGCCGCATCAATACGCTCCTCGATTGCTGCCAGTCTGCCGGCAACCATTTGTCCTGTCTCAGCCGCCCTTACCATTGAGGCCACCTATTTCTTGTCCTTCGGCTCGACATAGCTCTGTCGGTGCTGCACCACCAGCAGCTTGGGATCGATCTGGTCGCCAGTGTTGATCCTGATCGAGATCTTTCGCCGCTTTCCCTCGCGCCGTGTGTTGGTCGGAGTGTAGCCAATGCTGTACATGTTGCGCACCAGCGCCGAGATCGACTGCAATACCCCCGGAATTTCACCGGGGAAGGTCACCGGATAGTACTTGCCTCCGGTCGAATCGGCGAAGGTCCGCAGCGTATTCTGCGCCTGCAGCAGCGTCATTCTGTCCGGAATCCCGTACATCTCCAGACCGCGACCGGGATCCAGAGCCATATCATAGCGCTTGAGGAACATGTTACCCGTGCCAATAACGTAGATCGGAACCCCTGAATTTTCGACGATCTTTCGCGCCTCGTCGAAATTGATCTTGCTGAAGGTGTCGATCCCCGACCCAACCAGAAGGATCGCGGTGCGTGCGTTGACCTCGTAAAGACCTGCATACTCCGTCTTCTCAGTCTTGCTGTTTTCAAGGACGACGCTGTCGCCAACCCCACCCCGCAGCACAAACTTGAGCGAGTCGTAAAAATTGCTCTCACTGAAGGCCGGATTGTTCCGCAGCAGCAGGTTGATCGCTCCCATCAGCTTGCTCTGGTCGTCGGTGAAATCGATCAGCGGTGTTGGTCTGATGTCGAAAGCGACGACCGAGATGAAATCCTTCGGCTTGACGAAGGTGCGGACAAACTCGTAGGCCGGTCGCAGGATCTCGATCCGACCAGGCTCGAAAAAGCCCCCTGTCGGTGACCCGAGCAGATCGACCA
>CAIKMY010000303.1 GCA_903828635.1 uncultured Acidobacteriota bacterium
CTGAAATTTTGAAAGATAAAAAAAAATTAATAATTGAAATTATGTTCGTTTAATTTTGCAAATTTATTTTTTTTTAGACCAGCCTTGGGATTGAGACTCAGTTGATTATCTATCCCAATGAAAATCATGGCATCCGTCGTCCTACTTACCAGCGCGACCGGTATGAGCGATATCTTGCCTGGTATCAGAAATTTTTGAAATGACCAGGGAAGGGGATAACGGAACGGACGGGAATGGCAAAAGGGGCTGGATCTCCGGCCTGCGCCCGCCCCGTCCGTCTCATTCGCTTCAGAATCCCCCTCATCCATCCCCCCGTTCTTCATGCTAAAATCCATGCCATGGAATTAACCAGATCCAGCGGAATACTGCTGCACCCGACATCATTGCCCGGGCGGTATGGAATTGGCGATCTCGGGCCGGAGGCCTTCAAATTCGTTGATTTTCTTCAAGAGACCGGTCAGAGCGTGTGGCAGGTGCTGCCGCTCGGGCCAACGGGATACGGCGATTCACCCTACCAGTCATTCTCGTCATTTGCAGGGAATCCGCTGTTGATCAGCCCGGATCTGCTGGTTGCCGATGGTCTGCTGACCGCTGACGACCTTGGAGAAGTCCCCGACTTCCCGGAAGATCGCGTCGATTTCGGGAGCGTCATCGATTATAAGCAGCGATTGCTTCGTCGGGCATACGACAATTTCCTGGGAAGTGGCACCACGGAATTGCGCGAGCAGTTTCTGCGGTTTGCGCATCAATCGGCGTGGTGGCTTGACGACTATGCCCTTTTCCGTGCGCTCAAGGATGCGCATGGCGGGGCCGAGTGGACGCAGTGGGACCGGCATCTGCGTGACCGTGAGGATCTGGCGCTTCACTTCTTCCGTGAGAATCATTACGAGGATCTGAGTCGGCAACGATTTGTACAGTTTCTCTTCTTTCGTCAATGGCTGGGTCTGGCCCATTACGCTGCCGCACGGGGAGTACGGATCATCGGAGACATTCCGATCTTCGTCGCGCATGATAGTGCGGATGTCTGGAGCAATCGCCATCTCTTCTTCCTTGACGAAGACGGCCAGCCGACGGAGGTTGCCGGAGTTCCGCCAGACTACTTCAGCGCGGACGGCCAGCTCTGGGGTAATCCGCTCTACCGCTGGGAGGTGATGCAGCAGGATGGCTATCGCTGGTGGATGTCTCGTCTGCGGGCGACACTTTCGCTGGTTGATATCGTCAGGCTCGATCATTTTCGCGGCTTTGAGAAGTACTGGTCAGTGCCGGCAGGCGAGAAGACGGCGCGAAATGGTTGCTGGGTGGAGGGGCCCGGGGCGGACTTCTTCGAGACGATCGCGCGCACGCTCGGGAGCCTGCCGATCATTGCCGAGGACCTTGGGCTGATTACCGCCGAGGTCAGGGAGTTGCGTCTTCGCTTTGGTCTCCCGGGAATGCAGGTTCTGCAGTTCGCTTTCTCACCCGATCCCGCGGCCGACAGTCTCAAGCCCTACAGCTTCACTCCGGACACGGTTGTCTACACCGGAACTCACGATAATGACACGACGCTTGGCTGGTTTACCGATACCAGATCGACAGCGAGCACGCTTGATCGGCAGCAGGCTGAGGCGGAACGTGAGTTTATTCGAAACTACCTTGGAGTCGATGGCCGCGAGATTCACTGGGACTTCATTCGGCTGGCGCTCTCCTCGGTGGCACGACTCGCCATCATTCCGCTGCAGGATATTCTCGGTCTTGGCAGCAAGGCGCGGATGAACGTGCCTTCCCGTGAAAGCGACAACTGGGCATGGCGCATGCTGTCCGGCCAGCTGACAGCTGAGATCACTGCGCGCTTGGCGATGATGGCCGACATCTATGGGCGTAACCGTGGTCGCTCGGTCGCCGAGCGATCTCAATCAGAACAGGCAGCATTGGAATCCGGTGAGCTGAAATCTTCATGAACCGGGGACGTCTTCCAATGTTGCGTATTCCGATGCCGGCTGTTTCTGCTCAGAAAAATAGAAGTCGAACCTGAACTGATGAAAGTGACTCGGATCTGATCCTTTCGACAGGGATCTGACAGGGATCTGACAGGGATCTGACAGGGGGCTGACAGGGGGCCGACAGGGAGAAGATGACCAGGGCATCACAATTTCATTTTACCAATCAACTGCCACATCCGGCGGATGGCCATGTCTCGACCCGCGAGCTGGGCGCGCTTTATGAGCCCGAAAAGACGATATTTCGTGTGTGGGCACCAACAGCACAACTGGTAACGCTCCACCTCTACGAGTCCCCTGCGGGAGGCCGCCCCAATCTTGTTACCATGCGCCGTCATGAGGATGGCTGTTGGGAAGCGACCCTGCCGGGAGACTGGAAGGGAGCATGCTACAACTATGTGGCAGCCGGAGACGATCCACGGTTTGATCCAAACAGGGAGCTGCTCGACCCTTATGCACGCTGTGTCACCGGTCATAACGGGCGGTCAATCATCGTCGACGATCACACTCCGGTAGCCGACCGCCCATCGTTTCCGCTGAGCGAGGCTATTATCCACGAACTTCACCTGCGTGACTTCACGATCGATCCGGACAGTGGAGTGGCGCGTCGCGGTCGATATCTCGGGCTGACGGAGCGCGGCACGTCACTGACACACCGTCGCGACATCTCCACCGGGCTCGATCATCTGCTCGATCTCGGGATCAATGTTGTCCAGTTGATGCCAATCCACGAATTTCATTCAAACGAATCAGAGGACGAGTATGGCTGGGGATACGATGTTGTCCACCATCGCTCGCCGGACGGATGGTATGCCACAGAACGCTTCGATGGGCGGCGCATCACCGAGGTCAAGCGCATGATCGATGCGCTTCACCGCCATGGTCTGAGAGTAACGCTCGATGTCGTCTTCAACCATACCTTCGAATCGCTCGACCTCAATCGTGTCTACAGTTTCGAGGGGCTGGTTCCGGGTTACTACTACCGACTGCGCCGCGATGGGTCTTACTGGAATGGTTCCGGGGTTGGCAACGAGTTTAGAACTGAAGCGCCGATGGTGCGGCGTTATCTGCTCGATACTCTCGTCCACTGGGTGACGGAGTACAAGGTTGATGGCTTCAGATTCGACCTGCTCGGGCTGATCGATCCTGAGACGTTGAAGGCGATCGTCAGAGGGTTGCGGGAGATAGATGCGGGCCTTCTGATATACGGTGAGCCTTGGGCGGGAGGAACCTCGGCTATCGAGGTGGTGCACAAGGGACGTCAGCGCAG
>CAIKMY010000304.1 GCA_903828635.1 uncultured Acidobacteriota bacterium
CCTTCTGTTGCGTCATCCCCTGGCCATCACGGTCCTGACCTTTTCGAGGAGCTTTTTGGTGGCACGGACGCCATCGGGTTCACTGAGTTTGTTACCCTCGTATTCGATACCGACCCACCCATGGTAGCCGGCAGCGGCGACGATCTTCATCATGCGAAGATAATCGATCTGAGATTCATTTCCATTTTCGTCAAAATCGTGAGACTTGGCGCTGACGGCTTTGGCAAAGGGCATCAATTCGGTAACGCCAAGGTAGCGATCATACTCTTCAGTGGCGGAGATGCGGAAGTTACCAAAGTCGGGCAGGGTACCGCACATTGAATTATTGACAAGCTTCATGACGGCGGAGAGCCATTTGCCATTGGAGGAGAGTCCGCCGTGGTTCTCGACGACGACGGCAATCTTTGCCTTGGCACCATATTCGGTGACGCGGCGCAGGCCATCGGCGGCAAGTTTCATCTGCTCATCGGCGGCACCGCGGCTCTGGGCATTGACGCGAATCATTTTACAGCCGAGGAATTGAGCGGCATCGATCCAGCGGTAATGGTTCTCAACGGCAGTCGTCCGTTTGGCGGCGTCAGGGTCACCGAGAGCGCCCTCGCCATCGATCATGATCAGGTGGTGAATGACGCCGTGATCCTTGGCACGCTGGTTGAGATCCTTGAGATAGGCGGTGTCCTTCGCCTTATCCTTGAAGAACTGATTGACAAATTCGATGGCCCCGATGTCAAAATCCTTGCGCGCCACCTGGGCAAAGTTGAGATTATCCATCTCTTTTTTGAAGAGAGCCTTATGGAAGGACCACTCGGCGAGCGAGATCTCAAATGGCTGTTTTGGCGCACCGAATAACCCCGAAACAGCTAATCCGCTGACAGCCAAAGCGTGCGACGACTGTCTGATGAACTCACGGCGATCGATGATTGACTTCATGTTGACACTCCCCTTGATATTCTTCCGATTACCTGGTCAGTTGAAACATTATGGTTAAAATTGAAAGGCGACGCAGCCATTATTACGCAGCCGACGGAAAATGTCAGCCGGTCTTCCCTGCTCTTTGTGGGTGAGGTCTGAAGAGATGGAGTTGAGCAGGGTGCGGGGTTCACGTGCGGCAATGTCGCATGTTATGCTGTCGCCGCCAATGGGCAGCAAATATTGATAGTGAGGGGAGAGCGTGAATGAGAGGCAGGCGTGAATTTCTGAAGGGGTTGGTGGGGGCCGGACTGGGAACAGTGATCAGTGCGCAGGGATCTGCGCAAACGGCAGCGAGGCGGCGCAACATCAGGCTCGGCTTCGACAACTTCTCGATCAGGGCCTTCGGCTGGAAGGCGCCGCAATTGCTGGACTACGCGGCAACGCAGAGGGTTGACACGGTTCTCTTCTCGGATCTCGATGTTTACGAGGAGCGCACACCGGGCTACCTTGGCCGGATCCGGGCGAAGGCAGAGTCACTGGGGATCGAGATTCAGGCGGGAACAGGGAGCATCTGCCCGACATCCGGAGCCTGGAATCCGAAGCTCGGGACGGCAGAGGAGCATCTGGCCGAGACAATTCGGGTGGCGAGGGCGCTCGGGTCAAAGGTGGCGCGGTGTTACCTCGGGCGGGCTGAAGATAGAAGATCCCCGGGCGGGATCGAGGCACGGATTCGCGACACCGTCAGGGTCTGTCGTGCGGTGAGAAGCCTGGCGATCGATTCCGGAGTAAAGATTGCCATCGAGAATCACGCCGGAGATATGCAAGCCTGGGAGCTGGCCGGGCTGATTGAGGAAGCGGGAAGAGACTATGTCGGAGCGACGCTCGATTCGGGGAACGCAACCTGGACGCTGGAGGATCCGCTGCGCAACCTTGAGATCCTTGGGCCCTATGCGGTGACTACCGGGATTCGTGATTCGATGATCTGGGAGTCGGCGGATGGCGCCATGGTTGCGTGGACAGCGATTGGCGAGGGGCTGGTCGACTGGAATGCGTGGATGGACCGCTTTGCCGTCCTCTGTCCGGGAGTGCCGATCCAGCTGGAGATCATCTCGGGCGCAATTCGCCCATACAATTATTTACGTGAAGATTTCTGGGAGCCCTATCCGAAGGCACGCGCCAGTGAGTTTGCGCGCTTTGTCGGTCTGGCCAAACGCGGAAGGCTGGTTGAACCGGTGAAGTTCCCCACAGGCCCCGAGAGGGCGGCTGCTGAGCAGCATTTCCAGAAGCGTGAACTGGAGAAGAGTCTGCGCTACTGCCGTGAAGTGCTCGGGCTTGGTATGAAATAGTGGCGATGGCCACTCTCCCACCGTCACCAGAGGATCATTCCGCCAGCCGTCTCGTCTCGTCTTCGGTGACGCTGCCCTTTGGAACTTTAAGCGGGTTGGTCGGTGGAGAAGCGTCGCCGCCGGGTGCCAGGTCTTCCATCGGCCGTGGCTGATTGAAAGACAAGGCTGGCGCCGATGGGGGCGACAGGACAACCGAGGCTGCGGCAGAAGGCAGCTTGTTTTTCGCCGCCTTGATCTGATTGCGATAGTAAAAGACCGAGGTCAGAATCAGAACCGGGACAAGTATGGCCGAGATCGCCGAGAGCTGATCAGCGCCAAAGGCACCGAAGATGGCCGGTGACATAGCGCTGGCAACGATTGCCAGCACCATCTTCTGCTTCGGCGTCAAACCTTGAGCCAGGGTTGACAACGGGTTGGATGGGCTGCCAGTTGAACCACCTGACTGTCCGCCAGGCTGTCCCGGGCGCAACCAGGCAGCAGTGAATGGATCGATCTCATGAGTTGAACCACCCGGCTGTCCGCCGGGCTGTCCCGGGGGGGTGGCGAGACCGGCAGTTCCGCCACTTGCCACATAGGCTCCGAGTGGCTGCATTGGCAGCCCGCACTGACGACAGAACTTGACGGTATCGGTATTCGACGCGCCGCAGCGGGGACAGAACATATCATCAACTCCCATCAAATCTGGTTTGGAGGCTCAAAGATGAAGCCGGCTATCCGGCTCAACCCGGGAATTCAGCAGACCGGCTGCCAGCAGGCAGGCTGGCAGCCGGTCAATCTCATGCCCCGGCATAATAGTCGGCAGCAGCGCTGACACCCGAGCCGAGCGGGCGATAGCCCTGGCCTTTGAGACATTTCTCAAGGGCAGCCAGCAGAAGGAGAACATTGTTCTCGGTGCTGCCGGCCCCCATGAGTCCGATTCTCCAGATCTTCCCCTTGAAGACTCCGAGACCGCCGCCAACCTCGATGTCGAACTCCTCCAGCAGTTGTTTGCGTACCGCAAGATCATCGACACCATCGGGGATGCGGACAGTATTGAGTGTCCAGAGCCGGTTCTCCGGGGCAACGAGCATACTGAGGCCCATGGCTTCCAGTCCGGCAACGAGGGCAAGATGATTGCGTTGATGGCGTCTGGCGCGAGCCTCAAGCCCCTCCTCGGCGACGAGGCGCAGGGATTCGTGAAGGGCATAGTTCATGCTGATTGGGGCAGTGTGATGGTAGGCGCGCTGCCCACCGCCGCCGTCTCCCCAGTAGGCAGTCAGGAGGTTGGTATCGAGGTACCAGCTGCGCACGGGAGTCTGTCGTGACTGGATCTTGCGGACGGCACGATCGCTGAAAGTGACAGGTGCCAGTCCGGGAGGGCAGGAGAGGGCCTTCTGGGTGCCGGCATAACAGGCATCAACCCGATTACGGTCGACGCCGATCGAGTGCGCACCGATGCTGGTGACGGCATCGACGATAAGAAAGCCATCTCGTTCATCAACAATCTCGCGCAAGGGGGCCAGCGGCTGCAGGACCCCGGTTGAGGTCTCGGCCTGCACGGCAAAGAGAACGCGGGCATTCGAGGCGCGCCAGGCGGCACGAGCTTTGTCAAGATCGACCGGTCCGCCCCACTCACACTCGACGCGCACCGGTATCGCCCCGGCTCTCAGTGCCATCTCGTGCATTCGCTCGCCGAAATAGCCATTGATACAGATGACAATCTCCTCGCCAGGTTCCAGCAGATTGGCGACGGCGGCCTCCATCCCGGCACTGCCCGTTCCCGAAACCGGAATCGTCAGACGGTTGTTGGTCTCAAAGACATAGCGCAGCAGCACCTGAACCTCATCCATTGTCCGCACAAAGAGCGGATCGAGATGACCCACGAGCGGAGCAGCCATCGAGCGCAGGACGCGATCGTCAACCGGGCTCGGTCCCGGCCCAAGCAGCACGCGTCGCGGCGGAGTCAGTGGTGGAATCGCCGGTGCATCGGCAATTGACATGTCATTCCCTCCATTATCAGGATTTCAAATTTGACTGACACCCAACAGCCCTGTCCGGATCAGTCCTGCTGACCAGTCAGCCTTCGCAGACTCTCGGTGAAGGGCGGACGGGCAACGCCCCTCTCGGTGATGATCGCGGTGATGTAACGATGCGGAGTGACATCAAATGCCGGGTTGGCGATCGCTATCCCTTCAGGTGCGATTGCCACATCCCGGATATGGGTCACCTCGCGACGGTTTCGTTCCTCGATCGGGATCTCCTCACCACTCTCCATCGTCAGATCGAGTGTCGAGGTTGGAGCGGCGACATAAAAGGGGATGCCATTCTCGTGTGCCAGCACCGCCACTGAGTAGGTGCCGATCTTGTTAGCCGCATCACCATTGGCGGCAATTCGATCCGCACCGACAATGACGCATCCGATCTCGCCACGCTGCATGAAATAACCGGCCATGTTGTCGGTGATCAGCGTCACCGGAATGCCATCGTGATGAAGCTCCCAGGCTGTCAGCCGCGCGCCCTGGAGAAAGGGACGGGTCTCGTCAGCAAAGACGGCGATCCGCTTCCCTGACTCTGCCGCCGCCCGGATCACTCCCAGCGCCGTCCCATATCCCGCAGTCGCCAGTGCACCCGCATTACAATGAGTGAGCACTGTCGCTCCGTCCGGAATCAACCCGGCACCGTGGCCACCAAGGGCCCGGTTGGCAGCGATGTCCTCGGCATGCATCTCTTTCGCTTCGTCAATCAAACGCTGACGAATGTCGCCGAGACTGACCCCTTCCCCCCTCAGTCGCTGGCAGAGAGTACGCATACGCTCAATCGCCCAGAAGAGGTTGACGGCTGTCGGCCGGGTCTCCGCCAGTGTCCGGCTGACCAGCTCAAACTCGGCATCAAACGCCCCCGGGTCCTCTCCGGGGAAATCACGCATCCCCAGTGCCACTCCCATTGCCGCCGCCACTCCAATCGCCGGAGCCCCGCGAACCACCATCTCCCTGATCGCCTCGGCGACTTCACGGTAGGTGCTGAATACCGGATAGACCTCCTCAGTCGGCAGCAGCCGCTGGTCGATCATGACCACCCCTTCATCCGTCCACTCGATAGTTCTGATCATTCTGCACTCTTTAATAAATCCACATTATCAATTCTACTCACGACTCTGCTCACGACTCTGCTCACGACAGTGCCGGGCTGCCGGAGATTTGTCAGCCATGATGCACCCTGCCTGCCATTTTACCAAAAGAATAGCAGTTTAAAACAAAAGTCCCCGATCGACCAGTGATGCCCGCCGGCAGCAGCGCTTCACCATCAAATTATCCATTTTATCGATCGATCATTGTGTCCGGTCAGAGGTACCGGCTACAAGCAAAAGCCGGCACCTTCGATACCGGAAAGATGGCGTCTGGAGCGCTCGATTTCCGGGCCTGCGAAGATACCGGCTGCTGATAACCGGGATTGTCTGTGTGCGACTTTACTGCCTGAGAGTCCTGAGATAGGTGACGATCTGCCAGCGCTGCTCATCGCTGAAGCGAATGCGGCTGGCAGGCATCGGCGAGCGCCCGTTGGTAATCTTCCAGTAGAGTTCTCCGTCGCTGTTTGCCTGCACCATCTGACTGGCAAGATTTGTTGGTGGCTTGAAGATCCCCTTGGCAAGCCATCCGGTTCCCTTGCCTTCCTTGCCGTGGCAATCGACGCAGCGTTGATTATACCATTCACGTCCGAGGGTGGCGGCATCGGGAGAATTTTTTACCGGATTGACCAGACTCAGAGCCTCAGCAGGTGCCTGCCACTGTTGAACGACCTTGCCATCCTTAAAGACGAGCGTCGGTGTAGGTTGTGGTTTGTAGCGATCCTCTGCCGGTTTGTTACCGAGCGGGGCACCGGGGATGATTGCCGGCTTGAGCCCTGGTGCTACCGGGTCTCCGTTAGGCAGTGTCGCCGGTGTTGGCTCGGGTGAGGGTGTCGTCTGTCCGGTCGGACCAACCGGCACGCCCTCGGATGTGGCGGCCGTTGACTGGCTCGTGGCAGAATTCTCACTCGGGGTGGGGGTACTGACCACCGACTTGTTATCTCCGCCATCCTTGCGACATCCACTAAAGATGAGTGCGGCAGCGGTCAAGACGAGGCATATTGCCAGACGCGGCCCGCGATTGTCTGCTCTTGCGACCTGATTAACCATTATCTGGAGTCCTTCCCTTCTCAATTATTCATTAGAGCTTTTCAGCGATATGAGGGGGGCACAAATCAAGATTGTCGACCGGGCCCGACACCGGATGCCGGTGTCCCGGGCCATCGGCGCACCTTCAGGTTCCCCACGCCATTGCGGAGAGCCCGGCAGCAGCGGCTGCCTGATTGAAGCTGAGGCCGGGGTCAAGATTGAGGCCAACCTGCCCCGGAGTCAGTGAAAACGTTGTTCTTTCGAGTGCCGAAGCGGCCAGCTCCTGAAAACGCTGCTGGTCAGCAGGGGTACCCACCGTCAGGATGCGCCGCAGTGGAACCTCGCTTTCTCCGGGCAGAAGCCTGTCACGATAAAAGATCACCAGGCGGTAGAACTCGTTATCGACCTCCTCCGGGGAGCATTCGACCTCGCGAATGAGGATTGGGTCGGAGCCGCGGACGATGACGACCTCGAAGCCACGGGAATTGGTGCTGACCAGCATCTGATCTTCGGCGAGGCCGCTCCTCAGGAGCCACGAAGCCTCACCGAGAGCCTGGGGCATGATCGTACCGGCCTTCCATCCAAGCCTCTCAAAAAGAGATTCATACTGGTCAATCACCGATAATCTGACGATGCTGACGATCCAATGGGGCTTTCCTTCGATGTCGGCAAGGCGTTGATGACTAACCCGCAACTGGTCAAAGCCGAAGCCGGTGGCGCGTTCAACCTTCCATTCCAGCAGTTGCAGCAGCTCGTTTGTCGAGGTCGGTGCCGAATCGAGTGCCACAATCATGCTGCGCGCACTGCCTGAAGGCAGACTGACATTGAGCTTCCCGATCCTCGTCATGGCGGCCTGTTGCGCAAGGCGATTGAGCAGATCGAGCATCTGCGCCTCATCACGAATGTTCGGCTCGGTGAAGGAGGGAACTATCAAGCCGGCACCGGGACGAACCACCGCCGCCTGTCGCATCTCAAACTCTCCCCGGCGGTGGCTGAGAGCTATCAGCGTCAAATGGTTCTCGGATATACCCAGTGATAATGACGGCTGTGCGGGACTGGTCAGCCATCTGGCAATTGCGGAAAATAGCGGAAAAGTTCTGCTCATACTTGGTCGTGTGGCCAATCGTAATGGGATAATCTCGTCGCGGGTCGCGGTGCCGGTGATTGCTCAATACTCGGAGTATGACTTGCCGTTGGTGTCACTCCCCTGTGCGCTGCTCTTGACATCACCAATGCCACTCGCGGAAAGGCTGTCATCGGCCGGTGCTGCAACCTCGACCCACGTGCATTCGCCACAGATCGGATCCCTGGGTATTTCGCGCAGGTAGCCACTCGTGACCAGATCCTGCAGTGAGGCAGGTGGCTTCTCCTTGTCAGTCGTATAGTAGTCGATGGCGCGGCGCATGGTCCAGAGATTCTGCTGCAGGACGACCTCTCTCGCCCGGCGGAGATGGGCCATGTATCGGGGGATCGCCACTGCTGCAAGGATCGCAATGCAGACCATAACAATCATCAGCTCCATGAAGGTGAAGCCGCGATGCATCGACCTTCGCGCCCGGGATGCCCCACGAGTGGCGCTTGTGCCGGTGGATGATGAATCAATAAGGTTGAGCGACATAGCTACCAGTCTGAGTATTTTGACTTGCCGTCAAGGGCGGTACCCCGCGCCTTGCTGTAGACATCGAAGACGTTCTGACCGCCCCATGAGGTCGAATCGGAATCATCCTGAACGGAACGGAGCCCCCACTCGCTGCTCCCGGTGAAAGGATCGCGCGGTATGCGGCGCAGAAAGCGAATGGTCGAATCTGCCTTGTTTGGCGGGTGTATCCCTTCAACCAGAATTTCGAGGTCCTTGGGGTAACATTCATCGTCAACCTTGCGATCGAGCGGGCCGACCTGCCCGTTGTCGCAGGCAAACTTGTAGGAATCAATGGCCTTCCGCAGTTCACGCAGGCTGCGACGCAACTCCATCTCACGCTCACGCCTGATCAGATTCCTTGCTACCGGGACGGTCCCGGCAGCGAGTATGGCAATGATCGCCAGGGTGATAATCAACTCAAGCAGGGTGAAGCCGGCGGCAGGGCGCAGGGCAGACGCCCGATCCTTGTGCCAGATTTCGGCGCCCCCCGAGCTTGCGCCGCAGAACCCGAGAGCTTCCTGTTTTGCCTCGTTTATCACCACGATTCTTCGCCTCGCGAACAGACCGGGATCTCCCTAATTTGCTCCTTTGGTGGAAGCACCATCACGGGTGACGGAAACCTTGAGGGTGCCACCCTTCCACTGTAACTTCGTGTTGTTATCGCCGATGACCGTGGTATCACTGGAATTGAAGGAGATTTCGGCATTGCCGGCAGAGGTTGCGGCAAACTCGACGATGACGAGGCGTCCCTTTCCACCCTCGGCAGCCACGGCCGACGATGGTGAGGGTTTGATATTGACGTTGAGAACACCCTTATCAACAACATAGGTAAATTCAGGCTGCGGGCCAAGCAGTTCGCCGGCGCTGACCGATCTGACCTGCATCCTGCTGCTGTCGAATTTGATCGCGAGTCTGGCACCCCGCGGTGCTTTGCCGCCGGCAGCCTCGACCTCAACCGTGAAGTTGCCGCCAACCCTTGTGCTGATCGGCTGCGGACTGAAGGTCATGATCACCCCGTCAAACTTCGTTGAGCGCTCAACCATCTTCGGAATCGCGACCGGTACCGGCTGCTTTGGACCGAACTGGAGATCCTGCGGCGGAACCTGTGGTGATGGATCCTTCCGCGGCTTCTTCTTCATCTCCATCTCCATCCTTGCGGCCTCGGCGCGAGCCTCGGCAATTGCCCGCTCAACATACTCCGGCCGACGCACCGGCTTGAGAACCGCCGGCTTCACACCGTTATCAGGCTTCTCGGCATTCTCCTCCGCCGCAGGTCCATCCTCTTCCGTCGCCCTGGCACCGGTGCCTCCGGCTCCTCCGGGTGCCGGTGAAATCCCGCCGCCGGATGTCGCCGCAGGATCACCGGCAGTTGCCGGTGGCGTATAGGTCGAGGGCTGAAGACCTGTTGGCACTCCTGGTGGCGGGTAGCCGAGGTCGGCGGTACCGCCACCGCCGGTCGTGACCGTCGAGTTGGGAACGATCCCCGATGTGGCTATCGTCTGGTTGTTAATCACACGCGCAGACGAAGCCGGACGTGGGGCCGTCTGCACAGCCACCGGCGGCACCGGAGTGGTCGGGGCCGTGTAGGAGGTGGGCACCGTCGCGCCCGGAGCCTGGAGAGGCATCTGCTGCGCGATCATTCGCCGCTCCTGCTCCTCGACCTGCCGCGCACGGAAGACGACATCCTCGATGCTCGGCGTCGGCCCCGCCTGCGCCTGGCCGGCGTACTTGGCCAGGTGATCCTGTTTGTTGATACCCTGTGAACGGATGATGTGCGGAGTGACCGTGATGATCACGTCACTCTGACGGCTGTCCTGGCGAGGCGTCGTGATGATACGCCCGAGAATCGGAATCATCCCGAGAATCGGGATCGAGGCCCGGCTGTTGCCATTCGACTCAGTGTTGACCCCGGCAACCACTGCCGTCACCCCGTCCTGAATGCGGGCGGTTGTGTTGAGCGAGCGCTGCGTAAAGATTGGTGTCAGATTGGTGGCGTCCGAACCGGATGAGACGATGTCTGAGGTCTCAAACTTCATCTCAACCTCGACATATCCCTCATTGGTGATCGTCGGCTTGGCTTCGATCACCAGTCCGACATCACGATACTGAATGCTGTCGATCCCGGGGAAACCGAAGCCCCCGCCACCAAAACCGCCGACACCACCAAAACCGCCAATGCCACCGACTCCGCCCGTGCCGCCGATCCCTCCGGTGCCACCAATCCCTCCGGTGCCACCGATGCCTCCGGTGCCAATACCGCCACCAAATCCTCCGCCGAAGCTGCCACCACCAAACCCGAAGGTCGTTCCGAGTCGCACCGGGACACTGCGGCCAACCTTGGCCGTATTCTTGCCGCCGTCAAGCACGTGGATCTGTGCACGATTGAGCAGCTTGGAGTCGCCACGCGACTGCAACATGCTCAGCTGCGTTGGTGGCAGGCCGAGCAGCGTCCCCATCCCGCCAAGGAACGGGGTGAAGGTGTTGCCGAGAATCTTGCTGGCGTTGGCACGGCCGAAACCACCAAGGTTGTTGAGCGAGGCAGTACTACCCAGCGGATAATTGAGCGGCTTGCCGGTCGAATCAACCCGCGTCTCACTCACCTCCAGTGGCTTGGTGACGATCTGGTTACCAAGTTCGAAGAGGGTGTCATGCGAGACCTCGTAGATCTCGACATCGAGCACCACTTCGTTCTTGTTCTTATCGAGACTGTCGAGAATCTCCTGCACCAGTTGCAGTTCCGTCGCCGTCGCCTTGACGATCAGCATGTTGCCACCGCCGCCGGCATTCTGCTGGTCGAGCGAGGCGATTTGTCGCCCTGCCGGCAGCAGCGCCGTCAGCGCCGTCCGCGCCTGCTGCGATGTCAGGTTGCTCAGATAGAAGGTCTTGACCATCAGGTTCTCGAAGCGGGGACGATTGGTCGCGTTGTCGGCATAGACGAGAATTGTCCGATGATCGACCTGCTCAAAGGAGAACTTGTTGGTCTTGAGAATGATGTCGAGCGCTTTGGCGACCGAGACATCGGTGAGGTCGATCGTGATCTTCGCGTCCTTCACCGATTCGTCAAAGACCACGTTGAGATCAAGACGCTTCCCAAGATTGGAGACGATACTCTTGAACCCCGTGTCCTTGAAATTGATCGTCTGTGCCAGCTCGCGATCGCGCGGCCTGGTCGCAAACTGAATCTCGTTGCTGGTCGGAAAGACGTTGCCAATCTTGTTGGAGGCCGATGTCGGGTCTCCTCCCGTCGACTGCGCCCTCTGCAGATCGAGCATCCGCTCCATCTTCAGCCGTGCGATCTCGTTACCCTGATCATAACTGAACGATTGGCGATAGGCCGAATAGGCGCTCGCATAATCTCCCTGCTCCGCCAGCGCATCACCACGCTTGACGAACATCAGCGAGGCCTGCTGCAATGACCGCATGTAGCGCAGCTTGTACTCCGGGTTGTTCGGCTCCGCCGCTACCGCCAGCGCATACTGCTGTGCCGCCATGTCCCATTGCTGCAATGTCTCGTACCGCATCCCCTCCTGGAAATTCTTCTTCCCCGATTTGCCCGCCGCTGCCGCTGGTACCGGAAGAAGAAGCCCGATGGCAACAATCAGTACCGCCAGTCGCTTCAGAATGATCGCTTTCTTCATAAAATCCCTGGATTATTGGCGCCCTTGAGACAAAAAGTCAGACATTATGTCAGATCTCAAAGTCAGATCACAAAAATTGAGTGCGATGTTCGGGGCTGGTCTTCAATAAATACATTAAATACATTAAATACACTAAATACATTAAATACATTCAAAGCTATATTCAAGGTTACCTTCAATGGTTATCTTCGACGGTTATCTTCGACGTCTCTTCGCATTGGCAGCTTTCCGCATAATATCAAAGCTGAGTCATTTTTGATCCTGGCAAAATATCAGTCCTGCAAGTCCTGCCAGGACCCGGTTCAACCGTTAAATTGCGGCGACCGATTCTGCCGGAGATTCAGAGACCGGCAGAACGCTATCGGCCCCATCACGCCAGCATTAAGTTTAAACAACAGTCCGGGCTCCGAAAAGAGGGGCCTCAGGATTTATTTTGCCCGAAAGGGCTGGAGATGATTGCGCGAGACAATCGCCGTCAATTCATCTGTTCAACGAACGTCACACGATTGATTTCGTGCAGGGTTGTCTGACCATCGAAGACAAGACGGAGCGCCGACTCACGCATACTGCCGAGCCCCTCCTCGCGGGCGGTGCGTCGAACCTCGGAACCGGGTTTGCGGGCAATGATCATCTCACGAATATTGTCCGAGACTTCGAGCAGTTCATGGATCGCGGTACGTCCGCGATAGCCGGTCTGATTACAGGCGTCGCATCCGGCGCTGCGATAATATCCCCGATCGCGATACCTTTCGGGATTGAGTCCGGCCTCGCGCAACTCGGCATCAGATGGCTGGTAGAGAGTGCGACAGCGGGTGCAGAGCAGGCGAACGAGGCGCTGAGCGAGAACGCAATTGAGGGCGGAGACAAAGTTATATGGCTCGACACCCATATTGATGAAACGACCAATGACGTCGATGACATTGTTGGCGTGAACGGTGGTGAAGACGAGGTGACCAGTGAGGGCGGAGTTGATGGCAATCTGGGCCGTCTCCAGGTCACGAATCTCACCGACCATGACCTTATCGGGATCGTGGCGGAGAATGCTGCGCAGACCACGGGCAAAGGTCAGCCCCTTCTTCTCATTGACCTGGATCTGCGTCACACCGCGGAGCTGATACTCGACCGGGTCCTCAATGGTGATGATCTTGTCCTCGTCATTGCGGATTTCGTTGAGGGCAGCATAGAGGGTTGTCGTCTTGCCGGAGCCGGTCGGGCCGGTGACGAGCACCATCCCGTATGGCTCCATGATGAACCGCCGGAACCTGACAAGCAGCTTCGGATCGAAGCCGACCACCTCCAGCCGCAAATCACGAAACGACTCGTTGATCTGCTCCTTGTCAAGAATACTAATGACCGCATCCTCACCATGTACCGAGGGGATGATCGAGACACGAAAGTCGACCTTCCTGCCTTTGATGCGCATGCGGAAACGACCGTCCTGCGGCACCCGCCTCTCGGCAATGTCGAGCTCCGACATGACCTTGATGCGGGAGATGATCGTCTGGTGATGCTTGATATCGATCGGATCGCCAGCTTCATAGAGTGCGCCATCAATCCGGTAGCGGACGACCATGTCATTATCTCGCGTCTCCATATGAATATCGGAGGCACGCTTTTCAAGCGAGGTAAAGACGATGGTGTCGACCAGTTTAATGATCGGCGACATCTCGGCATCTCCCGAAAGACGATCGAGATCAAGCACCTCCTCACCCTGGTCCGTCTCCTTGACGAGCGCCGCACGAAAGCCCTCGGTCGCCTCCTGCAGAACCCGCTGTGAGGAATCCCCCTTGCGCAGCACCGACTCGATCGCACTCCACGTGGCCACCTCGACGCGCAATGGTGACCGTAGCTGCGTCTTCAATTCGTCAAGCAGCAGCAGATCCGACGGATCGGCCATGGCAATGACGACATGCCCGTTCTCCCGGCGCAATGGCACGAACCGGTTGCGCAGCATGAGATCCACCGGGAGCGATTGCACCAGCGCGTAATCGGCCCCCTGGTTATCGAGATTGACAAAGTTGAGGCGGTAGCGGGATGCCAGCCGCTTCGCCGACTCCATCTCCGCCGCCTGACTAATCTGCTCCGATGCTGCTGCCATACGCTTTCCGCTGCTCCCGATGACGCCGCTCACTGCCCGTGAGACCAGCCTCATTCGTCTATTCCAAACCGGTCAAAACCGGTAAAAACCGGTCAAAACCAGTCAACACCAGTCAACACCAGTCAACACTGGTCAACACCAGTCAAAACCGGCTGATCCCGGTTAATGCCGGTCGGCAGATCGATACCCCGGCGCCGCTCAGTGGTTGCCCGTGACAACGACAAGGTGATGCCGGCCTCAGCTGGTAGCGCTGACCATCTGCAACAGTGGCAGGTAGATGGCCAGCAGGATGGTGATCACCACGGCCCCCATCGTGATCAGGATTGCCGGTTCAATGAAGGTTGTCAACTGGCCGAGCTTGACCTCGGTCTCGGCATCATAGAAGCCTGCCACCTCATCGAGCATCTCGCGCAGCGATCCTGAGCGCTCCCCGACACCGATCATGTCAACGGCGAGGGGTGGCACCCAGCCGGCAGCGGCCAGACTCTCGGTAAAGGGCTTGCCCTCGCGAATCTTTGGCAATGCCGTTTCGGTCGTCCGCAGGAGCTCGATGTTGGCCACCGAGGCAAGCGCTATCTGAAATGACTCGACCAGAGTGATCCCACCCGCCAGCAATGTTGCCAGACTCCGCGCCAGTTGCGCCGTCGTCATCTGTCGCACGAGGTCACCAACCAGTGGCACCCGCAAGATCATCCGGTCGATTGTCCGCCTTCCCTTCTCTGTCCTCCGCCACGACGCAAGCCCGAGGGCGACAACAACGAACACCGGCGCCAGCCAGTAGATATTGTCTCGCAGCGCCGACGAGAAGCCGACCACTACCGTCGTGATCGTTGGCAACTCCGCATTCAGATTCTGATAGAGCTGGGTGAACTGGGGGATGACGAAGGTCGTCAGGACACCAATCAACAGAAAGGCGGCGCCAAGCAGAATCAGCGGATAGGTCAGCGCGCCGCGAATCTTGCGCCGCAACTGGGCAATCGCCTTGGTATACTCGACATAGCGCCGCAGCACGTCATCGAGATTGCCCGAGCGTTCACCGGCGAGAATCGATGCCGTGTAGATCTTGGGAAAGGTCTCCCCCTGGGCTGCAAGCGCTTCCGAAAGAGCGCTGCCACCCTTGATCCGCGACTCGACATCCGCCAGCACCTGACGCAGCTTCGGGTTGGGTGATCGCTGCTGCAGCATCTGTATCGACTGCAGCACCGGCAGTCCGGCGTGAATCAGCGCCGCCAGCTGCTGATTGAAGAGCAGGAAATCGTCGAGCTTGATGCGTACTGAACGGCTCCCGCGGCTGAAACCAGCACCTATCCCGGCCTTCAACCCCGATTTCGGCAATTCGATCGTGAAGATGCGGTAGCCCTCGTGCGCGAGCCGCTCCCGCAACTCCTGCTCCGATCCACCCTCAACCGTCCGCACGACAACTTCACCGCCCGGCGTTCCAAGTCTGCACAAATATTCGGCCATTATGTTCCCTGGCGGACTCCCGGCAATTCCACGGTGTACCCGCCTGCTTCTCTCCCGGGATGATTGTGCTCTCCCATCCCGATTCTTCACAATCCCGCCATCGATTGTCACCAATCGTTGCTCGCCTGGCAATAACGACCATTACCGGCCGGTGCATCTCAGGCGATCTCAGATTGTCCGGCGCTCATCAGCTCCTATAAATCATGCTGCAGACACACTTCCGCCAGCAATCATTCACCCTGTTTTAACGCCATTCAGCCATCAGGGTTCCATTTTCTCTCAGAGTTCCTTGTTCCCTCAGACTATCCCCCGAATGATTGGCAGGTAATGCGGGAATCAGGCAAAAGGAGATGCATCTGCAACAGCCAACAGTTGCAACAGCCAACTGTTGCAACAGCCAACAGTTGCAACAGCCAACAGCCGACAGGTGCACCTGTTGACATCGCCACAAACAATATTGGAACACGATCCTCCGGGATCACCACGTCCCGGGGAAGTGTTCCAACACAGAGTATGCCGATTAAGCCCTGCCGGTCTGAGGGGGTGTGACCGGCAAGTTCGGAGCGCCTGACTGATCAGAGGCTGCTCGCCCTCGTCGCGGGAAGCAGACCAACCGGCCCGCAATCGGGCGGAATCACCGGGATGCTGATCGAGTAGCCCTGCGAGAATGAGGTGAGATAACGAAGATTGTGCCCACCAAAATAGGCACCAACGCGCGTCGCCACCGCACCGAGAATCGGCGCACCATCCAGTGTCACCGTCGCTCCGGTGGTGTTGCGAACGACCGTGGTCGAGCCGACGGCAAAGAAACGGGCCCAGCCGGTTCTCCCCGACGGCACGATCGTCGCGACGTTGGGAACGGTGCGGACAGAGGTAATGCGCTGCTTGTCTGACGAAATGTAACAGTTGAGTGGCAACTGTCCCGAATGGCTGTTCTCCTGGTCGTTGTATATCAGGAAGAAGAGGCTTCCATTGAAGACGGCACTCCCGCTCATGAGATTGGTCAGAGGTGAATAGAGCAGCATGCGCGTATCACCAAGCGCCTGTCCGACCGCCGAGATCTGACTGGGGAAGCTGTCGATGATCATTCCCTGTGGCAGGTAGTCGTACTGGTCTCCATTAAAAAATATGGTTGAGGTGACGCCATCGGAGTTGACCGGCGATGACCAGACACCATCACGCCGGGCAGCGGCAATGGCTGCGAGACCAAAACGATGACCGGTCGGAGCAATCGCATACTCTTCGCCTCCAAGGTAGTTGAAGCTTGTCGGCTTGCCCTCTGAATCGACGGCAACCATGACAATGTATCCGGTAACATTGGGATCCATGTCGGAGGTGACGAAGGTGGTCGTCTGATTACGGGTCAGACAGAGAAAAAAGTCAGCAACATTGCAGGAAATGCTGTCAATGAAGAAGACGTGAACAGCAATATCCTGCGTCGGACTGACATTGGTGACGCTGATGCGCGTGTTGACCAGGGAACTGAGCGAGTCACTCGTATAGTAATTGTAAAAAAGGACGCTTCCGGGCTTGTTCTCGCTGACCGCCTCGCCAAGTGCCGCATCGACGGGGCTGCCCGGCACCCCGGGGATGGCACCCGGAAAGGCCTGCGCCCGAACCTCGGCACCGGTCAGGAGCAGTGTCGACAATGTCAGCAGTAATGTCAGTAGTGACAGCAACGCTCGCCGCCGCTTGGAACCCCTTGAAAGGGATCGGCTGTAGTTGATGGTGCCTCTGATTCCTGCCGGATCATCAGGCGCAGGTGCACCCGTATAGTCACACATCAGTGATGTGTTCCCGCATTGTGTGCTCCGATGTCGGCTGTTTCCAAATGGTTTCTCAGTGTGTAGAAGGCGATGTGAGGTTCGCATCCTGATCTCCCTGCCCCGCAGTCGTCACGCCCGATTCAGCTTGTATTCAGATTCGCTTAGCTGAATACTGCGATCTCTCCCTGTTTCGGGTGTGAGCCGGCAGTTTCACTGCACGGCCGCCGCGGGGATGTTCCGGATCTGTGGTTTCGTCACCTGATGGCTCGTCATCTGATTGGAACCCATTGATTGTAATCTCCAATCATCAGATTGCGGCCGCATCAGATGTTTAATCATTCTGCCAGGTTCAATCCTGGTCAACCTGATCGATCAGGTTGTTGTCGATTATCTCGATTATCTCGATTATCTCGATTATCTCGATTATCTTGATTATCTTGATTATCTTGATTATCTTGTCGGAGTCGATCATCCTGATGTCAATA
>CAIKMY010000305.1 GCA_903828635.1 uncultured Acidobacteriota bacterium
ATTGCCGCCGCCGAGGCCAGAGCCGAACTCGCCTCCACCAGTCTCGAAACCCGGATGCAGGGCATCGATAAGGAGCTCGCCAGCATCCAGGCTCAGGACATGCTCCTCACCTACAAGCAGCAGATGGGGATGCTCCCCGAGGCGCCTTCCCGTCCGGCGCTGGGAGATGGCAATGCATCGACGAAACTCAATGAATAGTGCCCCGCTGAGGGTCTGCGAGCCCCGCTGAGGGTCTGCGAGCCCCGCTGAGGGTCTGCGAGCCCCGCTGAGGGTCTGCGAGCCCCGCTGAGGGTCTGGAAGACAGATGGATCTGGAAGACAGATGGATCTGAACGTCTCGTACTTAAAGTCTGCGCTGAAGGAACCGGCCAACATCGTGGGCCTGCTGATTGCCGGCGGCACAGCGATCCTCAGTGCGGCTGTTGGTCCGCTCTCACCGCTGGTGATTCTCCTTGGTGCGGGCGCGATCGAGGCTCTCTATCTTGCCGTCGTCCCTGTTTCACCATTTTATCGCCGGATCGTCAATCGCCGCATCAGAGAGAAGATCGACGAGAATCGACGCCGGCAGCGGCTTGAATTGATCAAGAGCTTCGATCAGCGAGAGCGTGAAGCTGTCGAGTACCTTCGCTGGATGAAGAACCAGATTGCCACCAACTACCGCAAGTTCACCCACTCCACTGAGGAGCCGGTGCAACTTCGTGAGCTGGAGGCGGCCTGGGAGGCCTTCGTCGACCTGCTTGACGAATACCGGCACCGAAAACTCCACCTGCGCAACATCAACCGTCAGGCGATCGAGAATCAGGTAAAGCAGGCGGAGCGAACCATCGGCCTGGCTGATCCGGCAGCGAGGACGCTGCAGGAGAAGAATATCGAGATTCTCCGGCGCCGGCTCTCGACGTATGACGAGATTGAGCGCAGCGTCAAAAGGGTCGAGACTCAGTTGCAGATGATTGAAAACTTCTTCGGCCTGGTCAATGATCAGGTAGTGACGATGCCAACCCCGGAGCACATCCTCACGCTCGACCTTGATTCACTTCTCTCCTCGATCGACACGACGCGGGAGATTTTGCAGCAGACAGCCCCGATCATGGGACAACTCGACATACTCAACCGTGAGGCAGCTCATTACCGCCCGGCCCCGGCTGGTCAGAGATCCTGACCAGGGATCCCCGGGTGAGATCCCCGGTGAGTCGACGCCCGCAAAGTTATCATTTATCAGTATCTGGAGACACAATCTGAATGAGAGTGACCGTCAACCATCAAAGCGCCAATCGTGACACTCGCCTTTCTCTGACGCTGATCGGGCTGTTGATCGTGCTGCTGCCACTGACCGGCTTCGGGCAAAGCAAGCCACAGGACGATTTCTCGATGAGGCCGATCTTCGTCAATGTTCATCTCTTTCAGCTGGAGGTTCCAGAGGGTCAGGATCCCGATCTCACCGACCAGATTTTCCGGATGAAGACCTCCTCGCTGACAGATCATGACAAATGGATGCGCGCCCTTAGCAAGACCTATCCGGGATCCATGGCCTCGCTGCTCAGATTCGAGTCACGCCGGGTCTTCCGCACCTCGAAGCCGTCGATC
>CAIKMY010000306.1 GCA_903828635.1 uncultured Acidobacteriota bacterium
ATCCCTGGCCGTCTGAGGTTGCGGCATCGGGCACCGAGCCTGTCGCCGGTATCCTCTCCTTTACTAGGAGACCGAAGTATACGCCGATCTACATGCAAAAGCAAAGATTTATTAACACTTCGTGACAGTTTAAAATCAAGCGAAAAATTTCTGCATCGATTGAGGAACGATGCCAGGCCCGGTGAGTCGAAGATGGATGGCAGCCATGGTAAAGCCGATAGCCGCAGGCACCCATAATTGAAGAGAGAGGGCAATTGCTGAGAAAAAGATAACAATACTCAGCCCGACGAGCAAGGCCGACCGACGGGGCACCCATCGCTGCCTGACAACCAGGAAGATGAGAAGGCTGACGACGAACCAGCCGATAAAATTATGCAGTGGAATACCATAGTATCTGCCGGTGCCTGCCCAGCGCCAATAGCCGAGCTGATTAGCGGCAAGAGGGTCGATGACAAGGTCAATGGCGGTCATCCATGCGGCACAGATGACGGGTTCAATGATGGCCGGCACTCTGACAGTCGAGAAGAGATGCCTTGCATAAGCAATGAGGACCATCCATGCACTGAGCATGACGATTGGCACATCAAGAAGGTGGGGGAGAAGAATGCGAGTATATGAGTATGGGCTGAAGATGAAGCCATAACGGACACCAAGTATCTCGGCGAGGAAGCCGATGGCAGCGGCGGCGACCAACCCAACCACTTCGCGGCCTGGTGAATTGATCACGACCAGCAGTCCGGCGAGCAGAAGAAAGACTGACGCCGCCCACGGAGCATCAAGCGGTGGCTTGCCGATAAAGACGTAGTTAAAGATCCCGCCAGCCCACATGACAAGGTACGCACCGGTAAGACCAAGGCGGATCAGCTTAGCATCAGTCATTCTCATAGCGTTCGATCAGCTCACTGACTATTCTTGCGGAGGTAAGGACAATCGGGGTACCACCACCCGGATGGGTACTGCCGCCCACGTAGTAGAGGCCACGATATCGGGGATCTTTGTTGGGTGGTCGAAGAAAGGCAAACTTCCAGTTATGGGAATGGGTTCCGTAAATGGCTCCGCCGGGCATGAGATATTTTGTGCCGATGCGCCGTGGCGTAAAGACGTCTTCGACGGCGATATGCTCTTCGATATCGGGAAAGCCGCCAGAGCGCAGCACAGAAAAGACGCGGCGACGGGCCTCGGCGATCTGCGCTCCATCCCACGAGTCATCGTCATTGGCCGGTGCATTGGCCATGACAAACAGGGTCTCGCCTTCTCCGGGGACAAGGGAGCGATCGCTGCGACTGGGAGTGTTGACATAGACTGTCGGCTCGGAGGGAAACCGTCGCGTATCGAAGATCTCCGAAAACTCGTGGCGGTAGTCGGAAGAGAAGAAGACGGCGTGGTGGTGAAGGTTGGGCAGAGTGCGTCGCACCCCAAAGAGAAAGACAAGCCCCGACATCGATCGGTCGCGCGGGACGAGGGCCGTTGGTGTCGGTGAGTCGCCGAGCATGCCGGGGGTGTGTGAAGCGTCGCCATTCATTACGACGATCTCCGCCGGCAGCCTGACTCCGTCGGCAAGAGTGACCCCGTTGACGCGACCAGAGCGATTCTCAATACGCTCAACCCGTGCGTTGAGCAGCAGCGTCACGCCGCGACTCCGCAGCAGTTCAAGAAGGCTCTCGACCATCTGGTAGAGGCCGCCCAGGATGTACCAGTCGCCAAAGGAGAACTCGACATAAGGAATGAGTGCGAGTGTTGCCGGTGAGAGGTAGGGTGATGAACCGACATATGTCGGATAGCGATCATAAAGCTGCTGCAGATGCGGGCTGTGAAAGTGAGCAGCAACCGTGCGGTGGTAGTTCCCCCAGCCATGACGCCAGGGCAGATGCTTCAGGCTCCGTGGATCGGTATGGCGCATCCAGTCGGCAGGCCGGTATCGGAGAAACGTATCCTTTGAAAGCTCGTAGAGGCGGGCTCCAAGCTGCATGAAGCGGAGAAATCCATCGACATCGCGTCGATCGAGGTTGCGGATAGTTCCCAGCCATTCGGGCATCGAGGCAGAGTAGTTGAAACGCGTCCCATCGGGATAGAGGTACTCGCAGATCGGGCTAACCGGCACCATGGACAGGTGATCTTCCATGCTGCTGCCGGCAGCACTGAAGATCTCGGCAAAGATCCACGGCATGGTGATCAGTGAGGGGCCGGTATCAAAACGGAAGCCACTCTCC
>CAIKMY010000307.1 GCA_903828635.1 uncultured Acidobacteriota bacterium
AGCGTGAGTTTTGTCTCTCGCTGAACTTTGAACATTCCCCGTGTCCCGAAGGGACACCGCATACCAGCCCGGGGCAACGCCCTGGGAAGCTTGCCCGACATTCCCCCGGCGTTCTGAAGGAACGCCGCATATGCCCAAATGACCGGTTGGAGCCCGGTTAATATCTATGCGGCGTTCCTTAACAGCCTTTTTCCAAACACTAATGAGAAATGCGGGCTATTTCAGGAATGATAACCGTCTGGTTGAACAGGTGTCGTGGGATGATGTGCAGGAATTTTTAAAAAGGCCTGGCAACAGGTATCGGCTGCCTGCCGAGGCCGAATGGGAGTATGCTGCCCGTGGCGGCACCACCACCCGATACAGTTTTGGTGATAACGACTCGCAGCTTGGAGTCTACGCCTGGTTTTATGGCAATGCGCGACTCAATACACATCCCGTAGGTAAAAAACAGCCTAATCCATTCGGCCTTTATGACATGCACGGCAATGTCTGGGAGTGGTGCGGGGATACCTGGCACGGTAACTATCAGGGCGCACCCGCCGATGGTTCGGCATGGCTGAGTGATGGCCACGCGGGTTTGCGCGTGTTGCGTGGAGGCTCATGGTACAACGATAGCACCCACTGCACTTCCGGTAACCGCTTCAAAGAGGGCCACGATTTCCGCTTTTTCAATACCGGTTTCCGGGTTGCCGCCAGTTTGCCAGGTAACCCCTGAACATCAATCGAAAGGTAAACCGTCAATCAACTCGAAGTGACAACAGTCCTCTTGATTATCTTTTGCAGGCAGCAATCCTTCAGCCTCTCGTCTCAACATTATCTTGTTTCTGGTGGCAAGGGGAACAGGTTAGAATGTATTGGAGCTCTTTTCCGGGCAAAGCGCAAAGCGTAGTCCCCATTCTCATCATAAAGGCAGAATCTCGATGAAACTGATCAACTGGCTGGAAAAATGGAACATGTCATCCCTGAAAATCAGCGCCGGCTTTCTTGAGATGGAGCTTGAGTTTCGGGATGAGGATAAAGTAGCTGCCTGGGAGCTTTACATCGAACTCCTGACGCGAATTACCACACAGCCGCTCGCGTCGCACGAGGGCGATGAGGAGACAGCACTGAAGAGCATCCACGCGATTTTCGGCCTGACGCGCGAAATCATCAGGGAGAATGGGCGAGGCTGCATTCAGTTCACGAAGATTGCCATCGTCGTCCTCAACCAGGTTATCCGACCATTCACGGCGAAATGGCATCGCCTCTCCCTGGCCGGAGCCTTCAGTGATCCCGATAAGTGTCGCGAGTTTCGCGACGAACTGAAGCTGCTGCAGCAAAAGCTGCGGGATTATACGCGAATGCTGGCCGACGTTGCCGGCGTCGAAGATCTGACCGGCTTTGAGGCCGGCTGATCGTGGGAGCACATCTGACTCAATAACATTTAGTTCGGTGCAGATCCCGCCGGTGAAATGATTGACTTTCACTGGCAATCGCCTGATGATCGATGACTGAACCGTGTAATTCTCTCGTGGCCCGGTCTGCGGGAATGCCAGTTGCCGGGTTCCAATATTCAAATGTTACGATTGGCAGTAAACACTGCCCTCTGAGCTGACAAGCCGCTGTGCTGTCGGTGACCCCGGAGCCATCCGGGTCAGGCCGGGCAGTGATTCGCGAGTATCTTTCACAAGTGAGTCGAATGAATGGCTGACATATTTCTCAGTTACTCCAGTAAGGATAAAGACCGGGTCACACCACTGGTCAAGGCTCTGCAGCGCGAGGGCTGGTCGGTCTGGTGGGACCGAAGGACTCCCGCCGGGGAGACTTTTGACCTCATGATCGAGCGTGAACTGAAGGGGGCTAAATGTGTGGTCGTAGTCTGGTCACTCAATTCAGTTACTTCCGACTGGGTTCGCGAAGAGGCAACCTTTGGGAAGAACAGGAATGCTCTCTTTCCGGCAAAGATCGATCACGTCGATATCCCTCTCGGGTTCGGTCTGATTCAGGCCGTCAACCTTATTGGCTGGATTGGTGATGGCGATAATGCCGAATATCGGCATTTGGCTGAGTCGATCAGTGAAAAGATTGGAAGAAAGGCTGCCCCCTCTCCAAAGTCTGCTCCTCAGGAGAAAAGGGAGCCGGTTCAGCCGTTACCAACAATGAATGCGCTGCCAGTCAATCCTGTTGTGGTCTCTTTGGAGGGTGAGGTGCCAGCTGAGCTTTCACAGCCTCTTTCTCCTTCGTGGCCAGCTTTAAGTGATGCAACGCCGACGATCGAACCGCAGGTGGGTAATTCATCGAGGAGAAATTTTCTGATCGGCGGTGTGGCCGCCTCAATCTTTGCCCGCTCGATAATCTCTGATAACAATGGGACTCAGCCGTCATCTGGTGGTCAACAGTCTGGCCGATCAAGCGGGAAGACCAATAAAGTTCAATTTGAGATGGTCCATCTTCCCGGTGGTGAGTTTCAGATGGGTTCAGGAAATGGCGCGTCTGATGAAGGGCCGGTTCACCGGGTAAGGATCGCCCCCTTTTCCATAGGAAAATATGAGGTGACACAGGCGCAATGGAAGGCGGTAATGGGAGGCAATAATCCCAGTTATTTCAAAGGAGATAGCCTCCCGGTAGAAAATGTATCGTGGGAGTATGTGAAGGAGTTTCTGAAGAAGCTCGGCAACGGGTATCGATTGCCCACCGAGGCAGAATGGGAATATGCCGCACGAGGAGGAACCTCGACAAAGTGGAGTTTTGGTGATGATGAGTCGCGGCTCGGGGAGTATGCCTGGTATTTCGAAAATGCAGGAATCTCGACACATCCCGTGGGGCAGAAAAAACCGAATCCATTTGGACTTTATGATATGCACGGCAATGTCTGGGAGTGGTGCGAGGATGTCTGGCACAGTAACTACGAAGGAGCTCCGGGCGATGGTTCAGCCTGGCTGAGTGGAGGTGACTCCCGATACCGGGTCCTTCGTGGCGGCTCGTGGCTCAACTATGGTGATTTTTGCCGCTCCGCCGACCGCAGCATCAATGGGCCTGGTCTCCGTGACTACAATATCGGCTTTCGTGTCGTTGTCGGTCTGCGGACTTAGTGGCCCTCTGCACTCTGGCCCTCGTGCCCTTTGCACTTTGCCCTCAGCCCTTCGCGAGCGAAGCGAGCGAGATGATTGCATTGGAGGGGTATTCAGTCCGGACATCAGGATAGCAGGAAGAGCCTGGCAGTTATTGGGCATTGGAGAGAACACGGGGAGGCCGCAGCGACGAGCGGGGAGCGCGCGTGCGTCAGCCGCGCGCCCCGGAGGAGCTGCGGCCGGCCGCGAAAAAGCAGAATCAGTTGCCAGTCAGGAGGCTCGGTTATTCGCGAGGAAGGATTATTCGACGAAGCAGCGCAGATCTGGGATTAATCCGAATTTCTCATCAGTGTCTATCTGAGCGCCAGCTGAGACAGAATTTCACTCTCATCTGGTGCTCTGGGAAATTCTGATGAGAAATGTGGGCTGGCGGTTATCTCAGGAATTGGAACGATCAACAAGTACACAACCACTGCAAGTGCCCCAGTAATGCATAAAAACATCTGTGGCTCCTGACAGTAAATTATCAGCGAGTCTCAAAAAGTGAACAACGCTGGTATATAGCCATATTCATTATCAGTCCGGACGACATTACCGTAATTCCCCTACTCCACCCTGGCCAAGGTGTTGAACTATTGACATGTGTATATGAGAAGAATATACATGTGAATTATGGATCCGCTAAAGTTGCTGGAAGAATGTGAAGGCTTTGAATGGGATGATGGTAACCAATTAAAGAACTGGCTGAATCACAGCGTCACACCAGTCGAGTGTGAGGAAGTCTTTTTCAATCAACCATTGATGGTTATGAATTCCATTCGAGACCATAAAGATGAGAGCAGATATTATGCGCTTGGTCGAACCAGAATGGAGCGCCGCTTGTTTATTGTCTTCACGATACGCGGAAAAGCGATTCGAGTAATATCGGCCAGGGATATGAGTAGGAAGGAGAGGGGGGTATACAGCGAAACATGAAGTCTGGAAAGCCAAAGTTCAGGACAGAAGATGAGGAGCGGGAATACTGGTCAAAGACTGATTCAACAGAGGTTCTCGATTGGACACAGGCGAGGAAGGTGATGCTTTCAAACCTGAAGCCATCGGTAAAGACTATCTCCCTGCGTTTGCCGGAGTCGCTGCTTGACGGATTGAAGCTGATCGCGAATGAGCGTGATGTCCCCTATCAGTCACTGATCAAGATCTTCCTTGCAGAGAGAATCGAGCAAGAACTGGCAAGGAAGGATTATTCGACGAAGCAGCGTGGATCGGGGATTAAATAGAAAAAGTCGGGATGGGAACATGCAACACCGGAACAGACCCGCGACTGGTGAAGATTTTACCGCACGGTGATCCGATTCAGGCAATGATTGAGAGGAGGAGGGAGAGGGTGACGGCGGCATAGAGGCCGGCGAGGAGGTCGTCCATCATAATGCCGAGTCCTCCGTGGAGGTCCTGGAGTTGATTGACCGGCCAGGGTTTGAAGATATCTCCGACGCGGAAGAGGACGAATCCGGCGAGGAGCCACCAGTTGACTGATGAACCAAGGCGGGGGAGGTAGGGAGCGAGGAAGGAGAAAGTGACTATCTGGCCGGCGACCTCATCGATGACGACCTGGCCGGGATCTTTCTTTGAGAAGATGGCTTCGGCGCGATTACCGGCGAGGATACCAATGATGGTGGCGGCAGTACCGGCGACGAGGATGAGGTTCTGGAGGAGGATGGGGTGGTCACCGAATGAGGTGACGAGGCCATAGGCAATGGCAAGGCCGACGAGAGATCCCCAGGTGCCAGGGCCGACGGGGATGAGGCCGGCGCCGCCGGCGGTGACAACAATGAGGGCCGCGAGGTCGAGAGGCCCGCGAATAGTGAATTTACTGGCGCGTTTCTGGCGGCTTTCGGCAAACTTCTCTTTGATCATTGGGCGGCGTTGATGCTGACGGTCTGACTGTCGGTTGGGACGATGCGGGCGACGAGGTCATAGTCGTGAGCTTCGGAGATCTCGATCTCGACGATATCGCCGGGGACGGGGGTAAAGCCATCGGGAAGGTCGTTGATGAGGACGTGGCCATCGACTTCGGGGGCCTGAGATTCGAGGCGTGCCTGGAGGAGGAGATCGGTCTCCTCGGAGAGGCCGTCGAGGATGGCACGATGGCGGGTACCGATGAGTGCCTTGTTGCGACGTTTGGAGATGCGGGCCTGTTCGCGCATCAGTTTGGCGCGGCGAGAGCGCATGGTGGTGGCGGGAACCTTGGCATCGAGATCGAAGCCGTGAGTGCCCTCCTCGTCAGAGTAGGTGAAGACGCCAAGTCGGTCGAACTCGATAGCCCTGACAAAGGCGAGGAGTTCGGCAAAGTCGTCATCGGTTTCGCCAGGAAAGCCAACGATGAGGGTGGTGCGCAGGGCGATACCGGGGACGATGTCGCGGGCACGGGTCAGCAGTTTTTCGAGGAGCGCGCGATTGCCGCCGCGCCGCATGCGTTTGAGGACGGGGGCGCTGGCGTGCTGAAGCGGCATGTCGAGATATTTGCAGACCTTGGGCTGTTCGGCCATGACGCGAAGCGTGGCGTCGCTGAGCGAGTTGGGATAGGTGTACATGACACGGATCCACGAGATGCCATCGACCTCGGCGAGGGCGCGCAGCAGTTCGGCAAGGCCGTCTTTGAGGCCAAGATCGAGTCCGTACTGGGTTGAGTCCTGCGAAATGAGGATCAGTTCGCGGATGCCCTGGGCGGCCAGTTGCTCAGCTTCGCGGACGATCGAGCCAACGCGGCGTGAGCGATAGCGGCCGCGCATCTGCGGGATGGCGCAGAAGGCACAGGTGTGATCGCAGCCCTCGGCGATTTTGAGGTAGGCGAAGTGGCGCGGCGTCGCGAGGAGGCGCGGGGTCGACTCATCATAAAGGTAGGTCGGCAGGCCGCGGCTCATCCAGGCATTGGAGGCGACGAAGGCGGCGTCGTCAGCGGCAACGGCGGAGGGATCGACGGCAGCGACGATTCTGCGCAGTTCGCTGGTTCCAAGAACGGCATCGACTTCGGGAAGCTGGTTGAGCAGATCCTGGCGGTAGCGCTCGACGAGGCAGCCGGCGACCACCAGTCGCTGGAGTCGCGCCGTCTCCTTGAGTTCGGCCATTTCGAGGATCGTCTGGATCGATTCCTCCTTGGCCGACTGGATAAAGCCGCAGGTGTTGACGACCATGACATCGGCCTCTTCACGAGCGGTCGTCAACTCAAAGCCGTGCTGTTTCAGTTCGCCCATCATCACCTCGCTGTCGACGAGGTTCTTGGGGCATCCGAGGCTGACAAAGCCGATTTTACGAATCTCTGAACTCATAGTCATTAGTCTCAGGCCCGCTGGAGGCCGGCGAACTTCTCGATCATCTTCTTCTGGCCAAACCCGGGAAAGTTGATCGTCAGCTTGACCTTGTCGCCATCTCCCTCGCGGCGAATGATCAGTCCGACTCCGTATTTGGGATGACGGACGCGGGTACCGACGGCCAGCCCGGTTGCTCCGGCGGCATCGGGTGTCTCCTGAGCGCCGCGTGAGCCGATCGGTGCCGGGGTTTTGGGGGGTGAACTGTTGGGTGCGGCTGATGGCCTGGGCGAGGCCTTCGCCGTGCGACCGTGTTGGGCGAGGAATTCGCGGACACCATCGTTCGAATTGTAGCTCGGGCCGTTGAATCTCTTCTCACGTGGTGGCGGAGCCACGGGTTTGGCTGGGGGTGACTGGCGCAGTGTTTGCGCCGCATTGCGGTTTTCACGTGTCGAGGAGCGACCGGCCCAGCTCAGCCAGCTGCGAGAGCGTGAGAGATCCTCGATCGAGTCGAGCGGGAATTCGTTGAGAAATTTCGATGGCTCGGTCGGGAGGGTTTCGCCATAGACGCGGCGCAGCTCGGCGTGAGTCAGGTAGAGATATTTTTCGGCACGGGTGATGGCAACGTAGCAGAGGCGACGTTCCTCTTCGAGTGCCTCGGGGCTGGAGTTGGAGCGCGAGTGCGGGAAGAGGTTCTCTTCGAGCCCGGCAATGAAGACCAGCGGAAATTCGAGCCCCTTGGCAGCATGCATGGTCATGAGCGTCACCGGAGCCTCGGCCTCATACTGGTCGGCATCAGAGACGAGTGCCGCCTGATCAAGGAATTCGCGCAGTGATTCCTCACGCTGCTCCGCTTCGGCGGCAGCGTTGACCAGTTCTTCAAGGTTGAGGAGCCGCGCCTCAGCCTCTTCGGTCGCCTCCTCGCGCAGCATGCGCTCGTAGCCCGACTCGGTGATCGCCGCCTTGACGACCTCACTCACCGGCAGTGCCGGGTCATTGGCCTGGGCAACCAGCGACTCGACCAGCCTGATAAAGGGGGAGAGGGCGTTGATGATGCGCCCCGGAGTCTGATTCCGGCCAACAATCTGGCAGATTGTCTCCCAGAGTGAGAGGTTCTGCTCGCGGGCACGCCGCTCGATCTCTTCGAGGCTTGTCCGGCCGATGCCGCGCGCCGGTGTATTGATCACCCGCATCAGCGCGATCCCATCCATCGGATTGAGCGCCAGCTTGAGGTAGGCAATGATGTCCTTGACCTCGGCCCGCTCGTAAAAGCTGAAGCCACCAACGAGGTTGTAGCGGATACCCGCGCGGCGGCAGGCTTCTTCAAAGAGTCGCGACTGCGCGTTGGTGCGATAGAGTACCGCTGCGCGCAGCCCCGGTTCGCGGCCAAGGTGCTCGCTGATCCGCGCAATCGTCCAGCGGGCCTCCTCCTCGCCATCGCCGAGCTGGGCGTAGCGAATCTTCTCGCCTGCCTGGCGGGTGGGGCGCAGTACCTTGTCGAAGCGCTCGCGATTGTTGGCAATGACGCGATTGGCCGCATCGAGGATCGTCGCGGTCGAGCGGTAGTTCTCTTCGAGCTTGATCACCTTCGTGCCCGGGAAATCACGCTCAAAGCCGAGGATGATCTGGAAATCGGAGCCGCGCCAGCCGTAGATGGCCTGTGACTCATCGCCGACGACGCAGAGGCTGCGACCGGACCAGAAGTCGTCCGGACGGCGGGCAAGGTTGAGCGCAATGTCGCCCTCAACCAGCAGTCGCAGCAGGTTGTACTGGATCCCGTTGGTATCCTGAAACTCGTCGACCATGACGTGACGGAACCGCTGATGGTAGTAGCGGCGCACCTCTTCGGAATGGCGCAGCAGCCTCACGGTCATGGTCAGCAGGTCGTCGAAATCGAGTGAGTTTGAGGCGTGGAGCCGCTGTTCATAGAGCTCATAGAGGCGGGCGATCTCGGCGCGCCGTGAGACTCCGTATTCGATGCGCGCCGCGTAGCGCTCCGGCGTCTCACCACGATTCTTCGCCCCGCTGATTGCACTCTGCACGGCACGCGGAGTCAACTGCTTGTCATCGTAACCGCAATCCTTGATACACTGGCGGATCAGCCGCTGCTGGTCGTCGGCATCGTAAATGGTAAAGGATCGGGTGAAACCTTCGTCGAGCTTTTCAATGTCTCGTCGCAGGATGCGAACGCAGAGTGAGTGGAAGGTCGAGATCAGCGGTGAGCCACCACGCCGACCCTCACCCGGACGCTCGTCGGCGAGCAGCTTGTCGACACGTTCCTTCATCTCCCGCGCTGCCTTGTTGGTGAAGGTCACCGCAAGAATCTGTTCCGGCCGCGCTCCGGCCGCCTCGATCAGATGGGCAATACGAAAGGTGATGACCCGCGTCTTGCCGCTCCCCGCACCGGCGAGGATCAGCACCGGCCCCTCGACCGATGAGGCCGCCTCGCGTTGCGACGGATTGAGTCCGGCAAGCCGTCCGCCGGACTCAACTCTCCCGACTGGTTTCTCACGCTCGGGAAGCCGCGGTGCGGGGCGCTCGGTCACCCGCTCCACCGGTTTCTCCACCGGTCTCTTAACGCCACGCTCCTCGGCATGCTCCCCGTCACGCTCTTCGGATGGATTGCCGGATAATGCCTGAAGCTTTTCGAATAATGGATGGTTCAATGCAACCCCTGTAACAGTTCTCCCGGTCGATGATTACACCAGGCCGCACGCGCGGCTGGTCATCGACCCGATTCCGACAACATCATCTTCGCGATCGTCTGCTTCTGCATATTCGAGGTTCCCTCGTAGATCTGACCGATCTTGCAGTCGCGGAAATATTTCTCGACGGGGTAGTCGCGCACGTAGCCATAGCCGCCGTAGAGATTGACGGCCTGCGAGGCGACCTCCTCGGCAACCTGCGAGGCATAGAGTTTGGCCATTGCCGCCTGTTTGATGAAGGACTGGCCGGCATCCTTGAGACGTGCCGCATTGTAGACCATGAGACGGGCACTCTCGATGCTGACAGCCATCTCGGCAAGCTGAAACTGGACACCCTGGAAGTCAGCGATGGCGCTGCCGAACTGGTGCCGCTCTTTGGTGTAGGCGAGAGCCGCTTCGAAAGCGCCACGGGCCAGTCCAAGCATCTGCGCACCGATGCCGATGCGTCCCTCGTTGAGCGTCTCGATCGCAATCTTGTAGCCCTTGCCAACCTCGCCGAGCACGTTACCCTTCGGCACGACGCAGTTGTCAAAGAGCAGTTCCGTGGTCGAGGAGGCACGGATGCCGAGTTTCTCCTCTTTTCTGCCGACGGTGAAACCGGGATAGCCCTTCTCGACGACGAAGGCGGTTATCCCCTTGTAGCCTTTGGCAGGGTCGATATTCGCAAAGACGATGAAGATGCCGGCCTCATTGCCATTGGTGATCCACATCTTGCGGCCATTGAGCAGATAGTGGTCGCCCTTGTCCTCAGCGCGCGTCTGGAGGGCAAAGGCGTCAGATCCGGAGCCGGCCTCGCTGAGGCAGTAGGCACCGATCGTGTCGGTACAGAGCCGTGTCAGGTAGCGCTGGCGCAGCTCCTCGGTGGCATAGTTGAGGAAGGCATTGATTACCAGGGTGTTGTTGACATCGACACAGACACTAACCGAGGCATCGATGCGCGCCAGTTCCTCGATCGCGAGGCAGGCCATGAAGAAGCTGCCACCCGATCCGCCGTACTCTTCGCCCGGCTCAATGCCCATCAGCCCGAGCTC
>CAIKMY010000308.1 GCA_903828635.1 uncultured Acidobacteriota bacterium
CAATTCGACAACCGTCGCGTGCCCTTCGACGATCGCGGTATCTCGCAAGTCTACAGCGTCTTGCACGCGATGATTGCGGCGGGCCTCGCCTCGGGCGGTATCGCGCCGCTCAACGCGGACGGGATCAGCCCCTACGACCAGATCTTCTCCGGACATTTTATTTCTGATAACCGGGGAACGGAAGATCTGCTGGTGATCAACAATGGGGCGGCTCCGCTGCTGTTGCGTAACGAGGGTGGGAACAGGAATCGCTGGCTTGGGTTGCAATTGGTGGCGACGAAGAGCAACCCGGGCGCAGTGGGAGCAACAATTACCTGGGTAGCGAGCGGAGGAGTGAAGCGAACGCGGCTGAAGACGAGCGGGGGGAGCTACCTTGCGTCCCACGATCCGCGGGAGATCCTTGGCATCGGGCAGGCAGCCGGGCTCGAGAGTGTCGAGGTCAGGTGGCCGAGCGGCATCGTCGACAAGCTGGTTGCCCCGCCAACCAATCGCTATGTGCGAGTCGTCGAGGGTGCAGGGATAGCGGCAAAGCCGGCAGGCAAATGAGGTTGCGGATGAGAAAGATGAGTGGGCCCGGGTTGGCACTGGCTCTGGCCGGGGTGCTGACTGTGGCCGATATCAGTATTCTGGCGGGCCAGGCATCACCGGGGAGTGGATCGCGGCCTGTCGGCCGGAAAGCGCCGGTGAAATCGAAAGGTGCGGCAAAGTCGACAGCGCCGATCAACCTCGAGCAGATCAAGGTGCAGGCTGACCAGGCACGGGAATCGGGCAAAATCGAGGAGGCGATCCTGCTTTACCAGAAGGCGGTAACCGCGCAGCCAACGTGGATCGATGGATGGTGGTATCTCGGGACGCTCCATTACGATCGGGACGAATACCAGCAGGCGGCGGCAGCATTTCAGCGGACGAGCGCACTGCAACCAGGAATTGGTTCTCCGCTGGCAATGCTCGGGCTCTGCGAATTTCGGCTGGCTGAGTATGACAGTGCGTTGACGCATCTGCGCCAGGGGCGACGAGCCGGAGTTGGAGACAACCAGGAGCTCGGCCGCGTCATGCGTTATCACGAGGGACAGCTGCTGCTGCTCAAGGGGGACTTCGAAACCGCACAGAATATCTTCGGAGTACTTAGCTACGATAACGTGACGACCGAGGATCTCTTCATCGGGCATGGGCTGGCCAGCCTGCGCCTGGCAATGCTCCCATCACTGGTGACCAGCAACTACCGCGATCGGAACCTGATACGCCGGGCCGGCTTTGCCGAACATCTCTATGCACAGAAAAACTTTGGCGATGCGCAGCGTGAGTATGAGCAACTGGTGGCTGATTACCCGCGCAGTCCGGGTGTGCAGTATGCCTACGGTAAATTCATGATCAACCAGCGCAACGACGAGGCAGCGATTACCGCCTTTGAGAAGGAGATCGAGGTCTCGCCATCGCACGCGCTGGCAAGGCTGCAGATCGCCTACATCAGGCTGCGCAATCGTGATGCGGCCGGCGGACTGCGTTATGCCAGGGAAGCGGTCAACCTCAACCCGCGGCTCTCATTGGCCCATTATGTGCTGGGACGCGCACTGCTGGAGACAGGGGAGGCGGCGGAGTCGATCGTCGAGCTTGAGGTGGCGCGTCGGCTCTCGCCGAATGAGCCGCGCATCTATTTCGTACTCTCGCGAGCCTACGCGAGGGTCGGGCGCAAGGCGGAGGCCGATCAGGCAAGAGAGACCTTTGCGCGACTCAACAAACTGGTCGAGGAGGCGGCTGCACAGGGCAATCTGCGCGGCGAAGTGATCAACGAGGGGCCGGAGCGGCCTTAACTTTTGCCTCCGGGTTGCTGATGGTATCCCTGACTACCGGCCACGCAAAAGTCTGCGCCGGCAGTTCCCTCAGATCCCCTCCCCCTTCGATGATCTCAAACGTGCGGTTGAGCGCCAGATTGCGAAAAGTCTGGCGAGTGCGACTGACAGGCCACTCGATCTCGACCGAGTCGATCCGTCGGGCATCGCCGAGGCCAATCTCCTGAGCGAGGGTCGAGGCGCCAAAGGATCCACCACTGGAAACCTCACGGTAGCGAAGCGCCTTGTGCCCGCGACTATCAGTGAGTGTGAGAGTGATCTGTGCACCAATCGCCGCCCGGTTACTCTTCGTCCCGCGCAGCCTGAGCGTGATAAATTTATTGCGGCTGCCGGGATTGGCAAAAAGCGCTTTGTTGTAAGAATCACCGGGAACAAATCCACCAACATTGAGGTAGATATCTTCGCGACCATCTCCATTGAGATCGCCAAAGGCGACACCATGCCCCTTCTGCAGGTGGCCGGTGCCGGTGGCCGTGGTCACGTCATCGAAGCGGAGACCGGCACGATTGCGGAACATCAGGTTGGGGATGAGGGCGGCGAATGATGGCGCTCCGGTTCCGAGGTAGAAATCGAGGTAGCCATCACTGTCAAGATCGCCAAAATTGGCCCCCATTGCCATAACGACGCGGTCAAGCCCGAGCTTTGACGTTACATCCTCAAAGCCGCTGCCGGTATTGCGGTAAAGTTTCATCGTCTCGGTTCGTGCCGGCTGTCTGAGATAACCGCGCACCACTTCAGCAACCGAAGGAATGAATCCGGCAACAAAAAGGTCGAGCCGGCTATCATTGTCATAATCAAAGAACCAGGTTGGAAAGCTCATGACCGGACGATCGACACCCAGTGCCTGGCCAACCTCGGCGAAGCTTCCGTTACCAAGATTATGGAAGAGCAGATTGGGTTCGCCGTAGTTTGACACATAAAGGTCCGGATAACCATCACGATCGTAGTCCCCCCAGGTGGCTCCCTTGGTGAAAGCGGAGAAGACAAGCCCTGCCCGGCCGGTGACATCCTCAAAGGTTCCGTTGCCACGATTACAAAAGAGCTGGCTTGGACTGTTCTCGTGGCCAACGAAGAGGTCGAGCCATCCGTCACGATCGTAGTCGGCCCAGGCGGCCGAGTGGGTTGAATAGTCAATGCTGGCAAGGCCGCTCTCGATCGTCACATCGCTAAAAGTACCATCGGGGTTGTTGCGCAGCAGCGAGTTACGCATCGGCAATTCCCATCCGCCGCGCATAACGAAGATGTCGAGTCGTCCGTCATTGTTGTAATCGGCCTGAACAGCATTGATCCCGCCGGGCTGCTGGTCGAGCGCGGAACGATCACTCCAATCAGCAAAACGACCATTGCCAAGGTTATGGAAATAGCGCATTGGCTGGCAGGGGCTGACGGAAGTGATGACGATGTCATTCCAGCC
>CAIKMY010000309.1 GCA_903828635.1 uncultured Acidobacteriota bacterium
CATACTCCATACTCCATACTGTCCATACTCCATACTGTCCCTACCTTCCCTACCCTCCATATCCCCCCCGAATTATGCTATTGTCTGACAATTATGAACATTACCGAGCAGGAAAAACAACAGTTGAACGAAGAGGGGTTCCTGAGACTGCCGGGCTTTGCCGATGAGGAGATGACACGCAGACTGCGTGAGCGGATCGGGCAGCTCTTCACTGAACAGGGTGATCAGGCAGGATCGGAGTTCAAGCAGGAACCGGAGACTGATCGTCTGGCCAACCTGGTCAACGGGGGAGAGGTCTTCGAGGAGGCGATTGCGATGCCGCGCCTGCTTGCCTGTGTCGAGCAGGTACTGGGTGTGGAGTTCAAGCTGAGCAGTCTCAACGCGCGATCAGCGCGGCCGCGTTCCAACTGGACGCAGCCTCTCCATTGCGACACGGGAGCGCTGCCGGATGAACAGGGGTACTCTGTCTGCAACCTGATCTGGATGCTCGATGACTTCACGGTTGAGAATGGCGCGCCTCGTTATGTTCCCGGATCACACCGCTGGGGAAAGCTGCCATCGGAGTCGCTCGTCGACCCGTCCGCTCCCCATCCGGAGGAGCAATACTTTACCGGCAGGGTCGGGGATGTTGTCGTCATGAATGCCCATCTCTGGCACGGCGGGACAGCCAATCGAACGGATCACCCGCGGCTCGCGCTGCACAGCTTCTACTGTCGTCGCGACAAGCCGCAGCAGCAATATCAAAAGCGGCTGCTCGACCCGGCGGTTCAGAATCGTCTCACTCCCGGGCTCCGCTGGCTGCTCGCTCTCGATGATCCGCTCAACGACCAGATCTCATCGGCAACGACCAATCAGAGTGGATTCCTCAAATAACCGGAGTAAACCGAATGAACGAAGGCCAGCCACCCCGATCGAGTCTCCTGCCGGATACCGCCCCGATCCGCAAGGGTGAGGATTTCAATTACGCCGCGATTGAAGACTATCTGCATCGTCACCTTCCTGCGGCACTCGGTGACCAGGCGCCTGACGCCAGTGGCCGTGTAACCTTTGAACAGTTCCCCGGAGGCCACTCGAATCTGACCTATTGTCTGCGGGTTGGCGGGCAGGAATTTGTCCTTCGTCGACCACCATTGGGGCCGATCCCGCCTACCGCCCACGACATGCCGCGCGAATATCGGCTGCTGGCGTCAATTCATCCCCACTTTCCACTGGCGCCGCGGCCGTTACTTCTTTGTGAAGATCCGGCAGTGATTGGTGCCCCATTCTACCTGATGGAGCGACGTCAGGGACTGGTCGTCAGGCAGATAATCCCGCCGGAGATGGGTGATAACCTCGACCTCCGCCGGCGATTGAGCGCCAGTATGGTCGACACGCTTGCCGATCTGCACGCGATCGACATCGAGGCCACCGGTTTGTCGCGGATTGGCAAGCCCATCGGCTTCGTTCGACGGCAGGTCGAGGGCTGGGCCGGCAGGTGGGAGCGTGCGCGAACCACCGATCTCCCGGATATGAACCGGGCGGCTCGCTGGCTGCTTGATCACCTTCCGGCCGATCCGGCTCGACCAACCATTGTGCATAATGACTATAAGCTGGATAACGTCATGCTCAACCCCGCCGACCCGACCCGGCTCGTCGCCGTCCTCGACTGGGAGATGTCCACTGTGGGCGATCCGCTGGTTGATCTCGGCCTTCTCCTCTGTTACTGGCCGCAGAGCGACGATCCCGAACTCTTCTCCGGCTCGCTGCGGGGAGTCACTGCCCTGCCCGGCTGGATGCGTCGCGACCAGCTGATTGCCCGCTATGCCGAACGCAGCGGACGCGACCTCTCCGGTATCGCCTATTATCATGTCTTTGCCGTCTTCAAGCTCGCGGTGGTGCTGCAGCAGATCTATTACCGCTTTCACAACGGCCAGACCAGCGATCAACGCTTTGCCGACTTCGATCAACGTGTCAGCGCACTCGCTGCCTGGGCAGCTGTGCTGATCGACCAATCACGTTAAGGATTGTGGCCGATGATCTCGCTCTCTGAACGACTCTCCACGGCGATCATTATCAAGGGGCTGCTGGAAATTATTCTGCTCTCCGTGGTGGCGACCGTTGCTACCCTCTCCAACTTTCACCCCGGCATTCGTGGAGCAATCGACATCGCCGACTCTGCCCGTGTCGCCGGCTGGGCCGCTGATGCATCCCGCCCACGAGAACCAGTCGAAGTACAACTCTTCATCGACGGGCATCTTCATTCATCGGCGATTGCATCCGGAAACCGACCTGATCTGGTCACTGCCGCTGCAACTCCCGATCCTGCCCACGGCTTTGTTTTTTCGCTCGCCTCACCACCACTTGCACCGGGTCGTCACACCGTCGAAGTCTTCGTCAGATGCAAGGCTCTCAGTGGCTATCAGACGCTGATACCACTCTCTGTCTCACCGGTCAGCATTACGACTCCGCCCCTTTTTTGACCTGATCGTCGAAAACACTTTCTCTCCATCTTGAAGCCTCTCCCTCTCGGTAGTAGCATACATCTTTTGGTTTGCCGTTGATCAACCGACATTTTCCCGGGAAAGCGTTCTTCCTCCGGACAGACGATGTAGAGAAACATTTTTATTTGCAAATATACCGAGGATGACCATGGCTCCGCTGACACCGGGCACGACAATTCAACACTATCGGATTCTGGACAGGCTGGGTCAGGGGGGGCAGGCCATTGCCTATCGTGCGGAGGATCTGCGACTCAATCGTGTAGTGGTGCTCAAGACTCTCCTGCCGGATCTTGCCGCCACCGACACTGCAAGGCGCCGATTTGAGCGTGAAGCACGGCTTGCGTCATCCCTTGATCATCCGAACATCTGCGCCATCTACGACATCGGCGAATCCGACGGCCTCTGCTACATTGTCATGCCCTTCATCGAGGGGCGAACCCTGAAGCATCTGATAAACCGACAGCCCCTTGAGATTGTTGGGGCGCTCTCGATCGCCATTCAACTTGCCGATGCAATCACCGCCGCCCATGCTCGCGGGATCGTTCATCGCGACATCAAGCCATCGAATATCATTGTCAGCGATCAGGGGCAGGTGAAGATCCTCGACTTCGGGCTGGCAAAGATGCTTGAGAAGGATGGCGAGTCCGGGAAGGCTGGCGACGAGCGTGCCAATCTCGAGCATTCAATGACTGAGATCGGCGTGCCATACGGCTCGCTCGGCTATGGATCCCCTGAGCAGGCTGCCGGCGAGCGCGTCGACCACCGTACCGACATCTTCAGTCTCGGCGTCATTCTTTATGAGATGGTGACGGGTCAGCCTCCATTCAATGGTGCCAACCGGATCGAGATCCTCCACGCAGTGACCAATGATCGCCCCTGTCCCATCAGCGATCTGACGACCAACCCTCCGCCCGAGTTGCAAGGATTGCTCGATCGGGCGATGGCCAAGAAGCCAAAGGATCGCTATCCGACCATGGCCGCCATGCGCGAGGATCTGAAGGAGCTTCTGCGGCGCGTCGCCGGCGAATCAGGCATTCTCCCAACCGAGCTTTCCGCGTCACCGATCCTTCCACAACACGCACGGCCATCAAGTTGGCGCCTTTCGAGCACGCTCGGACGCCTCTTCGGGGGCGGAGTCTTCGGCATGCTGCGCGGATCAAACGGATCAAACGGATCAAACGGATCAAACGGATCAAATGGATCAAATGGCAATTCACGCGGCACTTCGGTCTCGGCGACCTCGCGCCAAGACACGATCTCACGCTCCGGTCAGTCGAACAGCTCTTCAGGTAGTTCGCCGTCCCGACCTGCGTCCTGGGGAACCGAGACCCGAAGAACGATCGCCGTCCTCCCCTTCCAGAACCTCTCAAGAAATGCCGAGGACAATTTCTATGAATTTTCCCTCGCCGACGGGCTGATTGCCGAGCTGGCCAATCTGCGCTCACTGGTCGTGCGCCCATCGCAGTACATAGCCCAGTATACCGGACAGCAGGTCGATCCAGTGCAGATTGGCCAGGATCTGGCGGTCAATACCGTCCTCACCGGCAGCTTCATCAAGAGTGGTGAGCGCTTTCGCGTCACGGCGCAGTTGATTGACACCTCCACCAGCAATATCCTCTGGAGCGAGAAGATCGATCTCGACTCACGTGACCTGATGACGATTCAGGACAAGATCGCAGAACACGTCATCGAAGGGCTGCATCTCCGCCTTACCGAAGTCGAGATGAGGAAGATCGAGAAACCGCTGACAAAGAGCAGCGAGGCCTACGAGTTTTATCTCCGTGGCCGTGATCTTCTCTTTCAGTATATGTCGCACACCTTCGATGACCATGACCTTGACGACGCGATCAAGATGTTCTCCGAAGCAATCAGACTCGATCCAGAGTTTGCACGAGCTCACTATACTCTTGGCCGATGTTACGTTCATCACGGCCAGGGTTACGGCGGTCAGGAATACTTTGCACTAGCTGAAGAGTCACTGCGCCGGGCAATTGCACTCGATCCGGAGATCCCCGGGGCTCACTTGCAGATGGTTTACGTCTATCTCAATCGCGGCGAGAAAGATAAGGCACTGGCGACGCTTGCCGATGTTCGTCGCAAGGCACCCAATGATCCAACCGTCTTCATTGTTGCCGGGATGCTCTACCGCCTCAATGGTCTCTACGACCGAGCCCTCAAACAGTATGACCGGCTGGTCGAACTCAGTCCCCGTGACATCGTCATTGCCGGTTACAACCGAGGCCGCATCTACTCTTATCGCCACGAATACGACCGGGCGCTCGCTGCCTATGAAGAGGCACGCCGGGTTGAACCCGACCATCCGCTGGTCAAGATCTTCCTCTCCGTGACCTGCTTCAATATGGGTCGTATCGACGATTGTCAGCGGCTGCTTGAAGAGATTCTTCAGCAGCATCCGCACTTCGATCCGGTACAGATTCTCATTGGCTGGTGCCACAGCGCCCGTGGAGAACACGAAGAGGCACTGAGCTCGATTACCGAACAGGTTCGTCAGACAGCGGCTGCTGATCATGATCTTGCTGTCTGGATGGCCTCGCTCTATGCAATGGAGAATCATCGAGACGAAGCAATCTCGTGGATCCGCCAGGCGATTGCCCTCGGCAACGAGAATTTCCCGATGTTTGCAGACAACAACCGCCTCGATAATCTGCGCTGCGACCTGCGCTTTGTCGACCTGATGAATGACCTCAGGAAAAAGTGGGAGGGGAGGAGGTAGGATTGTGGCCACGCTCGATGAGTTGCGGGAGCGCATCAACCTTCGCCTCGAGGAGAGCTTCGTTGGTATCAGCGAGCAGGTCAGCGACCTGCCACCCGCTGATCTCGTCGAACTTCTCAATCAGCTCAATCTGATCGACGCGGCAACCGTGGTAACGATGCTTCCGGTGGTGCGGGCGATTGACCTGCTCGATCTGCCGGCAATGACGCGTCGTGGCGCTATCCTTGAAAAGCTCGATCCGGCCCGTGCCGCCCAGATCCTTGAGGGGCTCTCTGCTGACGAGCGTACCGATGTCATCCAGCAGACCGGCCTGATGGAGCGTCGCCGGATTTTGGCCAGGGTCAGTGCCGAGGTCAAGACTGAGCTTGAGCATCTTCTTCAGTACGACGAGAACACTGCCGGCGGCATTATGACCACTGAATTCATGAGGATCGAGCCCTCATGGAACGTCGCCGAGGCGCTGCGCCATATCCGCGAGGTCGCTCGTGAGAAGGAATCGATTTACGCCTGCTATGTGCTCAATCCGGACAACGACACGCTGCTGGGCTCGATCTCGCTGCGCGACCTGATCATGGCCGACCTCAATCAGCCAATCTCCGAGGTCATGCGCCGCAAACCTATTACTGTCAATCATTACGATGACCAGGAATCCGTGGCCAAGAAGATCGCCAAGTACGATCTGCTTGCCGTCCCGGTCGTTGGAGACGACGGAACACTGCTCGGCATCGTCACCGTCGACGATGTTATCGATGTCTTCATCGAAGAACAGACTGAGGATATGCTGCGAATGGCGGCGGTCGAGCCCGGCGCACTCGACCGCCCCTATTTTGACAACCCGGTGGTCCACGTTGTCCGCAAGCGGATCGGCTGGCTCCTCTTTCTCTTCGTCGCTGGCACTCTGACCAGCAAAGTGCTCCACAGTTTTGAAGATGAACTCAAGGCGGTGGTCGCGCTCAACTTCTTTGTTCCGCTGCTGATCGGAACTGGCGGCAACGCCGGAGCACAAACCGTCATGACCGTCATCCGCAGCCTCTCGCTTGGCGAGATCGGCATTCGTCAGGCATGGCGTGTCGTTCTTCGCGAAGCGACCACCGGTCTGCTCGTTGGCCTGCTGCTCTCTCTCGCCGCCTTTGCCCAGGCCTATTGGGTAACCGGAGATCTGCCACTCTCCCTGACGATTGGCGCAACCATCTGCGCCATCTGCATCTGGTCGACCACGGTTGGTGCGATCGTTCCGATACTCGCCAACTCGATCGGGATGGATCCGGCGCTACTCTCCGCCCCACTCATCTCGACTCTCGTCGATGCCACCGGGCTGGTCATCTACCTGACTATTGCCAGAGTCATTCTCGATAGCATCTGAATGAAGAATAATGTCGGACAACACGGCAGACATTTGGCAGCAGGGCTGGCGCTCGTCGGCCTCGCGGTTATCTTCGCAGCACACCCGAAAGCTGTGCTTACCGCTCAGCACGGTATCAATACGCCCATCCTGCCGCCCATCCCGCCTGGCCTGCCAGCCGATACCTGGAGCTACTATGTGCCAGCTGACAATCGGCTCACACTTGCCAAAATTGCTCTTGGCCGTCGGCTCTTCTTTGAAAAGCGACTCTCGGCGGATGAAACCATTGCCTGTGCCACCTGCCATCAGCCTGAGCGGGCATTCACCGACGGCAAGCCGGTCGCCGAGGGAATCCGTGGCCGGCGGGGCAGTCGTAATTCGATGAGCCTGCTCAATGTAATTTACAATACGGCACAGTTCTGGGATGGACGTGCCGACACCCTTGAAGAACAGGCCCTCCAGCCACTGACCAACCCACGTGAGATGGGGAATGACTCCGTCGAGGAGCCACTCTCACGACTGCGCAGTGACCCTGCCTATCGACGCGCCTTTCGTGAGGCCTTCGGCAATGATGAGGTTACTCCGTCACGTGTCGCGGCCTCCATTGCCTCCTTCGAGCGGACACTTCTCTCCGGAGACTCCCCGTTCGATCGCTTTCAAGCCGGCGATGATCAGGCTCTGACACCTGCGGCTCGCCGCGGCCTGAGCCTCTTCCGTGGTCGTGGTCGCTGCTCTCGCTGCCACGTCTTCTCTGAACAACAACCTTTCTTTACCAACTTCGCCTATCAGAATACCGGAGTCGCCGCCGCTCACCCACGCTTTGCGGCGCTTGCCCGACAAGCCGCTCACACCATCGAGGCCGCCCTTCCCGCGACCTCGCTTGCCCATCTCGGTGATCAGGACGGAGGCGCGGAACTCGGGCGCACGCTCGTCTCGTCAATGCTCTTTGAGATCGGCTCATATCGTACACCGTCGCTGCGCAATGTCGCACTCACTGCTCCTTACTTTCACGATGGCAGCGCTCAAACCCTTGAGGATGTCGTCAGGTTTTATAATCTTGGTGGTCGCGTCAATCTCAATCTCGACGAAGAACTTCATCAACTCGGCCTTTCTCTCCAGGAACAACACGACCTTGTCTCTTTTCTTCAGTCTTTGACCGGCGCGGTAGTCAAATACTGAAAGCATATTCGTTCTCTGCGTCACTGCCTGAGACTGACCTGAAGAAATGCCGATGTATAACTCGTCTCGGCGTCAGTCCTGTCTCCGATGTTGGCAATGCGCAAGTTGTGAAGTATTGAAAGAACAGGGGCCAATGACTGCAATAAGTCATTGGCCCCTGTAATTTTAATATGGAGGACTGACTGTTCTCAGTCTCTGCCCATACCCGTCTTAACAGCTTGGCGGGAAGATGGGGATGCTGATAGTTGCCGTGTTGGTCAGAGTCAACTTGTGCAGGTTGTGTCCCTGATTGAAGTTTTGTGACCCGCTTCCGGCATTGACGTTGAAATTTATAGCCGCTCCGGAGAGTGCCGTATCCCCCAAAGTCCAGAACTTCATCCATCCCGTAGTGCCACTCGGAATGACCTGCTCAAAGCGTGGTGTGGTTCGAGGGAAGGATCCTGAGAGACTGCCGGTCAACTGACAGCGACTGCTCTGCAGCGTGAAGCTCTGGGAGACCTCAGTATCATTATAAAGAACACCGAAGATCGATCCGATACCACTCGCTGAAGTAGCAAGATTCCCACCCAGTCGGTTGATAACAATGAAGGTATCATTGTTATTGCCCCGGCTGGCGATGCTATCGACCGCCAGAACCCGAGGCAGGAAATTATAACTGAAGCCATCGAAGTTGAGAGTCGCCGTGACCGTGCTGGTCCCACAATTTACCGGAGTTGGTGAAATCGCCCCGATCGCTTCAGCTCCGAGAACAGCCGAGTGACCGGTTGGCAGCTTCAGATACTCATCA
>CAIKMY010000310.1 GCA_903828635.1 uncultured Acidobacteriota bacterium
AGAGATCGGTGCGCATCACCAGGGTGTTGACAAAGAAACCGATCAGCGGCTCGATGTCGGCCCGCGTGCGTTCGGCAAGGGTTCCGCCATTCTTCATTATCAGGAGTCCGTCGCGCTGATCGACCTGGCGCAGAAAATCGGCATTGCTCGAATTGAGCAGCAGGTCGAGACGTCCGTCCCCGTCCCAGTCGGTCAGGCAGAGCTTGCGCCGGCCGCTGCGTCCCGCAAGCCCCGGGTTGAGCCTGATGGCTGTGCCGCGATCATCGACGAAGATTCGGCGCGGGCTCCTGAGAATCAGCCTGCCGCCATCGCGAGCCCGCTCAAAGAAGGCGAGATAGCCCTCGTGATCAAGCATAACCAGATCGACCAGCCCGTCGCCATTAAGGTCACTCAGCCCGGGGGTAGTGCGCCACTGCGTCAGTAACTCCCCCCCGCGCGGTCTCAGCCATCCCCAGGCGAGGTGCGGTTGCCGCCCCTCCCATTCGACCTTGATCGGCTGCGGTGCAGCCAGTCGCGGTGCTCCACGTTTTCCCGTATTGCGCAGCCATTCAACACGACCGAAGATTGAATTGAAGACGATGTCGAGCCGTCCGTCACCATCCCAGTCGGCGATGTTGAGTGCCGTGTAGCCCCATTTTGCCTCAGCCGGCCCCTGAATGCTGCCATTCCTGCCGGCCATGATCCGGAACCGGCGTCCACCCGCTTCCAGCCGCCGTGGTGCTGCCCATCGTGGTGACTCAACCTGCGGGCCGCTCAGATTCTCAAAGAACTCGATATAACCCGCAGTGTTGCCGCTGACGATATCGGTATCCCCATCTTCATCCCAATCGACCCCCACCGGCGTTGCCAGCGCGCCGGACTTCAGCGTTTCCGCTTCCTGACGGAAATAGACCGGTTGCACAAAGATCGGCGTTCGATCTCTTGCCAGCCTGCCGGTATTTTCGACGAAGGCCACCCGACCATCCTCGTCGCCGACGATCAGATCGAAATCTCCATCCCGGTCCCAGTCAAAGGCTACCGGGACGATCATCTCCAGATCCATCGTCAGCGCCGCACCACGCCCGTCCTGCAAACGCCGACCCGCAGCATAGACCGGACTCACCCGCGTGCCGGTGTTCTCAAAATAGGTGAAGCCATCGAGAAACTCTCCCGTCAGCAGGTCGAGATCTCCGTCTCCGTCAAAGTCCTCGAAGTTTGGCGAGGGGCATCCGAAGGTGTCGATCGGCTGTCCCGCCGCTCGCAACTTCACGGGTGCCTCGTAGCGCGGTGCCGCGCTCGTCGCCGCGTTGCGGTGCAGAATGACGAAACCGTGCAGTGGCCCGTTGACCCATTCCCCTCGCTCATTCCACGCATCGTCCCAGCCGTAATAGCTCCAGTCCTCGATCCCCGTCACCAGATCGAGCGCCCCATCACCATCATAGTCGACGTAACGCCACTGGTTGTGGCGTACCTTCGGCCCCTTTGGCTGTTTACCCTCCGGCTTGTAAAAGTCGGCTGCTATTGGCAGCTTCTGCGGCTGTGCCAGCCCGACCCGCTCAAATCCCGGATACTCCTCGCCCGGTGCCAGCACCCGCATCCGCCCGTCGACATAACTCGGCATCACGTAATGGCGCGTCCCGCTCAGTCGTCGCGCCGGCCTGAAGACCGGCATCTTGTTCCGCGATGTCTCGCCGGTATTGTTCTCAAAGAACCAGATCCCGTTAGATGGCTTGTCCGGACAAGAGACGATCAGGTCGTAATCGCCATCCCCGTCGGCATCGCACGGTATCGGCCACGCCCAGAGCCCCACTCCGAGGTCGACCACCAGCCCCGGATTGTTGTATCTCAACTGCTCCAGCCCGCGTGCCACCTCGCCCGAGGCCGTGACGCCATGCTCGCCTGCCACACCCGATAAAATCGAGACGATCACCGCCGCCAGCACCAGTCTCCACGATCGCTTCATCTGTTTCTTTTTTACCTCCAACCATTGACCACATCGTCTGACCACATCGTCGCCAACAGTGGTCAATTCTCATCCCTGACGCCTGACGGTACATCTTTGCCGGTCAATTTGCCAGTCCTGCTCGCAATTCATCAGTTGTTTGACAATTTATTAGTACAGCGTCAAACTGTCAGGCCTGGGGCGTTGATGATAACGAAATGGCGGGGGATGATGAAGCGAACGGCAAAGAGGATTGGAGGAGTGAGTGAGGGGCAGGAAACGCGGCGGCGAGTGGTTGCCGAGGCGGCGCTCG
>CAIKMY010000311.1 GCA_903828635.1 uncultured Acidobacteriota bacterium
CGATCAGCGGCGCCACCTTCCATCGCCAGTGATCCTCGCCGACGATTACATAGTAAGCGTCGGGAACCAGCGTCAGCAGCCGCTGAAAAGCTGCCAGAATCTTTGGTATCCGTTTTGGCTCGGTCACAAAGCCAAGTGAGGCAAAGATGAAGGCGTTCGCTGGTAACCCAAGCGACTGACGACACTCATCACGATCGAGCGCCGCTATACCATCAACCGCCGGCGTCAGATGATGAGGGATCACCTCAATCGGAATACCCGCAGCCAGCTCCTCCAGCTGCGTGGCGGCATAACCGTTATGCAGCGCAATCCCGAGGCTGCGATTGATCAGTCGATGGTTGAGCGGCATCGTAAACTGCTGATACTCGCTGAAGACGGCACGCGAGCGCGTCTCCGCCATCCGCGAGCCGAGGCGCCCGTAAGCGTAGAACATCTCCTTCCAATAGCCTTCCTCATCACCCTGTCCCAGCGTCTTCCACGCAATCAGGTGATGGAGGCAATGCTCATGGAGCACCAGCAGGCCCGGCCGCCGCAGAGCCTGCTCGTAGACAAAATCGTGGTATGGATTATTCCCCTGATGATAGATGCAGAGATCGAATGGCTGCCGGGCATCGATCTCGTCAAAATGCATCGCCAACTGGACATCGTAGTCGGTGCGACCACGATGGCGATTCAACTCAGCGGCCTGATCAACGAAGACCGTAATCTCCGCTCCACGCGCCAGATGAGGCAAGAGTTCGGCGCTGTAGTCGGCGATGCCGGACTTTCCCGGCGGAAGCGGAGAGAAGCAGGCCAATCGCATGGGCAGGTTATCCCTCCGCTATCTGCACCCTCGATCGCGACCATCGGTAAAGGTAGATCGCGAGCGAAAGGAGAAAGATCACCACGGCAATAAACTGCGAGGTCGAGAGCTTCCAGACCATTCCACGCCAGTCGTCACGCCAGTACTCGATGATGAACCGTGCGATCGCGTAGAGTATCCCCCAGGCAAGAATCACCTGCCCGGTAAAGCGGCGACGCTTGAAGACAGCCAGCAGAATCAAGGTCAGCAGCAGGGTGGCACCGGTCTCGTAAAGCTGCGTCGGATGGAGCTTGAGTGGAGCAAGCACCCCTCCCAGCTTGTCTATCCAGCCGTACTGTTCCTTTGGATCGACCATGTGCGCGACGATCACCGGCACCCCCGTGATCTCATGCGCCCTCTCAGTGAAATGGACCCCGATCGCCGAGGTCGTCGGTTTGCCCCAGCAACAGCCCGAACTGAAGCAGCCCAGCCGGCCAATGCTCTGCCCAATCGCAATCCCCGGAGCACAGGCATCCGCCATCCGCCACCAGTCGAGGCGATAGAGCCGGGCAACGATCAGCGACGCCAGCGCTGCTCCCAGAAAACCACCGTAAAAGACCCCTCCCGAACGGAAGAAGTCGAGCGAGAAGATCTCACGCGGGTTGTCACGGTAGTAGAGGTTCCACTCCGTTGCGACCATCAGCGCCTTCGACCCGATCAACGATGCCGCCAGTACCCAGAGCCCCAGATCGTATGCCCGTGATTTGTCGAGACCGTCGCGCTCCGCCAGCCTCGCCATCAGCGCCAGCCCGGCAATGAACGAGAGTGCCAGCAACAGCCCATAAGTGTTCAGAGTCAGCTCCGTACCCGGAATCTTGAAAAGTTCAGGAAACATATCGTCGCGCCTCACGCTCCTCAAGGATGATGTCGAGTGCCACCAGACCGGCCCCGATACAAATCGCCGTGTCAGCCACATTGAACGTCGGCCAGGCGTACCTGTCCATTATATGGAAATCGAGAAAATCGACCACCTCGCCAAGACGAATCCGGTCAATCAAGTTGCCAAGGATACCAGCCAGCATCAGTGAGAAAGCTGACTGCAACCGCCGGTGACCTGTCGGCGTCCGCCATTGAAAACCGGCAACCAGCAATGCTGCCACCAGCGAAAAAGCGGCCAGCAGATAGCGAATCTCTGCCTGGCTGTCGGCAAAGAGGCTGAAGGCCACCCCGCGATTGGTCGCGTAACTCAGTCGAAAGAATCCCGGCACAACCTCGATGAATATTCGCGGCCGCAGGCTGACCATCGCCCAGAACTTGGTCGCCTGATCAACGACCAGCAGCACCAGAGTTACCAGCAGATAGCCCGCTCTCGATTTGACTGGTGACATCGACGGTTACCCCTTCTCCGCAAGGTGTCCGGCACACCGACCACAAGCGCCGGGATAGCGCGGATCTGAGCCGATGTCGGTGGTGTAGTGCCAGCAGCGCTCACACTTCGCGCCATCTGCCTTCCCGACAATGATCTCCAGCCCCGTGCCATCTGCAAGAACCAACTGCGACACCAGCAGCGTGAAGCGTAAAGACTCCCCGAAAGAGGCAAGAAACTCGCGTGTTGCCACATCAGCCCTGATCAGTACACGTGCTTCGAGCGGCGAGCCGATCAGTTTGCCAACTCGCGCCTCCTCGAGCGCCCTCGTCACTGCCCCGCGAACCTCGAAGAGTCGATGATAGCGATCGAGCAGATCCCGGTCTTCCCATGCCGGCTCCGGCCCCGGAAAGAGCGTCAGATGGACCGATGCCGCCTCATTACCTGCCCCGGGGATGTTCTCCCAGATCTCATCCGCCGTGAAGGCGAGTACCGGCGACATCAGCCGCGCCAGCCGATGAACCACCTCGTAAAGAACCGTTTGTGCCGACCGGCGTGAGACTGACTTTGGCGCACTGGTGTAGAGTCGATCCTTGAGAATGTCGAAATAGAGCGCCGAGAGCTCGATCGTCGCATAGGAATAGAGCGTCTGGTAGACATCGGTGAAGTCATAGCTCTCATAGGCGGCAAGTACCCGTCGCGTCACCCGGTCGAGTTCGGCCAGTGCCCAGCGATCGATCTCCTCCATCTCCGCCAGTGCAACCCGGTCAGTCTCCGGCTCGAAGCCATCGAGGTTGCCCAGACAATAACGCGCCGTGTTGCGCAGCTTGCGGTAGGCGTCCGAGATTCGCTTGAGAATCTCGTCGGAGACGCGCATGTCCTCGTGATAGTCGAGCGCCGAACACCAGAGCCGCAGGATCTCGGCACCCATCACCCGGATTACCTTGTCCGGCTCGACGACGTTGCCCTTCGACTTGGACATCTTTTCGCCATTGCCATCGACCGCCCAGCCGTTGGTGATCACCGCACGGTACGGCGGCGCCCCCATCACCTCCAGCCCAACCACCAGTGACGAATTGAACCAGCCGCGGAACTGATCGCCCCCCTCAAGATAGACATCTGCCGGATAGGGCAGACCATAAGCTTCGAGCACCGCAATCGAGCTTGATCCCGAGTCGAACCAGACATCGAGAATGTCCTTCTCCTTGCGCAGTCGCGTCGACCCGCAACGCCGGCAGGATGTCCCCGGCGGCAACAACTCCGCCGCCTCTCGCGTGTACCACGCATCCGCCGACTCCTGCTCGAAGATATCGGCCACCCGCGAAATCACCGCCGGATCGCAGAGGCTCTCGTCACAATCGTCACAGTAAAAGACGACGATCGGCACTCCCCACGCCCGCTGGCGTGAAATACACCAGTCGGGACGATCCTTGAACATATTTTTCATCCGCTCGTTGCCCCAGCCCGGTACCCACTGGATACCATCACAGGCGTCGATCGCCCGCTGGTTGAGCCCCGATCCGGCCATCGAGATAAACCACTGCGGCGTCGCCCGGAAGATCACCGGATGGTGACAACGCCAGCAGTGCGGATACTGATGCTGAAATCTCTCCTGTTGCAGCAGCGCGCCAATCGACTTCAAATGAGCGATCACCGCCCGATTGCCGTCCCTCTCCGCGTCCGCCTTTGACAACGGCACGACGCGCATCCCCGCAAAATGCTCGACCTCCCTGACGAAGAAGCCCCGATTATCCACCGGATTATAGGTCTCAAGCCCATACTGACGGCCGATGACATAGTCCTCATAGCCGTGACCCGGCGCCGTGTGCACCGCCCCCGTTCCCGCATCGAGCGTCACATGGTCGCCAAGCATCAACAGACTCACCCGATCGATAAACGGATGACGTGCCTCCAGCCTGTCAAAGAGCTCGCCGCTGTAGACACCAATCACCCGATACCCGCTCTCGACCCAGCCAACCTTCGCCGCCACCTGCTCCAGCAACCCTGAAGCGACGATGTAAACATCTTCACCGACCTCGACCGCGCTGTATTCGAAAGCCGGATTGAGGCTGATCCCAAGGTTAGCCGGCAGCGTCCACGGCGTCGTCGTCCAGATGACGATCCGCACCCGCCTCCCCGCCAGCGCCGGATCGACCTTCGCCGCATCCGGAAACGGGAATGGCACGTAGACCGAATAGCTCGTGTGCTCGCGGTACTCGACCTCTGCCTCCGCCAGCGCCGTCTGACAACTGATGCACCAGTGAACCGGCCTCATCCCCTTGTAGACTGATCCCTTCTCAACAAATTTCCCGAAGACCCGCACAATCTGCGCCTGGTAATGGTAGTTCATCGTCTGGTAGGGATTCTCCCACTCACCGAGAATGCCCAGCCGCTTGAAGTCCTCGCGCTGCAGCGCAAGAAATTTCTCGGCATGCCGACGTGCCGCTCGCCGGATCTCGATCGTTGGCATGTCCTGCTTCCGCCCGCCAAGCTCCTCCTCAACCTTGATCTCGATCGGCAGCCCGTGACAGTCCCAGCCCGGCACATAGGGTGCCCAATAACCCATCATCGAACGCGATCTGACGCAGAAATCCTTCAGCACCTTGTTGAGTACGTGTCCGAGATGAATCCGCCCGTTGGCATATGGCGGACCATCGTGCAGCACATAGAGCGGTCGCCCGGCGCGAGCCTCACGCAGCCTCGCGTAGAGATCCATCCCCGCCCACCGCTCCAACCGCCGCGGCTCACTCGTCGGAAGATTTGCCTTCTGCGCAAAATCGGTCTTCGGCAGGTTGACTGTCGCTTTCAGATCAGTGGTCGATTCAGTTGTCATAATCGTTGTTCGGTGGCACTGTAGCCTGTTGTCAGGATTGCCTGTCAGTCTTTGTTATCGGTCTTTTCAAACTTTTCAAAAAGGTGCGATCATACCGCACTCTTCATCAATAAAAAAGCCAATAAAAAAGCATCCCACCCGTTGCCTGACGGAGCAGGATGCTTTTTGCCAGTGCGAGGGCCTTCCCCCCGCCAACCCGCCCGGGCCCGGTCAGATGAACATCTCCTCGTCCTGATAGGCACGATCGACCGGGAGACGCCGGCCGGCCATGAGAACCTCGATGGCACGACGCAGCCCGTACATCACGTAGGAGAACTCACGTGCCGGTTCGAGCACGCTTCGCTGCACGAGATTCGTTGCCTTGTCGAACTCATCAGTCGCCTCGGTGAGAGTATCCTGGATCTTCGCGACGTGAACCTTCGCCCGCTCGACTTCCCGCCTTGCCATCGCCGTCGTGTCGCCAAGCAGCGACTTGATCTCGGCCGCCTCATCCTTTGCCAGACTTGCAATGATGCTGATCTGCTCCGCTCCCTTTGCCACATACCCCGATGCCTCGCGCAGATCGCCCATCAATTCATGCGCCATCCTCAACACCGGCTCCGTATTGTTGAGCAGATATTCGGCACGATTCTGCAATTCTCCAACCCGCTCGACTGTGGCAACCACCCGGCGCGCAAGAAAATAGAAGCCGATAAAGACCGCGGCCTGCACCAACAGCAGAACGGCCAGGGCAATGGCAACAAAGACTGACAATCCGTTATCCACAGTAAAGCTCCCAGGGTTAAAGCTCCAGATGGTATCGATTGGTCGACCAGTGTCTGGCAGTGTCTGGCAGTGTCTGGCAGTGTCTGGCAGTGTCTGGCAGTGTCTGGCAGTGTCTGACCAGTATTCGACCAGTCTCCATGACGGATCCCGGCTGTAATCAGCAATCCCCTCCCTGCGACCTCATAGATCCGGGTGGTGGCTATACAGAAACAGCCAAAATGTACACAGCCAAAATGTACACAGCCAAAATGTACACAGCCGAAATATACACAGCCGAAATATACACAGCCGAAATCGGAACACGGCTCGCTGGAATCTCCACTAATCAGAGACGTGTTCCAATATTGCGTGTTCCGGTTCAGATCTCCTCGGCGGCGCTTGCCAGCTGGTCAGCCTGTTTGGCCTCGCGATAGCCCTGCTTGCCCGCCTCGATCGCCGCAGCAAACTGCGCCTTCTGCCGGGTGATCGCATCCCGACCGCGATCGGCAAGATCGGTGACCGATTCACGCCCCTGCTGATAGTAATCGGTGGCACGCTCAGTCATATCACGCCCGGTGTCACGCGCGTAATCGATACTCTTGCGTGTCGCATCGGCGATGTCTGAACGAAGCTCCGTGCCCGACTTCGGCGCAAAGAGCAGCGCTGTCACGGCCCCGATTCCCGCTCCTACCAGAAAATAGATCAGCTTGTCTCCCGCATTGCCGTTGTTGTCAGCCATCTCCTCTTCCTCCCTTTTGTACATTCTTATTGTTCTTCTTTACGCGACCGCTTGAACTATAACACCCGAATAAGCCGGACTTCAAGACATGGGCTGATTGACACCATGACACAGCGGGGGCTAAAATGCCCATCGTTGCAATAGAAGAGTCGGAGTCAGCGTCGTTCCGGGATCATATTTAAATATATTGAGTTATCATCTATCATCCTGATATTCGGTACGATATTCGGTGCAGACCGGACGACGTCAGACGGGTCAGACAGGTCAGACAGGTCAGACAGGTCAGACAGGTCAGACAGGTCAGACAGGTCAGATGGATCATAAAAGACATCAGGTAAGGCGTCGCCACCCGGGATAAGCAGTCATTGCAGCGAGGAACCGAGCGAGTAACCGGTAGAGGAGATTATATGAACACAGTACTTTTTGTCATTGGCGGGCTTGGGCCTACGGAGTTGATCATCATTCTGGTGATTCTGCTGGTTCTCTTCGGTGGCAGCCGTCTGCCATCGCTGGCCAAGGGGCTTGGCGAGAGCATTCAGAGTTTCAAGAAGGGGATGGCCGAGAGCCCTGAGGACAAGTCGGGCGACAGCAAGACGCAGAAGTAGCCGGCAGCCAGGCGCTGCCAAGCTGCCGGCAAGGCAACCTGGCGGTGGTGGCCGCGATCAGCTTTGCATCAACCGAGTGATCTCCGGCATTGAAAGTGCCGGAGATCACGCCATCGATTCCCTCCGCCATGGCCCGGAAACGCTCTCATCATCATCAGCGTTCACGTCAGCAGCCGGGTTCAGAGCGATCCTATTATGAGTATCTGGTATCGTCACCGGCGCACGTGGTGACGCGGCCGGAGTTGCTGCGGATGATACGGGGAGGTGAGGACACCTACCTCGAACTGAAGGTTCGATTCAGCAATGTCGAGAAGCTGATCGCCGAGATCATTGCGCTGGCGAACACAGATGGCGGGGCGATCATCTTCGGGGTCAACGATCAGCTGAGGATCGAAGGGGTGGACGATCCGGAGAGCGTCGAGGAGCAGTTGCGGGAAATCTGTGCGCGACAGATTCAGCCGCCGGTGATGCCGTGGATCAACAAGGTAGCGTTTGACAACGGCCGGCGGATCGTCACCCTCGAACTGACACCGGCCGATCGCCCGCACCGAACGATGGACGATCGTTTCTACCTGCGCGAGGGAGCGATCAAGCGTGAGGCGACGCGCGAGGAGTTATCGCGTATTTACCGCGAGACTCACCTGACACGATTCGAGCAGGTACCGGTCTTCGGGGCCACGATCGAGCAGGAGATCGACGAGTCGCTCTTCTGGAGCTACATTCGCGGGGTGGATCCGGGGCCGTGGGGTGAGGGGAAGCGGGGCTTCCCGACGACACGGGTGATGAGGGAGATGGGGCTGGCGCTGAAGGTTGACGAGGAGCTCTGGCCAACGATGGGCGGGATGCTGCTCTTCGGGAAGGATGCGAGTATACGCGAACTGCTCCCGTTTGCGAGTCTGGTGGTGACGCGATACAGCGGCGAGGGGGTGGAGACGCCGGTGATCGAGCAGGTGCGGCTGCACGGCAATCTGCTCTCGCTCTTTGACGGGGCGCTGCGGATGATGGAGCGCTACATTGATCTTTGGGATGCACGGCCCTCACGAAAGATGCGTGAGGAGGCAATTGAAAGCATCGACGAGTTTCTGCCGGTGCGGGCCAACTACAGTCGACCGGTGGTCGTTGAGGCGTTGATCAACTCGCTGGCGCACCGGGACTGGGGAGCGCGGGATCGCGAGGCGCGTATCAACATTTTTGACGGGGCGGTGGAGATCATCAATCCGGCGTTGGTGCCGGAGCTGCCGATCGTCTCGGTCAGGTATGGTCTGGCCTGCTCGCCCAATCCGCGACTGAAGGCGATTCTGACCAACGAACATTATGGGCTGGCGGCAGTTCACGGAGGTGTGCCGGGTCTGGTAGCGCGCCAGACTGAATTCAGCCGTCGGGCACCTGACGGGTTGCAGATCAATAACGGGGAGTTCCGGGTACGGCTGCATGGTCTTGTCTGAGGTAAGATTTATCGGGCAGAGGCTGGCGGTGATTCTCTTATCGTCGTCATTGACGCTGATCTTTGCGGCCGGTTCACCCCGCAGTGCACTGGCGGCTGTGGCGCAGGAACGGATCGACATCAACACAGCGACAATCGAGGATTTGCGGGGGTTGCCATCGATCGGCGAGGTGCTGGCGCGACGCATCGTTGATTACCGGCGCCGGCATGGTGACTTCAGGCGCCCGCAGGATCTGATCCTTGTACGCGGGATCAGTGTCGGACTCTACCGGCGGATTGCCAATTCGATCAAAGTGAGCGAGAGCGGTCAGCGGAGGTGACCAACCGAAGTGAGCGACGAGCAGATCGAACTATCGATTGTCATGCCCTGCCTCGACGAGGCGGAGACGCTGGCGACCTGTATTGGCAAGGCGCGGGGTTTTCTTGAGCGTCATGGGGTTGCGGGAGAGGTGGTCATTGCCGATAACGGCAGCAGGGACGGCTCGCCGGAGATTGCGGAGCGGTGCGGTGCACGGGTGGTAAGGGTAGCGGCAAAAGGCTACGGCAGCGCGCTGTTGGGAGGGATCAGCGGCGCACGCGGGCGTTACGTAATCATGGGGGATGCTGACGACAGCTACGATTTTGCCAACCTCAAGCCCTTCATCGAGCGGCTGCGTGCCGGGGACGATCTGGTAATGGGTAACAGGTTTCGTGGGGGTATTGCAGCGGGAGCGATGCCGCCGCTGCATCGTTACCTCGGGAATCCGGTGCTGACCCGGATCGGGCGACTCTTCTTTGGGAGCCCGTGCGGAGACTTCCACTGCGGGCTGCGGGGATTCAGGAGAGAGGCAATTCTCGGGCTCGACCTGCGAACGACAGGGATGGAGTTTGCGAGCGAGATGGTGGTGAGGGCGACGTTGCAGGGATTGCGGATTGGTGAGGTGCCGACGACACTGTCGAAAGACGGACGGAATCGGCCGCCACATCTGCGAAGCTGGCGCGATGGCTGGCGCCACCTGCGCTTTCTGCTGATGTACAGTCCGCGATGGCTCTTTCTCTATCCCGGCTTGCTGCTGATGCTCGCGGGGCTGACAGTGGGGGGGCTGCTGCTGCCCGGGCCGTGGCATGCGGGCGGGATCGAGTTCGACATTCAGACGCTGCTCTATGCGGCGCTGGCGGTGATCATCGGATTTCAATCGGTTCTCTTCGCGGTCTTCACCAAGGTATTTGTGATCAATGAAGGGCTGATGCGTGAGGACCGAAGACTGACGCGCCTTTTCGACTATGTGACGCTCGAGGTTGGGCTGATTGCCGGGCTGCTGCTGCTGCTGCTCGGGATGGGTGGGACGTTCCACGCGGTGCACGAATGGAGCAGTCGCTCATTCGGGCCGCTCGTGCCGGCAGAGAGTTTGCGACTGGCGATCCCGGCAGGCCTCGCGCTGGTGCTGGGGAGCCAGATTCTGCTCTCCAGCTTCTTTCTGAGCATTTTGGGATTGAGGCGACGATGAGTCTGATCGGAAGTCTGCACGGAAATCTCGTCTTTGGCCGGCGGGTCACGGTGCTCAGCCGGCATCTGGCGGAGCTGCTGCCACCGGGATCGAGGGTGCTCGACATTGGGGCGGGCAGTGGAACGATGGCCCGCCTGATCGGCCGGCAGAGACCCGATGTCACACTCAGTGGAATCGATGTCCTCGTACGACCGCACACGGAGATTCAGGTCGAGCAGTTTGACGGCAGGCATATCCCCTACCCCGAGGCGAGCTTCGATGTTGCGATGTTTGTCGACGTGCTTCACCACACCAATGATCCTTTGGAGCTGCTGCGCGAGGCGGCCCGAGTCGCACGACACTCGATTCTGATCAAGGATCACACGAAGGAAGGCTGGCTGGCCGGCGAAACGTTGCAACTAATGGACTATGTTGGCAATGCCCGACACGGCGTGGCGTTGCCCTGGAATTACTGGACGCGCCGCCAGTGGGATGAGGCGATTGCGGCTCTTGGAGTGAGTATTGGAGAATGGCGGTCAGCTCTTGGGCTCTACCCGCCACCGGCGAGCTGGATCTTTGATCGCTCCCTGCATTTCATTGCCAGACTCGATATTGGAAGGAGTCGATGAAGAGCGATGGGACCTGGTGCGGTCACCCTGCCAATGGGCTATCGAATCTGGGCTCTGCTCTATCCGGCATTGCCGCTGCTGCTGATCATTCTCGTGGCCTGGCGATGGCCGCATCTCTGGAATCGGCATTTCCGCAGAATCGAGAGCAGCCTGAGGCGACTTGCCGCTAACCGGCTGGCGAGTGCAACGGTCGTCTTTCTGCTGCCACTGCTGCTGAGTCTCCTCATTGCCGCCCTGGTCGGATGGCCGGCACCAGTGATTGGCGATGAGTTCAGCTACCTGCTGGCGGGCGAGACCTTCGCGCATGGCCGTGCGGCCAATGCTCCACACCCATTCTGGCGCCATTTCGAGAGCCTGCACATTCTGCAACAACCAGGTTATGCCTCAAAATATCCACCGGCGCAGGGCTTGCTGCTCGCGTTTGGCAGTCTGCTATTTGGAGAGGCGATTGTCGGAGTCTGGATCTGTCTTGCGCTGGGATGCGTCACCATCTGGTGGATGCTGGGGGCATGGCTCGGAAAGCGTGAGGCGCTGGCTGGCGGGCTGGTGGCGGGGCTCCACCCGATGCTCCTCGAATGGGGGCAGAATTATTGGGGTGGAAGTGCGGCACTGCTCGGCGGAGCGCTGACAATCGGTGCCTGGGGGCGGATCAAAGGCCGGTGGCGAGCCGGCGACGGGCTGCTCTTCGGCCTCGGGCTGGCGATTCTCGCCAACAGTCGCCCCTTCGAGGGCAGTCTGCTCGGTCTGCTCCTGCTGGCGACGACGCTCCGCTCGTTGTGGCGACGCGAATCTGCCGTGTGGCCGCTGCTGCGCCACTTTCTGGCACCGGCAATGGTGGTCCTCCTGCCGGCAGTGCTGCTGATGGGCTGGTACAATCACCGTGTCACCGGCAGTCCGTGGCGACTCCCCTACGCCGTGCACGAAGCGAACTACGCCGTTGCCCCGCCCTTTCTCTGGCAGCAGGCGGCGGCAGAGCCAGGCTACAACCATGAATCAATCCGCCGCTTCTACACCGGCTTCGCGCTCGACACATACCGCGAGCAGCGAACACCGGCGGGATTCCTCAAAAAAGGGGTTATCCGCAAGACCGGGGTGCTGCTGCGCGGTTATCTGGCAACGACGGTGATGGCCATCGCCCTGCTGCTCCTGCCGGTCGTCTGGCGACGTGATCGAGGGCTGCGGCCGGTGCTGATCATCCTCGGAGGCTTCCTCGTGGTGGTCTTTGGCATCACGTGGATGATGCCGCACTATGCTGCACCGGTAGCCGGGCTGATATTCCTGCTGACGATTCGCGGCTGGCGTTACCTGCGAACCTGGCGACCGCGCGGACAACGAACCGGGCTCTGGCTGGCGCGGGCGGCAATGGTCTGCAGCCTGCTTGCAGTCGTCCACCTCGGGCTGCGGCTCGATCGTGACCGACAGACGACCTGGGCGTGGGCTGCCGGGCGTGCGAAGATCGAACGGGAACTCACCGCCGATGGTCGGCGCCATTTATTGCTGGTAAGCTATACTGATGACCATGTTCCTCACGAAGAGTGGGTCTACAATGGGCCGGAGATCGACTCGGCCCCGGTCGTCTGGGCTCGGGCAATGGATGGTGCCGCCAATCAGCGGTTGCGAGAATACTTTGCTGATCGTGATTGTCGGGTGATTATCGTCAGCAGGGATGGGATATCCTGGCAGAACCCGCGCGCTGAAAAGGAGAGATGAGCTTATGCAAAGGGGCGCAAAGGATAATCCCTGGAGGGTATGTGAATTCTAAAATGAAAACGGTCTTTCTGGTGCTGCTGCTTCTTGCCGGCTCCTGTCGGAAGGGCGAGGATCACACCGCGCATGATGACCATCAGCACAGTGCAAGCTGCGAGCATCAGCCATCGAGTCGGGCCTCGATCATTGCAGCGACTGCTCCGCAAATAATTCGTGGCGAGGGCAAGTATGCGGGGATGGTCCGCATCCCGGCGGGTGAGTTCATGATGGGTGCGCCCGACGGGGACACGCTGGTGCGTGATGACGAGAAACCGCGCCATAAAGTCAGTGTCGAGAGCTTCTGGATGGACGAGACCGAGGTGACCAATGCGCAGTTTCGTGCCTTCGTCGCGGCGACTAATTATGTGACGACGGCGGAGCGAAAACCGGACTGGGAAGAGATGAAGAAGCAGTTGCCGCCGGGGACACCGAAGCCGCCGGACGATGTCCTCGTCGCCGGTTCGCTCGTCTTTCGTCAGCCCTCCGGTCCGGTACCGCTCAACAATCCGGCCAACTGGTGGGAGTGGACCCCGGGGGCTGACTGGCGCCATCCCGCGGGTCCCGGCAGCTCGATTGAGGGAATGGATAACTTCCCGGTAGTGCATGTCTCGTGGGACGATGCTGTCGCCTATGCCAAATGGGCCGGGAAACGGCTGCCAACGGAGGCTGAATGGGAATGGGCGGCGCGCGGGGGGATCACCGATGCGATCTTTGCCTGGGGCAATGATCCGATCGACCAGGGGGCGGCTCGCACCAACACCTGGCAGGGTACATTTCCCAATCAGAATACGCTACGCGATGGACACCTCCTTGCGGCACCAGTCAAATCCTTTCCGGCAAATGGATACGGCCTCTACGATATCTCCGGCAACGTCTGGGAGTGGTGCAGCGACTGGTACCGGAATGATACCTACGCGACCGACAATCGTCCGGAGGGAGTACGCAATCCTGTCGGGCCATCGACAAGCTATGATCCGGATGAGCCGGGGATGCCGAAACGTGTGCAGCGCGGGGGATCCTTCCTTTGCCACGACTCATACTGTGCAAGTTACCGGGTCGCCGCGCGCATGAAATCGAGCCCCGATACCGGCCTGATTCACTCCGGCTTTCGCTGCGTCAAGTGAAGCGGCAGCTCCGATTCAACCCTGAGGTCGCCGCCTTCTCCAATCGAGAAGGTGATCGCTCCACCCTGCGCCGTCGCGACGACCATCATCCCCATCGCGCTAATCCTTTCGACGACCTCCGGATGGGGATGGCCATAGCTGTTGGATCTGCCGGCGGAGATGACTGCATAGGCAGCGCCGACCCTTTCGAGAAACTCCGGAGAGGATGAGGTTCGCGATCCGTGATGGGCCACCTTGAGAATATCGGCCCGCAGGTGAGCGCCGCCGGCAAGCATTGCCATCTCGGCCTCGCGCTCGACATCACCGGTGAGCAGGATCGCCCGTCCACGGTAGACAATCCGCAAGACGAGCGATCCATTGTTGTCATGGGCATTGTTATTGGAAGCGCGGCTGGCGGGCGACAGTGGCTCAATGATGACGCCATCGATCATGATGCAATCTCCGACGGTAACCTGCCTGACGGGGATGTGTGCGGCGACGGCCCTATCGATGAATGATCCGGCAAGGCCATCGTGCTGCCAGAACTCGCCAATCTCGAAATCGCGCAGAATCTCTTCAAAGCCGCCGGCATGGTCGTTGTCGCTGTGACTGGCAACGACATAATCGAGTCGCTGAAGGCCAAGTCGCCAGAGAAATGGCATCGTTGCCGCCTCGGCGATACCGATGCGATCCTCGATGAATGGCTCCTCGTCAGGCGCGACCGCTGAGCGACGATTGAATCGCTGATCGCCTCCCGCATCGACCATCATCGTTTTTCCATGGGGAAAGGAGATGAAGACTGCATCACCCTGGCCAACATCGAGAAAGGTGATGCGCAGGTGGCCCGGCTGGTAATCGTGTCGAAATGGTGAGGTGATGAGCAGCCAGTCGACAACCAGCAGCGTGGCAACAATGATCATGGCCGCGGCTGCCAGCGGCCGGTTGACATGCCGCCCACCGCCATCCAGGGGATTCCAGCGATCGAGCAGCAGCGCGAGGGCGATCACCGCAATCGTGCTGACCACACTGAGCCCGGAAACCCACTGCCAATGTCCGGGAACACGCCAGCCTCCTCCCGGCCACGAGGCCATCTCCACACCCAGACGCACGGTCAGAGTACCAAGCCACTCGATCGGCGTGGTCATTGCGCTCATCCAGCCGCCAAGCAGCGGAAGCAACAGCAGATAAATCGATCCTGCAGCCATCAGCAGCGCCACCAGCACTGCCTCGACAACATTGATCAACGGCGAGAGCAGCGAGACGCGGTGAAAGCCGGAGATCATCATCGGCAGCAGCACGATCTGCACACCAATCGTCGTCAGCATCGTCAGCGTGATCCAGGCCAACGCTGACTGCAGACGCCAGCGCGAGAGCCAGAGTGCCGGCCGGGCCTTGATCAGTTGATAGCGAATGCGCTCGCGTCGCATCTCCTGCCGAAATCGCCACTCATCCCAGAAGAGCAGCTCGGCGACAAAGACTACTACCTGCGGAGCGCGTGGCGGCCACGGAGTGCGCCCCGTCGGTCGCCAGCGGCCAATCTCGCGCAGGCGTGCCATCAGCGGCCCGGTGAGCATCACCATGGCGGCGACAGTCAAAAATGATATCTGAAAACCCGGATTGAAAAGGTCACGAGGCTGCCAGGCCAGCAGCACGAGCGCCGCACCGGCAAGGCTGTTTGCACCTCCGGTCTGCCTGAAGAGGAAGCGGCCGGCCAGCACCAGTGTCAGCATGACCACCGAACGCGTCACCGACGGCTGCGCACCAACCATCAGCGCATATCCCCACATCAGCAGCAGCCCGCCGGCATATTGCCCGGCCCGAAACGGCGTCACCTGAGCGAGCACATGCAGGACGACGATGGCAATCATCGCCACGTGAGTTCCCGAGATGACCAGCAGGTGGAATGTGCCGCCAGCTCGAAAGCTTTCCGCTGCCTCGCGTGACAGGAAGTGCTGATTGCCAAAGAGCGAGGCCATCAGCAAACCCGAAGTCGGCTGCCGCAGATGGCGCAGCATTGTTCCAATTGCGCGGTTGCGCAGCCCATAGAGTAACGCCAACACCCGGCGGCGATCTCCCTGCCCCGTCACCTCGATCAGCAGCGGACTCTTGACCCAGCCGGTGGTGACAATCCCCTGACTCTCAAGAATGTCGTCAAAGGGCGGCGCTCCGGGGTTCCGGTATCGACGGCTGATGCGCAGGTATGCCGGGATCACTACCCGTGAGCCATAATCTATCCCGAGCGCATCATATTCCACCCGCGATTGCGGATCGCTGAATGGCACAACCAGCCGGACTCTTCCGCTGACGCGATGGTGGCGCTGCAGCGAGACAGCGCGCTCCAGCTCCAGTTCGAGATAGATTCTGTCGGGCGCAAGTTCCGGTGCCACGGCCACCCTGCCCCGCAACTCAACCGGCTCCTCTTCCTCAAACTCGCCGCATTCAAAGAGCGCGCGCAATGAATCATGCGCGGTTGCCGCTCGCTGCAATGATCCCAGTGTCCCTCCCGCCGCTACAAACCCGAGCAGCACCACAAGGATGACTGCACGCCACCGCCACAGAGGCAGCGCCAGCAACCAGAGGGCGAAGAGTACCGCTATCCAGCAATCCTGCCGCCATCGCCAGCCGAATTCAATCAACAAACCGCAGACCATTGCCAGCGCTGCCGGCAACAGCGGAGCATCGCTCCACCCCATCGAGGGGAACGTCAGACGACGAACCATGCCTCTCTTTCAGACTCTCTTTCCGGGGTGGCTTGATGGTGCTGAAGAGTCTGAATATACAAGGTTCATCGCCCGATCACCAGCCAAACAGTAACAGCCAAACAGTAACAGCCAAACAGTAACAGCCAAACAGTAACAGCCAAACATCGGCTACGCGGTATTGCGGAACTTGGCCGGCATTTCTCACTGGCAGGACTGACGAATTTAAACAGGGCAATCGCCTTCTTCGTGGCTTCGTGTGAGATTCACTGGCGATACAGAGCGGGCCACTGGTTGTCTTACACCAAGCCACGAAGTTCAGAGGAGCGCAATGACTAATCAGCGGCTTTCTCTTTGTCTCCGTGTAAGATCATCTGAAACGGTTTGAATGCGTCAGTCCTGTCAAAAAGATAATCTGGCAGTGAAGCGAAAGGTTCGCCCGTCATTGAGCGTGTTGGTGATTCTGCCAAAACTTGGGGAGGTCAGCTCCCTCGTCGGCTCGGCAAATTGCGGCGTATTGAAAAGGTTGATCGATTCAGCCCGAAAGTTGAGGCTCACCGCAGAGGTCAGTTTCCAGGTCCTCGCCAGCGCGGCGTTGACATTGGCGATCTTGCCGCGCCGAAAGACATTCCGCCCCAGCGAGCCCGCGCCTTCCGTCGGCTGAATATATCTGAAGGCCGATCGCGGCAGCAGCGTGGTCGAGGTGTCCGGGTCTCCGATCGTCCGCCCGAGTACCGCCAGATCGACGACGTGCGGGCGATCGGCCTGCACCCCATCGACATTGCCGAAGCCCGGAGCGTCCGAGCCGGACTCAACCGTAAACGGCGTCCCGTTCTTCAGCAGCGTCACCAGCGAGAAGTTCCAGTTGCCAAGGCTGCCCCTGATCGCCTTCGGCAGCGTCGCCAGCTTTGGAGTCTGCCACGTCGCCCGTGTCAGAAATGAGTGCGGCTGGTCGAAGGCGCTGCGCCCCTTCAAATCCCGCTGCACTTCAAACTCGGTCTGGCTGCGTGCCACCCGGCCATCCGGCCCCGAGAGTGTATTGCTGTAATCATGCCCGAGATCGAGCGACTTGCCGTACCAATATGAAGCGTCCAGCGAGAGGCCATGCCATTCGTTGAGCACCACCGATACCCGACCCGCATCGTACCAGGCCCGCGAAGCATTGAGAAAAGTGATCGCCTCCAGCACACTCGCGTCCGGCCGTCGCTGGTTGATCGTCGCGTTGGTCAGTGGTATCCCCGATACTGCCCGTGCCCGGTTGCCAAACCACATCTGAAAGAGCTTGTGTGCCCGGCTGCCAACATAACCCGTCTGCAATCGGACGTACTTCCCAAGCGATGACTCCCAGACAAGGTTGTACTGATGGGCGTATGGCGTGACAAAATCGGGCGAAAAGGCAAAGCTCGTGCTCCGCGTGTTGCGTGGTATGTTGTTGAGGTCAAGCGTTCCCAGCGGATTGGCAAGGTTCGGCTGAACAACTACCAGACGAAAACTGCCCGGTGGATTGAGCCGGATCTGTCCGTAGGTCACCGGAAAGATCTGACCATAATGAAGCCCGTAGTTGGCCCGAAGCACCCCGAGCCTCTCCGGCAGCCGCAGCGCCAGCCCGAGATAGGGCGCGGCATTGTTGCAATCACAGGGAAAGGGAAACTGGTTGAGTTGATTGACTTCGTTCGGCCTTGTCACCACCTGGTAGCGCATCCCGTAGCTGAGTTGCAGCCAATCGGTCGCGCGCCAGTTGTCTCCAAGGTAGGCATTGGCTACCCAGTTGCGAAAGCCACGGCGCGTACTGCCAACTGCCAGCGTGTACTGAAGCGGCAAACCCAGCCGGAGATTGGTGATGGCATCGCGGCCGCCGTCGTTGGCGAAGGTCAGGATTCCGCGGTTGCCGTCAGGCTCGTCGCCATTGATCTGCGTGCGAAAGAGCTCTGCCCCATACGCGAGGCGATGACGACCGCGAGACTGCTGCACTGCCGCCGCGTAACGAATGTTATTGAGCGCGCGATCGATCGGAATCGGTGGCGCCGGACCGAGCCCGGTCAAGGCCCCGGCAATCATGACCGTCGGCCCGACCGCATTCTTCTCCGGTCGCAACAATGAAGTCGTTCGATCGTAGCCGATCGAAAACTCCCCGGTCATGCTCGCTGAGAAATTACGCTGCCAAGTGATCCGCGCAACGTGCGATTTGATGAAGGTATCAGGATTCTGTCCGGCAACCAGTTGGAACGGATAGACCGTCTGCCCGGTAAAAGCATATCGCAGCGCCAGATGGTCCCGCGAACTCAGCTTGTGGTCGAGCCTCGCCGAGGCGCTGTCCGTGTCGATCAACTGCGGCGCGTTGGTATTGAGAGCGCGAGGATCGATGTCCGTGCGATTGGGCAGTTCTGTCGGGTAGGCCGCAAGGTAACGGGCAATGATCCGCCTCAGCGCCGGATCGTCCGTCAGCGGCGTCCGCTCATCGGCCTTTGGCACCAGCACATTCCCGTTGACCACCCCACGCACCTTCTGCTGGCTGCCGTCAATCATCAGATAGGTTCGTTCCGTCAGTGGAACTCCGAGGTTGAAACCGTAGTTGTTTTCGCGTGCCGGCCTGACCCCGCCAACCTGAAAGAAGGCCCGCGCACTGAAGATGCTGTTGTTGTGCGTCTCAAAGAGACTGCCATGAATCCCACCCGTCCGCGAACGCGGCAGATGAACCGGAGGGGCCGAGGGCGCACCATACTCTGCCCCGAAGAAGTTTCGCGCCGCACTGAACTCCGGAATCAGCGTGGCCGTAGTCCCCACCCGCAGGTTCAGCTCGCGCAACGAATTGTTGTCGATCAGGTTGAACTGGACATTCTCGTTACGCCGGCTCTCACCCGACGAGGTGTCCGTCTGCCCCAGCAGATTGAGCTGCGTTCGCTGGTTCTGCTGCGCCGGCGCCGGTGTCGTCGCTTCACCTGCCTCCGGCTTCTGCTCCGACTTTGGTTTTGCCGGAGCCTGAGCCAACACCATACAGCCGCATAACAACACGGTAAGGATTGCACACGTTATTTTCTTGTTATTACTCACTTTGAATCCCGGAAATCAGACCACTGATGACCGTGTCAGCCTGACTACGGTCTCGACGTGCCACGTCTGCGGAAACATATCAACAGCATCAATTGAAGTAAGACGGTAGCCACCTGCCAACAGCCCCTTCAGATCACGGGCAAGAGTCGCCGGATCACATGAAATATAGATTATTGTTGTCGGCGCCAGACTTATGATCCGCTCGACGACGACAGCACCCGCCCCCGCTCGTGGTGGATCAAGCAGCAGCAGATCGGGAGACTCCCAGCCGGCAGTGCGGTATTTGAGCCATCCCTCGACCGAGACCGACTCGAAGACGATATTGTCAATGGCGTTGAGTTGCGCATTAGCCGTGCCGTGAGCCACGGCAACACGACTTCCCTCGACCGCGCAGACCTTCTCAAAGCGCCCCGCAAGCTGCAAGCTGAAGAGACCAACACCGGCATAGAGATCAACCGCACGCGCCCCCTTCTCCTCACCGCAGGCAACCCTGACGAGGTCGTCAACCAGCAAGCGATTCCCTTGAAAGAAGGAGCGGACACCGAAACTGTAACTCTTTCCGGCAACGACCTGCGAGACTGTGCCGCTGGCATCGATCTCGGCGATGCGCCCATTCTCCCCGGTAGCCGCCGTTACCAGCACCCCGCCATCACCCAGCGTCAGCCAGACCCTTGTCGCATCACCGGGGATCTTTGATGGATCCTCCCAGAGGCGTTCCAGTGCCCGACCGGCCAGCGGATGGAGGATCGGACAGGCGTGAACTTCGCACAACTCATGTGTCGCCAATTGAAAGTAGCCGAATCGTGGTCGGCCTGCCTCATCACGCTCGATCTTCAGTTCTGCTCGTGAGCGGTAACCGAGTTCCGGCCCCGAATGGATCGGCAGCGGCCCCTGCCAGTCGATCCCGCCAATGCGCTGCAGCGACTCCCTGACAAAGCCGACCTTCGCATCCAGTTGATCGGCATACGGAAGATGCTGTAACTGGCAGCCCCCACAGGTGCCGAAATAATCACACGGCGGAGTCCGGCGCAAGGGTGAGAGCGCAATCGGCTCCTCGATCACTGCCCGCGCAAATCGCCGCTCGACCGAGACCACCCTTACCCGCAGTCGATCCCCCGGTGCCGCCATTGGCACAAATACCGCAAAATCGCCGATCCGCGCCAGCCCCTCGCCACCATAGACGATCTTCTCAATCGTCACCTCGCAGAGGTCGCCGATCGCCGGCCGCTCCAACCTTCCCTCAATCCGCTCTCCCATCAGACTCCATGACGCCACCTTCAGGCGTTGAGATAAAAAAGACTCAGCCGCGGCAGTTGATACTCCTCGCGCAGCCGTCGTCCAACATAATTTTCAAACGTCTGCCGGTAGGCTTCCGGCGTCATCGTCTCGCGATATGAACGCAACAACCGCTTCCCGTCCTTCTCCCAGCCGGCCAGTTTCTCCACCTCGACCTGTTGATGCAATGCTTCGAGCAGCGACTTTTCAATGATCGTCAGGTCGGATTCAAGCGCCTCATACGAGACACGCGCTGCCCCGTCGAGATCCTCAATCAATTGCCCCAGTCGTTCAGCCGCACGCGCCAGCGCCTCCTTCGTCGTGACATTCTCTTTATCCGCTTCATCAACTTCATCAGCCAGCGACCGGAGAATCTCGTGCTGATCGTCGAGGTATCGCCTCACCGCCTCTGGCGCAAACGGCGTGCTCTCGCCTGTGCCGGCCTCGCCCTCCGCATCCGTTTCGCCTCCGCTCTCTCCAACCCGTGATTCGAGATACTGACGAAAGCCGGCTTCGACCTCCTGCTGACAGAAGAAGAGGTTGTTGACCTTGCGATCACGATGCGGTCGCTTATCGTAGCTGTCAAAGGTATTGTTGATCCCGCGCAGCACGATGTGGAGCGGAACCTCGCGCTGTTTCCACGAATCAATCAGTGCCCAGTCGAGCGACGAGACGAGCATGTGCGATCCACGCCGCCTGACAAACTCTTCCTCGATCTCGGTGTAGTAATTGAAATAGTTCATCGCTGCCCCTCGCCGACTCGCAGCCTCGCCACTTCTCCGGCAAGAATTCTCCGCAACTGTCCGCTTTCTGTCAGCAACAACAGCGAGCCATCCTCGTCAATCCCTGCAGTCCTCCCGGTCAGCCGCCCGGAATCGAGCGTCACCATCACCTCTTTGCCAAGAGCATAGCTGGAGAGCTCAGACCACCTTCTGACAATCGCCGCCATCTGCCCGTCAACCCAGCGCCCATACCAGTGGGCCAGCCGCTCCAGCAGCCGGTCACGAAACGCTGTCACTTCAATCTGACTGCCGGTCTCGATTTTGAAAGAGGTCGCCGTCTCAGCAAGCGGTGCCGGAAAGCTCGTCTGGTGAAGGTTGACGCCAATGCCCACGATCACCCTCAGACGCTCCTCGACCCCGTAGCCGACAGTCTCGACGAGGATGCCCGCGATCTTCCGCTCACCAATCAGCACATCATTGGGCCACTTGATATCAATCCCTGTCAGTCGCTCGCGCCCGACATCACCGAGTGCCTCGGCCGTGGCTACTGCCGCCAGCAGACTGATCAGCGAAATCCCGGTTGCCGCTGCCGGTGGTCGCAGCAATACCGACAGGCAGAGCCCCTCCCCGCGTGCCGAATGCCAGCGGTTCGACTGGCGCCCGCGACCAGCCGTCTGCTCATCGGCGGTGATGCAGGTGAACTCTGCCGCCATGGTCATCGACTTCAAATATGTGCTGGTCGAATCGATGATCGGCAGGTGAATGATTTGAAAGGGAGGAGCCATGGCCCGGGCGGTATCCTGACTCTATGAAGGCTTGATCTTGAAACTGATGTCAACGGCCGGCGCCGAATGGGTCAGTGCTCCGATCGAGATCAGATCGACTCCGGCTTCAGCGTAGGCGCGGACGTTGGAGAGATCGATCCCACCCGAGGCTTCGAGCAGCGTGCGCCGCTCGGCTGGTTCGCGCGTTTCGACTATTCCAACGGCCTCGCGCACCATCTCCGGCGCCATGTTGTCAAGCAGAATGATATCAGCACCGGCGTCAAGTGCCTGCCGCACCTGGTCGAGTGTCGCCACTTCGACCTCGATCTTGTGCAGATGGCCGCAGGCGGCACGCGCGTCCAAAACCGCCTTTGCCACCCCGCCGGAGAGCGCAAGGTGGTTGTCCTTGATCAGTACTCCGTCGTCGAGCCCCAGCCGGTGATTGCTGCCACCTCCTGCCGTCACCGCGTATTTCTCCAGCACACGCAAGCCCGGTGTTGTCTTGCGTGTATCAACGATGCGCGCCCGCGTCCCGGCTACGGCCTCGACATATTTCCGCGTCAACGTCGCAATCCCCGAGAGCCGCTGCAGAAAATTGAGCGCGACCCTCTCCGCTGCCAGCAGCGTCTGCCCGTCTCCCACCACTCGCGCGAAGACCTTTCCCGCGGCAATCATATCTCCATCGCCGGCCATCGATTCGATCTGCAGGTGCGGATCGAATGAGGTGAAGGCAATATCCGCCACCTCCAGACCGGCAAGCACCAGATCCTGCTTGGCCATGAAGCTGCCTCGCGCCTTCCGCCCAACGCGGACGACGGCTCGCGAGGTGATGTCACCACGCCCGATATCCTCGTCAAGCGCACGGTTGACGATATCGTAGATGACCTCATAATCGAGTGGATTGATCATAACGCCTCGATTGTTGCCTGTAGTTTCGCAATCTGCTCCGCCAGCTCGGCGGCACGCTCACGTGAGGCGGCCACCACCTCGGCTGCTGCTCGTGCGACAAAGTCGGCATTCGCCAGCCGCTTGTCGAGGCTCTCACGCTCGGAGAGCATCTTCGCCAGTTCCTTGCCGAGCCGATCCCGCTCCTTCTCGAAATCGATCAGCCCTGCCAGCGGAACCGCCATCTCTCCGGCGCCAATCACCGCACGTGCCGACTGCGACGTCTCACCAAGGCTCGCGACGATCTCCACCGACTCCATTCGCGCCAGTCGCTCGATGTGCAACCGCATCCCCTCAATCACCTCACGCACCTGCTCGCTGGCCGGCACAATCCGTACCCTCAGCGGTGCCGACGGACTCAGGCGAAACGTCGAACGAATGTTCCGCAACTTGCTGATCATTTCGATCACCAGCCCCATCTCGCGCTCCGCCCGCACGTCGATCTGCCCCTCATCCTCAACCACGAAATCTGTCAGACAGATCGAATCCCCGATGTGCGGCAGTCGCTGCCAGAGCTCCTCCGTGATAAACGGCATCACCGGATGGAGCAGCCGCAGACTCCGCTCCAACACATAAATTATCCGCCGCCTCACCGCTGTCCCGCGCTCCGTCCGCTCCTTCTCCGTGACGAACGGCTTCGATAATTCAATGTACCAGTCACAGAAATCGTCCCAGAAGAAATGGTAAAGAGTCGCCGCCGCCTCGTGAAACCGGAACTCAGTCAACGCCCGCCCAACCTCGCCGGCCACCCGATTGAGCCGACTCAGTATCCAGCGATCCGCCAACTCCGGCGTCGAGAGCCCCATCTCCCACTCCGGAGTCTCCCTGCCCGCCAGCAGATCCTCGCAGTTGAGCAGCACAAACCTCGAAGCATTCCAGATCTTGTTGGTAAAATTGCGCGCCGACTCCAGCTTCGACTCCTGCATCGAGAGGCTCTGCCCGGCTATCGCGGCATTCGTCAGCATGAAACGCACGGCGTCAGTTCCGTATTTGTCGAACATATCGAGGGGATCGACGACGTTACCCTTCGTCTTCGACATCTTCTGCCCTTCAGGATCAAGGACGATCGCGGTAATGTAGACGACCCTGAACGGCACCTTACCCATGAATTTCAGCCCCATCATCATCATCCGCGCCACCCAGAAGAAGATGATGTCAAAGGCTGTCACCAGCACCGATGTCGGATAAAATTGCTGCAAATCACTGGTCGATTCCGGCCATCCCAGCGTCGAAAATGGCCAGAGCTGCGACGAGAACCACGTGTCGAGCACGTCCGTCTCTTCCGTCAGCTCGACATTCGCGTCGCCCCCGCACGATGCCAGCCGCTCCCGTGCCTCCGCCTCGCTGCGTGCCACGACAATTTCACCCGTCGGCGTGTACCATGCCGGAATCCGATGCCCCCACCACAGCTGCCGCGAAACGCACCAGTCCTCGATATTCTCCAGCCAGTTGAAATAGATCTTTGCCGTATGTTCCGGCACAAACCGCGTCTCCCCCGCACGCACCGCGGCAATCGCCGGCTCTGCCAGATCCTTCATCTTCAAAAACCATTGCGTCGAAATCAGCGGCTCAACCACCGTCCCGCTTCGCTGGCAATGACCAACATTATGGGTGTAATCTTCGACTCGCAACACCAGCCCGAGCTCTTCAAGGTCGGCAAGCACTGCCTTGCGGGCGGCATAACGATCCAGGCCACGGTACTTCTCCGGCACCGCCTCCGTCATCCTCGCATCCTTGCCGATCACCTGGATAAACTCCAGACCATGACGCCGCCCCATCGCAAAATCGTTGGGGTCGTGTGCCGGCGTCACCTTGACGAAGCCCGTGCCAAAATCCTTCTCGACCAGTTCGTCCTCGACAAATGACAGCTCGCGCCCGACCAGCGGCAACACCGCCCGACGCCCTTTCACCGCCGCATAACGCCCGCCCTCCGCTGCATCCGCCGGGTTGAGCGCAATCGCCGAGTCACCCAGCATCGTCTCCGGTCGCGTCGTCGCCACCACCACGAACTCACCAGCCTCCGTCCGCAGCAGCCCCGGCATCACGCCCTGCCGCTCCCCTGCCCTCTCGGCGATCGCTGCGGCATAGGCCTCCGCCAACCCCGCTACCGGCCCCGTCACCCCCTGACCCACCGGATAGGCCAGATACCAGAGCTTTCCCCTGACCGGCTTCATCTCCACTTCAAGGTCCGAGATCGCCGTGCGCAGCCCCGGTGACCAGTTGACCATGTACTCGCCACGGTAAATCAACCCGTCATCGTAAAGCCGAACGAAGACCTCCCGCACCGCATTCGAGAGCCCCTCATCCATGGTGAAGCGCTCGCGACTCCAGTCGACCGATTCACCCAGCACCCGCATCTGCTTCTGAATCGTCCCGCCGGAGTGCTCTTTCCACTCCCAAACCCGCTCGACGAAGCGCTCCCGCCCAAGATCATGCCGGCTGACACCCTCCGCCGCCAGCTGCCGCTCGACCACCATCTGTGTCGCAATACCCGCATGGTCAGTCCCCGGCAACCAGAGCACCCGATCACCGCTCATCCGTCGCCATCGCGCCAGCACATCCTGCAACGTGTGATTCAACGCATGCCCCATGTGCAGATAGCCCGTCACATTCGGCGGCGGAATCACCATCGAAAAGACCGGTGCCTCCGGATTCGTATTGCTCTCCGGCGCAAAATAGC
>CAIKMY010000312.1 GCA_903828635.1 uncultured Acidobacteriota bacterium
ACATCTTATCTCAACGACCTTCTTGACAACTTTAACAGACAATCAATGCCTATCGCCCGCCATCTTGCCGGTCGCGGTATATCTGTTGCGATTCTCAGCCGCGGTTATCGGCGTCAGAGCCAGGGCCTGGTCGAGGTCTCTGACGGCACCACGACGCTGGTTGGTGCGAGGGAGGGCGGCGACGAACCATGGTTGCTGGCACGAGCCTGTCCCGGGGTGAGGGTGGTCGTCGATCGTCAGCGCTATGAGGCCGGATGCTGGTTGCTACGGCACACTACGGTCTCGGTCTTCCTGCTCGATGATGGTTACCAGCATCTGCGGTTGGCGAGGGATCTCAATCTGCTCCTCGTTGACGCCGCCGAGTCACCCGATAACTGGCACCTCGTTCCCGCAGGCAGGCTGCGCGAACCACTCAGCGGAATGCGGCGGGCTGATGCCGTGATTGTCACCCGCAGTGATCACCAATTTGATCAGGAGCTTCTCGAAGCCCGCCTGCAGCGATGGCTCCGCCCGGAGACGCCGATAATTTATGCATGGCACGAACTGCGCTCACTGCATACAATAAGCGGTGAGCTGGTTGCTGAGTCCGCTGCACTGGCGGGGCGAGCCGTCGCCGCCATCGCCGGGATTGCGCGTCCGGAGATCTTCTTCGAGGATCTGCGCCGGCTCGGGATGCGGACAGTCCTGACCCAACCATTTGCGGATCATCACCGTTATACGCGTGCTGAACTGGAAATGGTGATCGCCAAGGCACGAGCGGCGGGGGCCTCGGCGCTGCTGATTACCGAGAAGGATGCCGCCAACCTCCCCGGAGACCTGGAGCTGACGACCGGAGACGCCGGACTGCCAATCCTCGTTGCCCGGCTCGAATTCAGGTGCCGTGACGAACAGTTGTTGACCTCGATCCTTGACCGGGTTGCCACCCGGAAAACTCCGGTGGAAGCCTGAGGGAGCAGCCAGATGCAGAATCACATCGACGATTTCATGCGCCATCTCAAGTATGAGCGAAATGCCTCGGCGCACACGCTCAGAAATTATGAGAGCGACCTGCTGCAGTTTTACGATCACCTCGCCCCGCCTGACAAAGAGGGCAAACGGCGCACGGTGAGTGTCACTGACCTCGATCACCTGACGATCCGCGAATATATGGCCACGCTCTACGAGCAGAATCGCAAGAAGAGTTCGATTCATCGAAAAGTGGCGACATTGCGCACTTTCTTTCGCTATCTCTGTCGTGAGGGGATACTTGAGGTCAATCCGGCGAAGATGGTCTCGAGTCCGCGCGTTGATCGGAAGCTGCCCAATCACCTGACGATCGAGCAGATGGTCAGGTTCATCGAGATGCCGGAGGTCGAGACGGTTCTCGGCAAACGTGATCGCGCCATTCTTGAACTGCTTTACGCCAGCGGACTGCGCGTCTCCGAGCTGGTAGGTCTCAATCTGACCGACATCGATTTTGCCAATCAGTCGCTTCGCGTTCGCGGCAAGGGGCGCAAGGTACGCGTCGTGCCGTTTGGCGTGCATGCGAAGACGGCACTGCAGTCTTACCTTGCGGTTCGCGGAGAGTTGCTGGTCGAGGCGGGGCCGGAGGCGATCGATCCCAATGCCGTCTTCTTCAATTACCAGGGGACGCGCATCACGACGCGCTCAGTGGGCAGGATGATCGACAAATATGTCAGGCAGTGCGCCGATCTGCACCACATCAGCCCTCACAGTCTGCGCCATTCATTCGCGACCCACCTGCTCGATGCGGGTGCCGATCTCCGGGCAATTCAGGAATTACTTGGTCACGCACGCCTCTCGACGACACAGCAGTATACTCATGTTTCAATGGACAAATTGATGGAAGTCTACGATCGGACCCATCCAAAGGCCTGACGCCGTTGATCAGCCCTGCAGCCCTTCGATCGCTGCCAGACCGGCACCGATGGCAACGGCTTCGACCCCAACGGTCGCGGCGGTGATGCGGCAGCCCGGGCTCCAGGGACCATCATCCTCGACCCGATTGGCAATTTCAGCGGCAATGGCTTCGGCCAGGAGCTGCCTTGCGGGAACGGCACCCCCGATGGCGACCATCGAGAGGGCGAGAAGGCTGATGACATCGGCGAGGGCAATGCCGATGAACATCCCGGTGCGGCTGATCATCAGGCGTGCGAGTTCGTCTCCGTGATGAGCTTCGGCGATAATATCATCCCAGGTGAATCCTCCTCTGGCAGCAAAGCGGGAAAGCGAGGAGGTCGAATCCCGGTCGAGCCTGAGTTGTGTGCGCCGGACAATATTGTCGGTTGTCACCAGCTCCTCAAGCGGCATCGAGGTTGCGAGATGCTCGACGTAGATGCTCATCCTTCCGATCGCACCCGACAAACCCGATCTCCCCTCGTGCAATCTGCCGCCAAGCACCAGCCCGGCACCAATGCTCGCACCGAGGTGAAGGTAGAGCAAGTCGGAGACTCCGCGTCCGACACCAAGCTCGGCCTCTGCCAGCGTTGCTGCCCGCGGGCTGCTTTCGAGGAAGACCGGAACCCCGAGCACTTCTGCAATATCTCTCTGTGGATCGATCCCGGCAAGAGCCGGCCAGGCCGGTGTCCGGATGATTCGTCCTGCACTTCGATCGACCAACCCGGGGATCCCGATACCGATTGCCGTAATCGGCGAGTCCGCCGGCTGCGCAGCGATCACCTCGCCGGCGGTTGCGAGGATCTCCCCGATCACCAGCCGCCGCTCCTGTCTCGACTCCGGTTTCAGGCTGACACGCCTGAAAGCCCCAACCCGGGTTGGTGACCAGATCACTCCGGAGCGCACCCCGTCAGCGCTGAGGCTCATCCCCAAAACCGCTGGTGAGTGTTCGACGATGTCTGGCCTGACTGACAGCTTGCTCATAGCGATAATACCTGCGCGGGAATATAACAATGCCCGCCCCCTGATGGCAAGCGTGAATTTCCGGCTTCAAATCTTCTTCTTGCACTGCCTCTGACCTTCAAGTATCTTAAATCCGAACTTTGCGGCGCCGATGGAGACAATAACGTGTAATTGAATGGTAATCGAAGAACTGATCAGGGAGTATGGCTTATGGGCGGTCTTTCTCGGCGTGATGGTCGAGGGCGATCTGACGCTGCTCTTTGCCGGTGCCCTTGCCCATTACGGGCTCTTCAGTTTTGTCGAGGCGATGGTCATCGGGACTCTCGGCGGCTTTATCGGTGACTCCATCAGCTACTATATCGGTTTGTTTGGCAGGGAGAGAATCAAGAGCAGTCAGTTCTACCGGCACGCTCGCCCGCGACTGGAGCGGCTGTCGGCACGATTCGGTCTCTTCTCGATCTTTCTGGTCAAATATGTCTACGGGCTGCGGACGGCGAGTGCGATCCTCTGGGGCTTTGCTCAGATGGGTTACCGCCGCTTCGCCCCGCTGACACTCGGCAGTTGCTTTGCCTGGTCGCTGGTGCTCATGAGTGGCGGCTTCTTTTTCAGCGGCGCGCTGCATATCCTGATTGGTGAGGTCAGGCGTGTCGGGATTCTCCTGCTGATTGCCTTCACCGTCGCCTGCATCGTCGCCTTGCTGCTCTACCTTGTCGAACGCTACGTCATTGGTCGTCAGGTACCGGAGATGGAGCCCCCGCCCTTGCAGGAGACGCTTCAGGATACGATCTACGATACACTATTGGTTGATAATCGGAGCAGGGGAGAAGATGGCGAGTAGTCTGAGGTGAATGGCGGAGGCGTGTGGGAATCGAACCCGACCAACCGACGCTTTCGCTCCGGCCCAGCGGATTTGAAGTCCGTGCCGATCACCAGATCAGATGCGCCTCCCCGGTTTGAGGGAATAACTTATATCAGATTGTGGCAGGGAGGGGAAGTCCGGAGAGAGTCCGGCATCTTCATGAAGAAAGAGACAAGTTTTGAGGATCTGATCAGCCTGATGGAGCGGCTGCGCTCGCCGGAGGGATGCCCGTGGGATCGTGAGCAGACGCTGAAGAGCCTTGGTCCGATGCTGATCGAGGAGGCCTCCGAGGTGCTTGACGCCGCCGAGGCCGGTGACTGGGGTGAGTTGCGAGACGAGCTTGGCGACCTCCTCTTTCAGGCGGTCTTTTACGGACAGATTGCCGCTGAGACGGGAGCGTTTACGATCAGGGACTCGATCTCGCGGGTGCACGAGAAAATGGTTCGTCGCCATCCGCACGTCTTTGGCGAGGAGACGGTTGGCTCGACCGCTGAGGTGCTGCTCAATTGGGAGGCGATCAAGGCGGCAGAGCGGCAGGCGTCAGGCAGGGATTCCGGGGGGAGTGCGCCGGAGTCGATGCTTGACGGGGTTTCCAAGAGGCTGCCGGCACTGCTCGAAGCCTGCCAGTTGACGACGAAGGCGGCACGGGTCGGCTTTGACTGGCCGGTGATCGACGATGTCTTTGCCAAGCTCGAAGAGGAGATTCGCGAGTTGCGTGCCGAGATCAACCGTCCTGATCGCGACATCGAGGCGATTCACGGGGAGATCGGAGATGTTCTCTTCGTGCTGGCCAACCTTGCGCGATGGACCGGAACCGAGCCTGAGAGCGCACTGCGGACAACCAATCGCAAGTTTCGCCGGCGCTTTGCTCACGTCGAGCAGCGCGTCGCCGAGACCGGCAAGCCGTGGCGCGAGACGACATTGGCGGAGATGGATGCTTTCTGGGACGAAGCGAAAAGAATGGAGGCCGCGGGCGGGTTACACGAGGAGCCCGCCGTGCCGGCTCCGGAGAGTCTCGCCGAAGATCGGGGCAGAGAGGAAGTGGAGTGAAAGAAGCGCTGGTGCTGATGGCCCGGGCCCCGGTTGAGGGTGCGGTCAAGACTCGTCTGGTCGGTGAGCTGACATCAGCCGAGGTTCTCGATCTCTACCTCTGCCTCCTGCGCGATACCTTCGCGGTGATGGAGGACGTTCGTGAGGATCGTGAGGAGCGCGAGGATTTCGCGCTGATCCTCTGCCACACTCCGGACGATGCTGAGGAGCCATTCGAGCAGGTTGACCACGATGGCTGCCTCATGCTCCCTCAGGGTGAGGGCGATCTTGGCGACAGGCTGGCCGCCTGCTTCACCAGCCTCTTTGCCAACGGTTGCCAGCGGGTGGTGGTCATTGGCGCCGATACGCCCCACCTTCCCGCTGATTTCATTCTCGAAGCCTTTGAGGCGCTCGAAACCGGTGCCGAGGCGGTCATTGGTCCCTCGGCCGATCAGGGATACTACCTGCTTGGTCTGGCCCGTCTGCCCGAACATTTCTTTACCGGGATCGAGTGGGGCACCGATCGGGTGCTGGCTGCGACCGAGCGGCGACTCGAAGAGTTCGGCCTGCCGACGCACCGCTTGTCTCCACTCACTGATATCGACACGGCTCGCGATCTGGAAATGCTGCGCGCCGATCTCGATGAGGGCAGGTTCGAGGCTCCGGCGACGCACCGCTATCTGCGGCGACTTGGCACCTCTCTGCACGACAGACAGCTTCACCACTAACGGTCAGCAACATCAGGTATCAACACATGACTATCGATAAACTCAAAGCAATCATCCGGCGCGAGTACCTGACCCGTGTGCGTTCACGTGGTTTCATCATTGGCACGATAGTCAGTCCGATACTCATGATCGCCATCGCGCTGGTGCCGATGCTGGTGGTTCGCCTTGGGGGATCGGACACCTATCGTGTCGCGATTCTCGATCAGACCGGAGATGCCACCCTCTTCGATCGACTCAACAACCTGCTTCAGCCGCAAAAGGAGAAGGGCCCTGATCTCACTGACAAACTTCCGATTGAGCCCGGATCGCCCCGGGTAAGCGGATTGTCGGGTGACCGCGGGCGCTACCTGCTCGAACGTATCCCGGTGGCTTCTGAGGAGTCTCTCAAGTCTCTGCAGGAAGACCTCGCCGGTCGTGTTGCCCGGGATGAGATTGACGCCTGGATGATTTTGCCAGCCGATGTACTGCAGGCCGAGAAGCTCTCCTATTTTGCCAAGAATGTCGGAGATTTCGAGGGACGTCGCCAGATTGGTGATGCGCTCAATCGTGCGCTTATTGAACGGCGCGTCAATCTCGCCGGCCTCCGTACCGAGGATGTACGCAACCTCACCCGGGAGATCACTCTTGACATCCGCAATCAGCGAGGCGAGGAGGAGCGCGGACAGACCTTTATGCTCGCTTTTGCTCTGCTCATGATCATTTATGTCACCATCCTCGTCTATGGTGTCATGGTCATGCGTGGCGTCATCGAGGAGAAGCAGTCGCGAATCGTCGAGGTACTGCTTTCATCGGTACGGCCATTTGAGCTGATGCTTGGCAAGCTGATCGGCATCGGCCTCGTCGGGCTGACTCAGTATCTTGCCTGGGTCCTCTTTGGCCTCATCATCAGCATCCT
>CAIKMY010000313.1 GCA_903828635.1 uncultured Acidobacteriota bacterium
CTGAGGATCAGTTTCGCGAGTTCGTCAAAAAGCAGCTGGCGATTCAGAAGCTGAACGAGAAGACCGAGTCGCAACTCAAGGTCCAGGATCGTGAGGTCGCTGATGTCTTCAACGCCAACCCCAAGCAGTTTTCAATTCAGCCGGGCGTCGCAATCTCTGACATCATCATCGATCCCGCCGATAATGGCATGAAATTCGATGTCCAGGGTGAGGCCGCCGCCGAACAGAGAATTCGCGAGATTCAGACACGCCTCCGCAACGGCTCCGATTTTGCCACCATCGCCCGCCAGCTCTCCGAACACCAGAGCGCACTCCAGAGCGGTGACCTCGGCTTCCTTGCCCAGTCGCAGTTTTCAGGCCTCCCCCAGATGATGGGCCTCTCTCCCACCGTTGGTGAGCGTCTCTTGTCTATGCGCGAAGGCGATATTCTCGATCCCGTCAAGGATACCGCCGGTCGCTGGCATATCTTCAAACTGACCGGCAAACAGACCGAGACCCGCGACCGGACCCTCGAGGATTCAACCGTCCGCAAGGAGATCTCGGAGGCCATCCTTTCCCAGCGCAAACAGATCGTTACTGCTGCACTTCAGGCCCGTGCCAGAGACGAGGCCAGAATCGATAACCTCCTCGCCGGTCGCCTGCTCGATAACCCCAACAGCTTTGGTGTTCTTCGACCCGTCCCTGCGGCCTCGCCCGCTACCCAGGCTTCACCCGCGGCTTCACCCACGGCTTCAAGGTGAGCTCCGCATCGCGCAGATAACCAATCGGCATGCTCTTTCGCTTCTCTGATGTCTTCAAATCCTACGGCGCGCAGGAAGTCCTGCGCGCTGTCAACTTTCAGTTCAATCCCGGTGAACACGTCGGTCTCGTCGGTCGTAATGGTGCAGGTAAAACGACGATCCTGCGTCTGATAACTGAAGCTGAGATGCCGGATCGTGGAACGATCGAGCGGATGCGTGGCCTGCGGCTGGGGGTTCTGGCGCAGCACGTCGATTTTCGCGGGTCGACGACAGTTCTGGAAGCAGTACTGGGCGTTTTCGAGAGGTTACGAGGGTTTGAGGAGCGGATGAGGGAGCTTGAGCACGAGATGACGGTGCTCACCGGGAGCGAGCTTGACCGGGTAATGGAAGAGTACAGCGAGGCGCAGCAATCATACGAGCATGAGGGTGGTTTCAGCTACCAGTCGCGGGCGGAGTCAGTGCTGCTGGGGCTTGGGTTTGGGAAGGCCGACTTTGGCCGGGTTGCCGAGAATCTTTCCGGAGGTGAGAAGAACCGTCTGGGGTTGGCGCGTTTGCTGCTGCAGGAGCCTGACATCCTGTTGCTTGACGAGCCGACCAATCACCTCGATGTTGATGCAGTCGAGTGGCTGGAGGACTTTCTGGGAAGTTATCGTTCGGCCTGTCTGGTGATTTCGCACGACCGTTTCTTTCTGGATCACACTGTTAAGCGCGTTCTTGACCTCGAATTCGGGCGCATTGAGAGTTATCGGGGGAATTACAGTGATTATCAGAAGGAGAAGGAGGAACGGCAGGAGCAGCAGCAGCGGGCCTACGAGCAGCAGCAGGAGATGATTGCGAAGACTGAGGATTTCATCCGCCGCAACATCGCCGGGCAGAAGACGAAGCAGGCCAAGTCACGTCGGATCATGCTGGAGAAGATGGAGCGGATCGAGAGTGTCTCGAATCTCGATACAGCCAGTTTTCGCCTGAAGCCAACGGCGCGGACTGGTGATCAGGTTCTGGTTCTTGACGATCTGGCGATTGGTTTTCCAACACGGAGGCTGGCAACGGGGCTGAGCTTCACCCTGTGGCGCGGAGAGCGTCTGGGGGTAATTGGTGGTAATGGAACGGGGAAGACGACCCTGCTACGGACAATTCTGGGAGAGCAGCCTCCGCTTGGCGGAGACATGCACTGGGGGGCTGGCGTCAATCCGGGGTATTATGACCAGCGACTGACGCTGGCGGACGAGCGCCACACGGTCATCGAGGAGTTGCGAACGGTAACTTCGATGGGAACTCCAGATGGTGAGCTTCGCGGCTTCCTCGGTCGTTTTCTCTTTACCGGAGATGATGTTTTCAAGCCGGTAGCGGCTCTCTCCGGTGGCGAGAAGGGAAGACTTGCATTGGCCAAGCTGATCTATTCGCAGGTCAATGTGCTGATACTGGATGAGCCGACCAACCATCTCGATATTGCCTCGTGCGAGGCGCTGGAGGAGGCGCTCAACCAGTATACCGGTACGATCGTCACCGTTTCGCATGATCGCTATTTTCTTGACCGCATCGCCACGCGGATTCTCTTCTTTGGCGAAGAGGGGGTTGAGCTCTTTGACGGTGGTTACAGCGAGTTTTACCAGTCGCACCACCAGAGTGCAGCAGAGAAGCAGGCGGCAGAGCTGGCGGCAAGGAAAGCGGCTGAGCGGTCAGTGCGTCGTCCCGAGTCCGCAAATGGGTCGTCAAAGAGTGGAAAAAAGCAGAAGGGGCCCGGCGCAGCCGAGATCGAGGTACAGATTCAATCCTTTGAAGAGGAGTTGCGGCAGCTTGGTGAGGTGCTCTCAACCGAGGAGGTGGCTCGTGACCGCGACCGTCTGCTGGAGCTCAGCGAGCGCTACCAGTCACTTGAGCGCCAGATTGCCGAGCACTATCAATTGTGGGAAGCGGCGCTTGAAAGCCAATGATGATTGCCAATCGGAGAAGAGATGAAGACCATCGCCGCGAGGATGCTGGACCAGTTAAAGATCGGCTACGAGCTGCGAGCCTATGATGTTGACGAGTCGGAACTCGATGCCATCACCGTTGCCCATAAGGTGGGGATGCCGCCGGAAGCAACCTTCAAGACTCTGGTGGTGCGCGGCGACAAATCCGGTATTCTTCTCGCGTGCATTCCGGGAAATGCCGAACTTGACCTCAAAAAGCTGGCTGCCGTCACGGGCAACAAAAAGGTTGAACTGGCTGCGGTGAAGGAGATCCAGTCACTGACCGGCTACATTCGCGGGGGCGTCTCGCCGCTCGGTTCGAAGAAGCGCTATCCCGTCTGGATGGACGAGGCAGCGCTGACGCATGCACGGATCAGCGTCAGCGCCGGACAGCGTGGTTTGCAGATGATCCTCTCGCCTGATGATCTGCAGAAGGCCGCCACGGCGACCCTTGCCTCGATCTCAAAGCCTGCTTCCTGATCTGCCTGCGGCTCTATTGGCCGGCAGAGAGTCGCGAAATCTCATCAAAGTAGCGGACGAACATCTTCACCCCACCTGACGCCTGCTGCCAGTCATAGTTTTCGTTCTTGGCATGGTAACCATGTTCCGGCAGACTGAGGCCGAGGAAGGTGATCGGGGCCTTAAGCAATTTCTGCATGGTGACAACAGCACCGATTGACCCGCCCTCGCGCGTGAAGGCCGGTTCCTTGCCGAAGGCAAACTTCATGGCGGCACTTGCGGCATCGGCATAGGGACCGGAGAAGTCGCCAAGGAATGGTTCAAGCGCCTGGATTGCCTCCACACGCACATCGGGATTGATCTGTTTGACGAAATCCCGGATCAGGCGGGCAATTTTTGCCGGGCGCTGGTTGGGTACGAGGCGGGTGCTGATCTTGAACTCGCCATGGTAGGGAACGACGGTCTTGACACCAGGGCCACTGTAACCTCCAGTGAGGCCATGAACCTCGAAGGTTGGCATCGCCATCAATGCCTTGAGGACATCAGCCTCGCTGGTCAGATTGGGCCTGATCGACTTCAGTTCGTGCGCCTTCCGGAATCCTTTGGTAGTGAAACCGGAATTGACAAAACTGGCGATCTCCTTCTTTGTCGCCGGGACGACATCATCATAGAAGCCGGGGATTTTGACCTTGCCGGTCTTCGCGTCATAGCACTTACTGATAACTTCAGCCAGTTCACCGAGCGGATTGCGGGCAGCACCGCCAACGAGGCCGGAATGGACATCTTTATTATGAGTCTGCAGCTTGAAGAGGAATGCCTGTAGCCCGCGGAGCCCATAGGGAATCGCCGGCTGCTTTCGTGAAATCCAGATGGTGTCGCTGACCAGGACGGAGTCGGTGGCGAGGCGGGCGCGGTTCTGCCTGACGAAGCTCTCAAAGTTCGGACTGCCGATCTCTTCCTCAAGTTCCCAGATAAATTTAAAATTGAGTGGGATGCCGTGCTCGACCGCGTAACGTACCGCCATGAGCGCCGTCAGCGCCGGCCCTTTGTCATCGGTTGTCCCGCGTCCCTCATAGCGGTCGCCCTCACGATGGAAAGTAAAGGGAGCCTTGTGCCACTCGCTCGGGTCGGCGGGCTGGACATCGAGATGGTTGTAGATGGTTACCGTCGGGTTCTTCGGATCGGTGACCAGTGAACCGAAGACCACCGGATTGCCCGCAGTGGGTGTCAGTTCGGCATCTGCCCCGACTTCACGCAGATACTCTGCCGCCAGTTCGCCACACCTGATGATGTCGGGCTGCCGTTCGGGCTCGCTGCTGACGCTGGGGGCTTCGACCAGCGCCGCCAGTCTCTCCTCGAATCCGGTTCTCACCGCATCAACGTATCCGTCGAGTTCACTGTAGATATTCTGTTCACTCATCATCATCTCCTCCTTCTGCCAGTCACCTGGCTGACCAGATTTTTACTGATAAAATTTTACATTATCAAGCTCGATCCATCGTAGCGCCCGGCTCTTTCCGCCCATCTCGAAGCTGAGCATCAGCAGGTCCTCACCGCTCCAGACGGCGCCACTCTCATCCGCTGCTTGCAGTGTGAGGCTTGAGAAGGGGATGCGCACACTCTTCCACTCTGGCGTGCCGCGCAGTGATGCCCCATATTGTCGCGATCCGCGAATATGGTATGAGGGGATAACCAGCCGGTAGTCACCCTCACCACGGAGGTCAAATTCAATGCCGCTGAACCGGCGGGCATCGACCGGTTCGACTGCTCCCCGTTTCAGCGGCAGATTGAGTCTGATAAAGGGACGCTCCTTCTCCGAGAGTCTGGCGACAGCGTGCAGGCATTGGTTGCCGGCTGCGCGTTCGATCCTGCCAAAGATCACCTTCGAGGCATCGACCCCGGCATCGGAGGAATATGTCCAGAGAGTATCGATTGAACTGCGCCCATCAGGTCTCTCGAAATCGTCGAGTGGCGCCACGGCGGGGGAGACCGGCAGGCGGGAAATCTCCCTGGTTGCTATCTCACGCTCCAGTTTGCGACGATCGATCTCGCGACCGCCAAGAAAGAGGTGCTCGATCCGCATCAGGTCACTGATATTGCGCGTCGGGTCACCACCAACCACCAACAGGTCGGCCAGTTTGCCCGCAGCGATCGTGCCGCGCTCACCGGCGAGGTTGAGCGCCTTCGCGGCGGTACCGGTAGCGGCAGTCAGCGCCTCCAGCGGAGTCATCCCGGCACCGACCATCAGTTCAAGTTCGCGAATCGTCGCCCATCCGTGATGTGTCCCGGTGACCCCGGCATCAGTGCCGACCGCCAGCCTCACTCCATTGGCGTGAAGTTGCGCCAGGTTCCCCACCAGTGTCGTCCATCGCTGCTGCCGTGGCGTTCCGTCTGATCCCCTCAAAGCCACAGGCGGAAACGGGATCAAACCATCGGCTGTCTCCGGTGCGGTCAGCGGCGGGCTGATTCTTTCACGCACCGCCGGCTCAAGCAGAGTCGCCAGCAATGGTGTGAGGATTGCCCGCGTCCGTGGCTCGTAGACTGCCAGCGTCGAGACGTAGGTTGTCCCCTTCGCTTTCAGCAGCTCGATCAGCTCACGATCGACCGGCAGGTTGCCAATACCATGAACCAGAACGTCCACCCCCGAACGGGCCGCGATCTTTGCCTGTTCGAGCCGCACGGTATGCGTCAGAACTTTCCATCCCTGAAGATGTGCCTCGTCGACGAGGGCCGTCAGCGTCTCCTCGTTCATGCTCGTCATATCCGGCGCCATCCCATAACGCCATCCATCAGTGAAGACCTTGATGACATCCGGATGCCAGGGGATCAGCCGACGGATCGTGGTCCTTGCCTCGTCCGGCGTCGAGACCTCCAGCGAAAAGATATCACCACGCCCTCCCTCAGCGCCGTGTCCTCCAGGCGTCGTCAATCGCGCCGCCAGACTGATTCGCGGGGCAATGACCACCCCTTCGCGAATCAGACGCCTCATCGGCTCGAATGTCTCCTGGTAGGTGCCAAAATCGACAACCGAGGTTACTCCGCTGTAAAGGTAGGCTTTGAGATTCTTCGCCCAGTCTCCGCTGATGCCCGCTGCCGTCGCGTAGGGAAGGTGAGTATGCAGATCAAAGAGCCCCGGCATGACGAAACGCCCCTCGGCATTGATCACCCTCGCCCCCGCCGGAATGGTGACCCCCTCACCCGCCGCGATGATTCGCTCCCCCCCAATCAGCACTACCCCCTTGCGCGGGGCCGCCCCCGTTCCATCAATGATCGTCCCGCCAACAATCGCTGTCGTCACTGCCGGCTGTGCCGAAACCAGACTTTCCCGCCGTCTGACTCCCCCACCCGATATCGCCACCAATCCTGCCAGCAGGATCAGCATCACCGGGAAAATAAATCTCCTCTGAACCATCGTTCTTCTCCTGAATGATAAGCACACAAAATTGCTGGAAAAAAAGAGCGATTCAGGCTATAACGTATCTGCCCCCATCGCTGGCCCCGCCTCCGGTGTTCGCCCCGACACTCCCCATCCAACTTCAGGATATTTTGAAGTATGTTAAAGTATTTTAAACAGCTTTAAGGTATCTCCGGGAGAAACAACGCATGCAACTGGAGACCAAAGTCATTCCAGTCTTCGACTCACAATCATCAGACAATGCCGGGAAATCCAGAACAACGCCGACGCCAACCGCCTCCCGCTTCGACACGATCGCTGCTTCAGTTGTCATCGGCCTGACGGCGTGGTTTGTCATTGCCCTTTTTGGCCTGGTAACCAACATGCTGCCGGGTCTTCTCTTTCCCCTGATTCTGGGTGCTCTCTGCGGAGTCTGCTCCGGATTGATCGCCTATTTGCTGATGAAAGACGGGCCGGAAGCCTGAGCCCGTCCGCTGACACTTCATCCTGCCGATGGTTTCTCGACGTGGCCGCCAAACTTCTGCCTCATCGCCGAGAGTATCTTTTCGGCAAAGGTGTGCTCCTGACGTGAGCGGAACCTGGTGAAGAGCGATGCGGCCAGCACCTCGGCGGGGACTGCCTCCTCGATCGCTGCCTGAATTGTCCATCGACCCTCTCCGGAGTCCTATACGTAGCCGCTGTAATTTGACAGTGTCGGATTTTCCAGCAGCGCCATCGCCGTCAGATCAAGCAGCCACGAACTGACGACACTCCCTCTTCGCCAGAGCTCGGCAATGTCGGCAAGGTTCAGATCATAGCGCATCCCCTCCGCCAGTTTCTCCGAGTTGGCATTGCGCATGATGTCAAAACCCTCGGCGAAAGCCTGCATCAGCCCGTACTCGATGC
>CAIKMY010000314.1 GCA_903828635.1 uncultured Acidobacteriota bacterium
AATCTCTTCGATATAAAGGTGATGTTCGTCGTGCATCGCGGTAATATCTCCTGATGAGTGTTTATTGAGAGTCGCCAGGTCTGATCACGGCGATGCCGATGACCGACGATTAAACTCTCGAAACAGCCCGCAGACCCTCGAAACAGCCCGCAAGAAAGATTGTCGAAAAGTGGTCGAAAAGTTGAGGCTAAATAGTCCATCGACTCTTCACCGTCGTCAAGAGCGCGGATGAAAAAGACCAGAGGACTTTTCGGATGTCGATCTTGTTTTCTGTTATTGGCAAATGTAGACTTCGTTAAATGCAGCAAGATTCAGAAGGCTATAATTGATTGGGCTTTTCAGAGTGTGTTGCAAGTTGACAGCGGCGAGACAGGAGATTTTCAACAGAGAGTTCAACAAGGAGCAGGAACATGGTGAAGAGGGTAAAGATCGCAGAAAGAAAGATTGCAGAAATAAAGATCGCAGAAACATTGAAGACCTGGTCGGTAACGGCCTGCTTGGCACTAATGCTCTTGGCCACGAGTGCGCTGACAGGACAGGCGCAGTCGCATCCGGTAGAGGGCACATATGACGTTACGGCTTCGAGCAGCGAGCTGGGTGAGGTCAAGTTTGTCGTTGTGCTCAAGCGTGACGGGGCTGCCTGGAAGGGTGAGATCAAGGATGCGGCGATGCCGCTGGCAGTGTCGAACGTGACGGTTGACGAGAAGAACAAGGTGACGATCACCTCCGATGCTGGTGGCACTTCAGTGGTCATTGCCGGTCAGTTTGATGCCGGCAAGATCAGCGGTGACTGGTCGGCTGGCGACATCAAGGGTAAGTGGGTGGCAACTCAGAAGGCGTCGGCTGCTTCCAGTGTTGCCGCTGCTGCTCCGGCCGCTGCTCCGGCTGCTGCCTCGACTGCCAGTGCTTCTGTTGGTGCCGGCATCGAGGGTGCATACAGCACGACGATCGTCGCCGATGGTCAGGGCGAGTTCACGCTTGGCCTGGTGATCAGGAAGAATGGCGACAAGCTGGTGACCGAGGTTCCCGGTGGTGGTGATCTCAACATCGTCGAGATCGAGGTCAAGGATCCCGATGTCGTCAATCTGACAGCAACCTATCAGGGCCAGGGGCCGATCCCACTGACCGGCAAGCGCACCGGTCCCGATGAGATGGGTGGCAAGTGGGAGGCTGGTGGCTTCTCCGGTACGTGGAAGGCCATTCGCAAGAAATAGCTCTCGATCTTCCGGAAGGCATGGCCTGGCCGATTCATTGTGCCCGAGTCGGTCGCGCCGTGCCTTGCCGGATCTCAATTCTCCGCCAGACATTTCCACTCAGCCATTGACCGGCAGGCAGCGAGTACCGATGATTCTTGATCAATTCCGAATTGATGGAAAGGTGGCGCTGGTGACTGGCGCGGCAGCAGGTCTTGGAGCGGCGATTGCGGTCGCCCTTGCGGAAGCCGGGGCGGATGTCGCCTGTCACGGCAACACGCGCAGCCCGCAAGCGACTGTTGATCGGGTCACAGCCCTCGGTCGTCGCGGTCTTGCACTGACGGGTGATCTTCGAAGTCGTGAGACGCCGGCAGGCCTGATCGATCAGGCAATTGCCGAACTGGGACAGCTCGATATTCTGATCAATAACGCGGGGATGATTCGTCGTGCGCCTGCCGCTGAGCATTCGTGGGATGACTGGGAGTCGGTGATCGAGGTCAATCTTTCAAGCATCTTTCGCCTTTCGCAGCTTGCGGGAAGGCATATGCTCGAACGTGGGCGCGGCAAAATTGTCAATATCGCCTCACTCCTCTCGTTTCAGGGCGGCATCACCGTTCCCGGCTATGCCGCTGCCAAAGGGGGGCTGGCACAACTGACCAAAGCCATGGCCAATGAGTGGGCCTCCCGCGGCATCAACGTCAATGCCATTGCTCCCGGCTACATGCGGACCGATAATACCGCCGCACTGCAGAAAGATGAGACGCGCAATCGCCAGATTCTTGAGAGAATCCCCGCCGGCAGGTGGGGCGAGCCTGGCGACCTTGCCGGCGCGGCCCTTTTCCTCTCATCCGCCGCGAGCGATTATGTCCACGGTACACTGCTGACTGTCGATGGTGGCTGGATGGCAAGGTAGGCTCGACCCAAAGTCTGCCGCCACGAGCCCTTTATCCCCGGACCCCCTATCTTGAATTGAATCCGGTTGCCCGCCGAAAGCTCTCGACATAACGGCCATCTTTTTTGGTGGCTCTCGCCTTGATACCTTCAAGAAATTTTGGCAGCGTCTGCGGGTCCCAGTCCGGGCGATACTTGTTGATCGAGGGTTCAAACTGGCTGACGTGCCTGCTGACTGCCTGTGCCTTGAGGTCGATCACCTCCGAGATATCGACATGGTAATTGGCCTCGCTCTCGGCGTAGTAGAACATCATCAGCGGCACTTTCCATGGCTTGAGGCCATCGACCAGCAGGTGTTCGGGATAGTAGAGGTGAAACTCGGCGGCGCGGATGGCGTCAGCCGTGTTGAAGGCGGCCATGCGGTGATCAGTTTTGTGCCATCGATCATACCACTCACCGGGATCGATGCTGAAGACGACGTCGGGGCGGTACTGACGAATGTACCTTGCCGCGCGGCCACAGAGCGCTTTTGGTTCAGCATATTCAAGCTCTCCATCGTCATAGCCCATCCAGAAAATGTTCTCTTTGGGGATGCCGAGCAGCCCCATGGCCGACTCTTCCTCAGCCTTGCGGATACGTGCCAGCCGCTCACTGGTCATTTCGAGGTCGAAAGACCCCTTGTTGTCATTGGTGTAGATGATGATATAGATCTTGTTACCGTTGCGGGCGAGGAGGGCCAGAGTACCGCCGGCACCGAAGAGATCGTCATCGGGGTGAGGTGTGAAGACGAGAACCGTCCGGCCGCGCCATTCCTCGATGCGGTCCTGTGCCGCGACTGGCAATGCGGTAATGGTCAGGCAGGCGACGAGCAGTGCCAGTGAGATTGGCAGCGAGAGCCTCTTCATTGTTTCTCCTCTTGCAGCCTGCCAAGCAGGCGGTAGATCTGAATGATACCACGGTCAACCATGCGCTCACCGGCACCGACCTCGACGCGAGTGACAATGGTGTCTGCGCCATATCCCCCGGCGACGGCATCCCGCATCGTCGGAAAGTAGCCGAAATAGCCGTTGGTGTAGCCGGTCATGAAGGTTAACGGCAGGGGAGACCGCTGTTTGAGCAGCAGTTGCAGCCCGACAAACGGCTCACCGGGGAGGCCGACGATCGCAATCTGCCGATTGATGAGCAGAGTTGTTACCGGTGTTTCAATCCACTCGGTGATATAGCGTCGATAGCGGGCGGCCACCTTCGGACCGAAGGCGAGTGGCAGTTGCGCCTGCACTTTAGCGACATCCCAGCGATTCTTGAAACGCATCTCCTCGCTGAGGAATCCAATTTCGGGTGATGACGGAACCTCGGTGAGGATACCGCGTGCGACACGAACCACCTCGCGGCCGAGAGTCTCGCCGGTTTCGACGAGGACCTCGTCGGCGTTTTCGGCAAGCGGTGTCTTGTCGAGCAGTGGATTGATGTCCCCCGGGGCTCCCTGAAGGAAGAAGGTCATCGGTTTGCCGGCAAGATCGCCCTCGACATGAGCGGTCATGATGCCGGGAAAGTCTGCCGAGTAGCGCAGGTGGTCAGGCCCGAAGATCACCGGGTGGCAGGCATAATTGACAAGAATTGCCAGTGGCTCGCCATTCATTCGGTCGATACGGATGACCCCGACCATTGGATCGATCATCCCCGTCTGCTGACTGGTTGCATTGCGCCAGAGCATTCTGACGCTGCCGTCAGGTCGGGTGACACGGCGATTATGGCCGATGATCGCCTGTCCCATGCCGACACCGATGCGTGCCGGAACAGCACGTACCCTGGCCTCGCCAATTGCCTCAGCAATCAACCCGAGTGCTCGTTCCTCCCAGGCTGGCAGTTGCCCTTCGTCGTAGCCATCCTCGATCGCCGGTCCGGAATGGGTGTGCGAGGCGATCATCATGACTTCGTTGACGTGGAAATCCCGCCTGATGCGCTCACGCACTCGCTCGATCTGTGCCTTGCCGAAAGTGCGCCCAAGGTCGAGCGCGACGATAGCCGCGGCAAGCCTGCCATCATCGATCACCAGAACCCGCGCCTGCAGCGGATCGCGCGTCTCACGTGCCGGCCCTGAGCGGTTCGAATAGCCCCACATCTCAACCCCTGGCGGAGGTGTGATGTCGGCTCGTGACACTCCTGCTTTGAAGAGCACCTGTCCCGCCGCCGGGATGGTGAGAATGGCAAGAGTTGCTGCCAGCAGTGGAGTTCTTCTCATGATCTCTCTCAAGGATTGGGTGTATCCTTCAACTTACCGGCAAGTCGATAGAGGCTGGCAATCGCGCGATCGACCATGGCCTCGCCGGCACCGATCTCGATTCGGGTGTTGCTGCCTGCGCCATATCCACCCTCGACGGCCGCGCGGATCGTTGGAATGTAGCCGACCCACTCGCCTCCCTCACTGTAGGTGTAGCCGAAGAGAAAGGTTCGTGCCACCTCCGACTTGTCACGCAGCGCAATCTGGTGATCGACAAAGGGCTCTCCCGGCATGGTGCAGATGGCGATCCGCTCGTCGATCAGCAGCGTTGTCACTCCTGCGTGCACTTTCGTTCCAGCCTTCTGCCGATCAGCAAATGTCAGCACCTCACTACTCATCAGCATCCTGCCGTTGAGCGCCGATGGCGAGAGCCTCCTGGCCACTCGAACCGCTTCCCCGGCAAGGGCTTTGCCCATCTTCTCCGCCTCGCCAAAACCATCTTGTGCCACCGGCTGCTTGTCGAGGTAGGGGTTGATGTCTCCGGCGCCACCCTGGATGAACAATGCCAGTGAACCGGGAAATTCACGCTCGATCGCGCGCACCATTGCCCCCGGATAATCGGCTGAAATCTCACGATTGTCGGGGCCGAGAATCACTGCGTGGCAGGCATAGTTGACGAGAACCGCCCTCACCTTTCCCGCTTCGTCATCAACCCTGATCACTCCAACCGTCGGATCGAGCGGCCCCGTCGGTCGCTTCTCCGCATTGCGCCAGAGCATTGTCACCCCGCCGCGGCGGCTCACCAGGCGGCGATTGTGCCCAAGATAAATCTCACCGGTACCTGCCGCAATTCGTGCCGGAAAGAGCGACGCTGCCGCCTCGCCAATCGCCCGCAGAATTTTATCCTCCGTCGTCGCAAACCACGACGAGCCCGGTGACGGCCATCTCTGATCCTCCCAGGTCATCGGTCCGGAGTGGGTATGGGTCGAGGCGATCAGCACCTGATCCGCCAGGCCCCGTGCGCGTGCCTCGGTTACTACCCGCAATGATGGAAATGAGCGCAGGTCACAACTGACGATCGCGACTCTCACCCCGTTGGCTTTCAGCAGCAACACCGTCGCATTCAGCTCATCGTGAATGCCCGTCGATGGCCCCTCGCGCGCAGTGTAGCCCCCCATCACGTACCCTGCCGGAGGTGTAATCGCCACCCGTGCCACTCCGGCCTCCAGTGTCACTGCTGCTACAGCCGGCTGCAGCAGCAACAATAGTGCAACCGCTCGCAAGAAGGTCATGCTTTTATCCGTTAAGTCCTGAACTGAATGCTCTTTGGAAGGCTCTTCTCAGTCTCCGGCAGTTGCCAGTTGGAGGTGTGCAGTTACCAGCGGAAGTGTAAGCTGGAAGACCGTACCTTCACCAGGGCGGCTGTCGACCAGAATCTGACCACCATGATCCTGAATGATTCCATAGCTGACGGCCAGACCGAGCCCGGTGCCTTTGCCAATCTGCTTCGTCGTAAAGAATGGATCGTAAATCCGCGCCATGTTCTCCGGCGCGATCCCCATCCCGGTATCGCGGAAGCGAATCGTCAGCGTCTCTTCGTCGAAGCTGGTCGAGATCTCCAACTGACCACCGCGCGGCATGGCGTCGCGCGCATTGAGGATCAGATTCATGAAGACCTGTTGCAGCTTTGGCGCATTGCCCGGAGCCAGCGGCAGATTGACGGCGTAGCTCCGAGTGACATCAATTTCAGTGTTGTGCAGTTGTGCTTCCAGCAACTGCACCGTATCGTCAAGAACCCGATGGATGTCGATTGCGGCGAAGCGCGAGTCGCTTACCCGCGAAAAGTTCAGCAGATTGTTGACGATCGATGATGCTCGCGATGTCTGACGATAGATCTTTTCAAGCATCTGATGGCGCGGATCTGATTCCGGTATCTGCTGCATCAGCATCTGTGAATAGGAAGAAATCCCCGTCAGTGGAGTATTGACCTCGTGCGCCACTCCGGCCGCCAGCAGGCCGATCGAGGAGAGCTTGTCACTCTGCTGCAACTGCTCCTCAAGCCGCACACGCTCGGTGATATCCTCGATTGCTACCAGCGTTCCTTCCATTTCCTCGCTCTTGCTGCGCAGCGGCGCCAGTGAAATATTGAGGATCAGATCCCGCCCGTTTTGGGATTGGGTGCGAAATTTGTAGATGTTTGCCGGCTCACCCGCCAGCCATTCCCGGTTGCCGGTGATCTCGCGGAGGTTGCGCAGCATTCCCGCATCAAAGATCTCGCTCAGTCGATGGCCGATTGCTCCCTCGCGTTTCAGGCCATAGATCTCTTCCAGTGCACCATTCCAGTTGGTGATCCGCCCCCGAAGATCAATCGCCAGCACGCCAACACTGATCGATTCGATGATGTTTTCGTTGAACTCCTTGAGTCGTGCCAACTCTTCCGCTCGCTGTGCCCGCTCTTCCAACAGCAGCGCGTTCTCAATCGCCACCGCAACATAACCGGAGATCGCTCGCAGTAGCGCCGTGTCCTCCGAGGAGAGCAGTGCACCGTCAGTCGTCCGTCCGAGCGCGATTACCGCGACTATTCGCGAGCGTGCCGCACATGGCACGTAGTAGCTGAACTCACGCGCCGAAATTTCCCGGCCCGCCTCGGCCCGGCTACCTTCCTCGTCCAGTTCGGCTTCGCTCCAGCCATCTCCAATTCCGATGTTGTCGACTCTGACAATGCCCGATCCGGTACTCTGCTGCCGCAACCGGACACGAAAGCCTGCCGGCAGGTGGATCTCCCGATCTGCTCTCTCAAGTCCCTCCGTTCGCGCAATCTTGAATCCCGAAGGCCTGGTCAGATCTTCGATAAAGATTGCTATTCGCTCGACCGGAAAGACCTCCTTCAGACGGCGCATCAGATTCGAGAGCAGCGGATCGAGCTCAGTCGTCGCGGAGAGTGTCCTTCCAAAATCCTGCAAGGTCAGCCGATAATCGTACTTCTCACCATAAAAGACACGATCGATGCGCTCCTGCACCCAGTTTTTCATCGGAGCAAAGAGCATCGCAATTACCGACATCGCGATCGCGGCGATCAGCAGCGTTGCCTCTTGCGGAATCAGCGAACGCAAGACCTCGTAGCTGATGGCCATCACCGACCCGAATAGCGCGGCTACCGAAAGCGTCGCGATAATGTAGGCGAAGGAGCGCCGCACTACCACATCGACATCCATCAGCCGATAGCGCACAATCGAGTAGCCCAGTGTCACCGGAATCAGAATCAGTGGCGCCAGCGCCATTGAAGAGAGGACTGAGGAGACTGACTGCACCGCAATGTATGCCGGCAGGTAGAAGACCGCAAACGCAATCGCTGCGACACTCATCCCCCAGATTACCCATTTCAGCTGCTGTCGTACAACGATTGATCTCGTTTCGCGGAAGGTGCGGACAAAGAGCAGGGAAGCGGCAATCAGCGAAATGGCGAAGAAGAGAATCTCCACCCGACTGAACACCCCTCGCAGGTTGGTGGCTGATATTGGCATCGCTCCACGCAACGGCGCAAAGCGCAGCATGCCCTCGGCAAGTATCAGTAACACTGCCGGCCCGTAACAGGCCAGTATCAGCCAGTGTCTCCCAAACAACCTGAGCCATCCGAACCACCTGTCTGACCACCGACGCAATTGCTGGTGAGCGTCTTTTCCTGCTTCCTCATGACCATTGTGATTGCGCTCGGGCCGACTGGGATAGATTACCGCGAAATGGATGATCAACGGAGAGAGAAGAATCAGGGCCAGTCCATCAACAAAATCGATCGCCTTGTCGAAGTGAGTTCGCATCTCCTCGGTCGGGCTGTAGAAATGGGCAATGAAGGCCAGCAGACAGAGCGTGAAGAAGTGGGTGACAAATGGAGCGCGACCCTGCTTGAGAAGAAAATAGATGCCGATACCAAGGTAGATCAGGCCGATCAGCGCAAGGTAGATCCCGCGTAACGGATAGGTCTCCCGTGTCTGCAGGTGGTCCAGATCGGCGATGCCCTCGCGCATCACCGTGTCTCCCGCGTCGTTGCGCCGCTCGATCCAGTAGCCCAAAGTTACCGGATCGCCCTGCAATGATTGATCCTTGGTCTGATCGAGATAGACCTGAACATGCTGTGACTGCTCGATAACTTCGAATGGCTCGAGACCAGTAGTGCTGATGCCAATGAGATAGTCGCCACGCCGAATGTCAGCCTGCGCCGCCGGGCTGCCGGGCTCGACCCGTGAGGCACGAACCCCCATTCCCGGTACGTCTTCCCAGATGACGCCATCGGTCGGTACCGGTTTCTGGTTGAGCCGATCGCGCAGGTTAAAGGCTCCGCTGACAAGCGCCACCAGTCCCACGAAGAGGAGCAGCATCGTCCGCGTCGTCACTTTGTTTGTTCGGCGTTGGGGGGTCACGTCCTGAGACCGGTCTCCTTTGTCATAAATTCCCGCAGCGGTTCACCGCTACCAGCGGAATGCCACTCCGCCACGAATCGTCCGGCTCGTCCGTGTTGCCAGCAAAGAGGTGGCACCATCCTCGACCGCCGTTGCCTGGTTGAGCAGATTGCGGACATCGACGATTGCCTGCCACTCTACCGGCAGGCCGAGATTTGGCAGATCCTGAGTGATGTAAATGTTGATATTCGGATCGTAGACGCTCATCCGCCCGGCAAACGGGTCGATGGCGAAGACCACCGCCGATGGCGAGAGCCTGATGACCGTTGAAATCCTTGTGCCGGTGCGGTCACTCAGGTCAAGATCGAGCCTGGCCGCGGCTACCTGAAAGAATCCGTTGTGGAACATGCGTCCCGGAGTCAGGGTGTTGACCGTGCCGCTGCGAAATTGTGAACCGCTCCCGGCACTGTAACCGATTGCGGCTGTCAGCCGCTCACCGAGCTGGCTCCTGAACATCAGCCGACCGCCGCGCGCTGCGCCATTCATTGCCGCCGTGCGATAGGCGAGTCGCTGCAATGCCTCCTGAGTCGCCGGTGAGGCCTCCAGCGGAAGAGCCATGATCCCGACTCCATGTCCGGAGATCAGATCGTAGAAGCCCGATGCCTCGATCCCGCTCTGCCCACCGTTGAAGCTCTTCTCGATTCCCATCTCGTATCGCCGACTCCGGTCGAGGATTGGCCGGTCAGCAAAGGCCACTTCCGGCGTCGCCACTTCGAGCGATGTCCGGATATTCTCCGTTTTGAACTCGTCGACCGACTGGCGATGGAGGTTTCGTCCCGGAGTCGTCGCCAGATTCAGGCTCCAGCCTCCGCCGGGTCCGTACTGAATGGCCATTCTTGGCAGCAGACTCTCCCGGTTTCCCGATGCCGAACCAACAAACCTTGAATAGTCGAGGCCATAAATCACCAGCAATGGCCGGGAGACCTGCCATGATCCGAGCGCAGCCACCGAGACCTGATCGAGTGACGCAAGGTTCGCGATGCCGCGTGACCTGTCGGGCGTCAACCCCGGCCGGCCAATCGCTACCTGCCCATAACCAATGCTGGCTGTGATCTCGTGGCGGTCGCTCGTTTTCATCGTGGCAATCGCGCTCAGCCGCTGTGGTGCCATCCGGCCGATTCCGCGCTGCCCGATCAGGGCCACCTCGACATTGCCATCGAGTGAGCCGGCCACCGCAAAGTTGAGACCGAAGAAGCCTGGCGCACCAGCACCATAACCCCCACCCGCGAAGCTCGATTGTGTCGCCAGTAACTGCGCCAGACCATGAAATGTCGATTTCCGGGCAGTCAGGCTGTCCCGTGCTTCACTCGCGGAGGCCTTGCCCCCTCTCTCGTCAAAGTTGAGGATCTGGCGGGGTGCACTGCGCGCAATCCAACGGTAGTCCTCACTGTCCCCACGCTTCTGCACCAGAGTCCCGGTTCGCTTCAGGGCAAAGTTGTAGCTCACCCGCCCTGAGCGGTCGAGGTTGACCCGCGTCAACATCGAGGAGAATCCCTCCGCTGTCGCGCGCAGTCCGTAAAGACCGGGAACCACTGCCGCCGAGAACTTACCCAGAGTGTCAGTCCGCACGCTCTGCAGCTCGCGCCCTCGCGGATTGGGCTCAAGCAGCGCGACGATCGCGCCGCTCAGCGGCTTGCCGGCGTCGTCTCTTACCGTTCCCGTGATCGTTGCCAGCGCTGGAGACGCTTCGACGACGCCTGTCAGCGCGCCGCTAACTGTCCTTGCACCCTCAGCCATTCCGATTGCGCCCACCAGCCAGCCGGCGATCAGCATCCTTGCAGCTCTGCCAGTCGCTCTGTTCATGATCTTTGTCATGGTCTTCGTCTGTCTCCTTGATCAGTCTCCCGATCCGGAAAGCTTGTCATTAGCAGCTTTTTACAGCAGCTTTTTACAGCAGCTTTTTACAGCAGCTTTTTACAGCAGCTTTTTATAGCAGCTTTTTATAGCAGCTTTTTATAGCAGCTTGTTGTAGCAGCTTGTTGTAGCAGCTTCACATCCCATGACACCATAGTATTATGGAATACGCCATATCGACAATGGACTATCGAAAAAAGGCACGGTATTGACTGAGCGGATCTGTCGGCCGATCCTTTCTCCTGTACAGTCAACGCCGTGCCTGCCACCGAATCCCGGGCGGTTTGCCCAAAACCCGAAGCTGGTTGAATCTTGTCGCTAAATCTTATAGTGGCTGGATCTGACTCCGGACCTTGATTGCCGGGCAGTTGATGAGCCCGGATCGTGAGAGGTCCGCGCGGACGCCCGATGATGGATGATCGTCTCGGCGGGAGAGATCATTTCATAATCGATGCCGCGCCAGGTGATCCGGCGTGACCGCAGTGAGGCGAGAAAATTGCCGAGGTAGAGAAGCGATGTCAGCGGATTGAGCAGTGTCTGGGCGGCAAATCCCCATTTGTAGCCTGCTTCTCCGTTGAGAAGATCCGTTGCCACCATTGCTCTGATCCAGCCGCTGGCGGCACCCAGCAGGTAGATTGCTGCCCAGAGCATCGAGAGATGCCGGACATTGCCCCCCGATTGCCAGATCCATCCAATCCGGGCAAGCATTCCCCAGAATGTCAGATTGAAGAAGAGGTGAGTTGCCAGACCCGCCTTCCAGACGCCGGGGGAGTAGATGCGGGTGATGCGTATCTGACGCGTGGTAAATTCGAGCAGCTCGCTCCAGGAAAGGTGCAGTGGAGAGGCGACAAGTGCTGGTGGAACAAACCGGATGCGCTGGCCGGCTTCGTGGACGGCGGCACTGAGCACATAGTCGTCACTGATGGCTCCCTGCCATCGGCGCAGAATGCTGAGCCTCTCAAAGTTTTCGCGCCGGATCGCCATCGAGCCGCCCCAGGCAAACCGGGATTTCTCACCGAGAAGCGTCAGCGCGCTGGCATTCCAGACGGCAAGCAACATCGCCGGCAGCGTCGATGAATGCCCCGTCGTTTTTTGCGGTGGGACAAACCATCGAAACCCGGTAGTCGCTCCGATCCTTTTGTCCCCGAGCGGGGCAACCATCTCTGCCAGCCATTGCGGGCCGGGCCGGGCATCGGCATCCGCGAAGACCAGTACCTCGGAGCGGCGATCGATCGACCTGATCATCTCGACTCCCGCGCTCAGGTTGTGAATCTTCTGGCCGCGATTGTCGGCTTCACCAGCTACCAGCAGCCAGCAGGCTCGCTTGCTCTGTCTGATCATCCGTGAAAGTACGGCGTGCGCGACATCCGTCTCGCTCTCCGTGATGAAGATGATCTCGTATTCGCGATAGTCCTGATTGAACAGCGGCCGCAGGTTCTCTTCGAACTCATGGTCAAGCCCCTTACAGGGAACCAGCACCACCGCCTTTGGCTGATAGGATCGCTGCCTGCCTGTCGGGGCACGCAGCGCAAAGCGGGCCAGTCGCAACGTCGCCGCCAGTGACAGCAGGCACTGCATCAGCAGCAGGATACCGAAAACGATCAAGAGTGTGCTCATCTGTCAGTCTCCCCCGTATATTGCCGACCCTTAGCCGGCAGGCTGCTCAATCAACTTTTCACGCCGGGCGATCGTTTCCAGAATCTGTTCGGGGGATTCGTCGTTCAGCGCCAGATGTCTCACCTCAAGGATCATGGCGGCCAACGCCGCGGCATGGTCCCGATATCGCGCCTCACGCGAGAGCAGATCCTCGATCACTCGTCGCTCTCTTTCCGCACGGCTCACCTCATCGCGAAGCCCAAGCGCCACTGCATACTCCGTTGGCAGTGTCTGGTTGCGAACTATTGCCAGCAATGGCTCGAACTCGCGCCAGATCTCCTCACGATAGCGGTTGAGTTCGAGGCTGGCCGTCCTGAATTCCAACTGACCACGCAGGGTCAGCTCGATCACTGGCGCTGAGTCCAATGACCGATCTGCCGCCGCTTCCCCGGTCTCTCCGGCCGCGCCACTTTTGCCGTGTTCGATCCCGGTGTCACGCCGCATCTGCTGCATCAGCGACTCGAACAACACCTCTGGTGATGGCTGTCCGGTGACATCGAAACTGTAGCGCTCGATCTTGCGCTGGCGATAATCGCGCCTCAGTTCGACGTGATGCCGGCCATCGCGAATCTCCACGAGGTAGGCACCGCGCCGATTGAAGTATTCGTCAACATTGCAGGCTTCGAGCGATCCGGGGTTGTAGACCCAGTCGTCGATCTCGAAGTTCTTGTGCGTGTGCCCGAGTGCCAGATACCTGATGTGGCTCCTCAATTCGGCAAGCTGGCCCACTGAGAGGGCCGGAATCGGCCGATTCAGTTGCCCCTCGACATCGGTGTGAAGCATCATCACCGGGTAGAGACTCTCGCTGCGATGCTCACGCATGGCTTCGATCAGTCTTCCGAGTGATTCACTCACCGTTGAACCATACCAGATCGAGCCGAAGATTCTGACCCCCGCGATGTCGATGAATGAGCCCTTCCGCTTCTTCTCGTCCCACGGGTGCATTTTTACCTGCCCGTCCTCGTAAACCGGTTCAAGCAGATGCAGAAAGTCCCATTGCGAGAGGCTTCGCAGCCAGCTGAAGCGGGTGTCGGCCTCGTGGCAGTCATGATTCCCCTCGATCGCTACTACCGGAATGCCGGCCTCCCGCAGCAGCTTGAGCCCGGCGATTGCGTGATTCATCGCCTGCGGCTCCACCCGGCGCGCATCGAAAAAATCCCCGGCGATCAGCACGAAATCGACCCTCTCTTTAATCGCGTGCTTGTCGATTACGTCCTGCCACGCATGGTAAAAATCACGGGTTCTCTCCTCCGACCGATACCGCCGGATGCCGAGATGGATATCCGCAATGTGCAGAAACTTTGCCATGCAGCGCTGCCTTCTCTTTCTATCTGTCTTTGTCTGATGGTGAGTATAGCAGACCGGCTGCGGTGGGGGAACAATCATCACGTCCCGATAACGGCAAAAGGCTGCCGGCCGACGTGCAGCCAACAGCCTTGGTTTGCCGGGGTGAGGACCCGAATCGTCAGAATCAGGAATGCCCGGCGATTGTCAGTCGCTGATATCTCTCCAGTGATCGTGGTATGAGGCGGCGAGCGTGAAAGGGTAAGGTCGCGAATTCGTGATGAAAAGCTGCATTAAAAGACGAATCGCGAACCGGCTTATGCAGTGTGCCCCGTTTACAGCATAAGCCGACTCGCGATTCGGAGATGTAATTACCAGCCCGATCCGACCCCCGTCTTCTGGCCGGGATGGTAATTACACTGTCGTCAGGAGCGTTGCTCCTTAACCCGATGTCTCGCAAATCTTTCCTGTATCAAAACTGTTAAGGTACGATCCGCAGGTTACGACACCCGATGTGCCCCGTTTTTCCGAATGACGTAACCTGCGAATCGATTGTTGTAATCATTGACCAAAATCCGACCCCCGTGTCTTTATCCGGCCGCCGATTACAATCTCGTGCGGCGGTTGTCAACCGCCGATAATTCCAAAGATCCTCTGCGGATATGTCGCCAGCATCTGCAAATGTCCTCTGCAAATGTCTTCTGCAAATATCTGTGGAGGTTCAACATTCTGAAGCTGAGTTCTGAGTAGCGACCCGCACAATCGATCCCGACGTGCCCCGTTTTATCGGGGTCGATTGTGCGGGTCTTCAGATGTAGCGGCTCGCCATTGCTAACCCCCGTTATTGCCTGGCCAGACGCTACACGCTCGTAAAATCGAAAATAATCTCAAAGGTTTCACTTCTGTGGTTTCATCAGCAGAAGATTGTCGATTCGCGGGTTACCCCGTGCAGCGTGCCCCGTTTATCTGCACGAAGTAACCCGCGAATCGAAGCTGTAATCACCGGAAGGATCCGACCCCCGTCTTCAAAGCCAGCCGGCGACTACATTACCGTTGGGAGCAGTGCTCCGCGAAACCAGAGAATCGGTCGGCGCAACCAGAATATTCGCGGCTGTGAGGGCTCGCTGAATTATTATTCCGTGCTGCCGGCTACCGATTCTTCTTTGTGGAAACCCGTTTGCATCTCAAAGATCTCGTGACGATCATTTCTAACCTTGTGGGAATCTTTTCTGATTCCGGCGTCGCTTTCAGCGCCGCGTCCGTCACGCACATAGACACTGCAACGGGTGTGCCACAGATTGCCGGTGTGTGCAAATTTTCTCTAAGTGTTGCAATAGCAGGAGATAGTGTTGCTATCTCTTTGGTGTTCGTGATGGTTGCCCACGTGCTTGTCAACTAACGGGAGACGGCTGTCCCGAATAGTGGACAAGTCGGGACGACAACTGTCCACAAGAGGCGACATTCGTGTGGACACGGGGGGAGGATGAGACATCTGATCGGTGGCATCTCTTGTGTTTGAAGCAGGTGAAGAGGTTGGAATATGATGACAGATCTGTGTTGACAGGGTGGGGGTAACGCCGGGGATCGATTGCTGAGGGTGATCGGGCACGGATGTTGAACGGGAATTGAGGAATAATACAAATGAGAAATGATGACGACGGACTGGCACCGGACATCGAGAAAGCACAAAAGACAATATTGGATAATGGGCTGGTAGTCGTTTCCGAGCGAATGGCTGCGGTGCGCTCGGTCAGTTTCGGGGTCTTTTTGAAGACGGGGTCGCGGCAGGAGACGGTGGCGCGGCATGGATTGACGCATTTTATCGAGCATGCGCTCTTCAAGGGGACAGGAAAGCGGACAGCAGCGGAGATTGCGGAGGAGGCGGATCTGCTTGGGGGGAATCTCGACGCCTTCACCGGGCGGGAGATTGTCGGGTTTCATGACAAGGTGCTCGACTACCATTTTGAGAGATCGTTCGATCTGATTGCCGATCTGGTGACGGCGCCGGAGTTTGACCGCGGAGAGCTTGAGAAGGAGCGTGCGGTGATCCTCGAAGAGTTAAAGATGGTTGAGGATACGCCGGACGACATTATTTTTGACATCTTTTCGGAGCAGATCTATCCGGAACATCCGCTGGGGAGGCCGATCATCGGGACGCGGGATTCGCTGGCCTCGTTCACGCCCGATCTGGTCAGACCGTATTACGAAGAGATCTTTTCGCCGGGCAACCTGGTGATTGCCGGGGCAGGGAATCTGGAGCATGGAGATCTGGTGGCACTGGCACGCCGACACTTCGGCAACCTTGCGCCGGGCACGGTGCCGGAATGCCTGCCGGCGCCGGCGGCAGCGGCCTCGATTGTTCTGCGCGATCGGGAGGAGCTGGAGCAGTCACATCTGGTAATCGGGATGCCGTGTTCGTCAGCGGTGAGTGATGACCGGTATGTCTGCAACCTCCTGAGCGTCATTCTGGGTGGGGGGATGAGTTCACGCCTCTTTCAGTCGGTGCGAGAGGATCGCGGGCTGGTCTACACGGTCTACTCGGCGATCAATCCTTTCAAGGACTGTGGCAACCTCAACATCTATGCGGCGACCTCGCCGGAGAGGATGGAGGAGACGATCGAGGCCATACTTAATGAGGTGCGCCGGTTGCGTTTCGAGCCGGTAAGCGAATCGGAGCTGCGTCGCAACAAGGAGCAATTGAAGGCATCACTGATACTCAACCTTGAATCGTCGTCGTCACGGATGAGTTCGCTGGCGCAGCAGGAGATGACCTTTGGCCGCTTCTTCACGCCGGAGGAGATTCTCGCTGCGGTTGAGGCGGTGACGGCGAGTGACATCAGCCACATGGCGTCAGAGATCTTCGATCCGCAGGAGATCTCAGTGACTGTGCTCGGCGATCTCGACGGCTTCAGCCTGAAGCGGGCCGACCTTGACCTGCTCGATCGAAAGTGAGTGACGGGGATGCGTCGATTTTTCCTCTCCGGTTCGTTTCGGCAGGTGCGGGCGCTGGTCGGTCTCCGCTACCGTCTGATCTTTGCGCAGGCGAGGTCAGGGCAGGGGCGGGTCGCGGTACTCTTTGCGCTCTACCTGCTGGGAGCGATGGCCGCGCTCTTTCTCGCGCTTGGCGGGATGGGCATGGCGGTGGGGGCGGTCAGACTGGGCAGAGGCGAGTCGATCGCGCGCTGGGTGCTGACGGGGTTATGCGTCAACGGTGTCGGGTTGAGTCTGCTTTTCGGATTCGGGGCGAGGGCCGTCTTTGCCGAGGCGTCGCTGAGGCGCTATCCGTTGCCGGCATCGCAAAGATTTGCCATTCGCCACTGGATCGGGCTGCTCGATCCGGTATGGCTGGCGCTGATGGCCTCGTCTCTTGGCCTGGTCGGGGGGCTTCTCTGGTTGGGGGCAGGGAGCCCCGGGTGGGGGATTGCCGCGGTGTTGCTCTTCATTCCGACGGCCTATCTGATGACAGGTATCCTGCTGACAATGATCGGGCGGGCGATGCGGACACGGCTGGGAACGGCAATCTTCGGTGGTGCGATGATCCTCTGTTTCTCGATCGGTCAGGTGGCAATTGCCTCGCTGGCCCCGGATGTTCAACGCTCGCTGTGGAGGCTGGTGGACGGGGTGCTGCGCTGGACGCCACCGGGCCTCGCGGCGGGATCGATGATGGCCGGGGATCAGGTATCATCAGCGGTCAGGCTGCTTCTGCTGTTGGTCTGGCTGGCGGGGCTGGTAATCACGCTACGATCGATTGAGCGGCTGCCTGAAGCGGCCGGCAACCTGGACGATCAGCACGCAGCGGCACTCACCTTGCAGCCGCAGGCCGCCTTTGAGGATGCGATCTGGCAGATTGCACGAATCTTCGGGAGGCGCTATGCTCCGCTGATTGACAAGTCGTTGCGTTATCATCTGCGCTGCAATCTGATACGTTACAGCCTGGTGACGTCGCCGCTGCTGGTGGTGGCGATTCGTTTCCTCGACAGTTCCGGAAGACCGGGAGGATTCATTATCACCTCGGCGCTGATCTTTTATGTGCTGAGCTGTGCGACCGGGGCGGCGATGATGCTCAACCTGTTTGGCTTCGATGGTGCGGGCATCAGTCGTCATGCCTTGTTGCCGGCGCCAATGGGGGATGCGCTGCGAGCCGGGAGCATTGCCTCACTGCTGCTGCGCCTCGTGGTGCTGCTGATCTCCTTTATCTTCTGGCTGATTCTTTTCCAGGAACGGGCGCGAAACTGGCGAGAGATGGCGCTGCTGATCGGGGTGGCGCTGACCGGCACGCTGCTCTTCAGCGGGATCGGGATCTGGGTCTCGATTCTTGCTCCGAAGCGGGCCGATTTCGATTCAATCTGGAACAATCGTCTCTCGCTGGGGGCCAACATCATCGTCATTGCCGGAGTGTTGCTGCCATTTTATGCCGGGCTGGCAATCGTTGACCGGTTTGGCCACGAGGTGCTGCTCCGATTCTGGTGGATTCCGCTGCTGACGGCGATTCCTGGTGGCGCGGTTTACGTGATCTCTTTTTTCTTTTCCGACCCGGCGCTCAGGTTGCAGCGAGAGCATCTGCTGCGGACTCTCGCCGGCGTACGTTAAGTGGCCTTTGGAGTTAAAGCCGGATGAGTGAACCTCGACGAGAATCGCAGAGCGGCATTGAGGATGGCGGGGAGGTGGCCATCAGTCTCGACCGGCTGACGCGGAGATATGGCGATTTCACCGCCGTCGATCAGCTGACGTTGCGAGTGGCCGGCGGGCGACTCTTCGGCTTTCTCGGGCCTAATGGTGCGGGAAAAAGCACGACGATCGGTTGTCTGACGGGGTTGCTCGATCCGACCGAAGGGCGGGTGGAGATTCTGGGCCAGGCGTTCAACAGCGATTCGGTCGAGTTGAAGCGGCGCATTGGGGTCATGCCCGAGGGGCTCGGCCTCTTTGATCAACTTTATGCGCATGAGTTCCTCGCCTTCACCGGCAGGATGTATGGTCTGGAGGAAGAGGTCATCCGCCAGCGCGTCGAGGAGTTGCTGATGGTTCTCGATCTGGGGTCAGCCGGGCGCCGCCGGCTGGCCGACTTCAGCACCGGGATGAGGAAGAAGGTCGCTTTTGCTGCGGCGATCATTCATCGTCCGGAGATCCTCTTTCTCGATGAGCCGTTTGAGAGCATCGACCCGGCAGGGGTGGCCATGCTCAAGGACTGGCTGCGCCGCTTTGTCACCGGCGGGCGGACGGTCTTTATGACGACGCATGTCCTTGAGACAGTCGAGCGGTTGTGTGATGAGGTGGCGATTATCAAAGGTGGTCGTCTGGTCTGGCAGGGGCTGATCGATGAACTGCAGACTGGCGGCCTGCTGGAGAGCGACGGACAGCGATTTCAGACGCTCGAAGCACTCTTTCTGCATCTGGTTGGCGAGCGTCCGACCCGGCTCGACTGG
>CAIKMY010000315.1 GCA_903828635.1 uncultured Acidobacteriota bacterium
AAGCCAGTTGCTCTACCGACTGAGCTAACGGCCCACTCGACTGTGCGCGTCAATAGCGCTCCGGTCGAAGCGATAATCATACTAATCTACCTGCCTCTCGTCAACCGATGGCAAAGGGTCAGCGAGGCGATCGATCAGTAGAGATTAAAGGTGAACTCGATCGTGCCGCGGACGCTGACGGGGACGCCAGCCTTGACCGCAGGTTGGAAGCGAATCCTCTGGGCCGCCTCGATTGCCCTCTCGGTGAGTCCGTAGGGAAGGCCACGGACGACGCGGATATTGGTGATGCGACCATCAGCCGTGAAGACCACGTTGAGGGCGACGGTACCCTGAATCTTGTTCTGGCGTGCCTCTTCGGTGTACCTGGCCTTCTCTTTGTAGAGAATGGTTGGCCTGAGACTGGCGGTCATCGGTTCCACGCTGCGGCCGCCACCGAGACCGAAATCATCACCTCCGACATTGCCTCCGCGACCAGCACCGGCACCGCCACCATCACCGGTTCCGACACCGGTGCCGGTGCCGCGGCCGATGCCGGCGCCGCTGCCCGGGCCGCTTGACGGGGGAGCAGGGACACCGGTCGGGTCACCGAGAGGTCCCTTCATTGGCGGGAGTGCGCGCGGATCACCGTAGATGGTTGGCATGACGGCGAGCGACGGATCCTTGATCTTCGGGGGCTCCGGGTTGGGCATGACGATCTGTGGCGTCAGCGCCATTTGCGGAGGAACGCCCTTGCTGGGCGGGAGAGGCTGATTGCGGCCACCGCCGCCGCCGCCAGACGCCGCTTTGGGTTTGTTGAGGCTGCCGCCGACCTTTTTCTCCCTGGCCGCTGCCGATTTCTCAAGCTTGACATTGAGGTCAGTCGGCACATCGGTCAGCGGAGTGAGCAGCGAGAGCTGTTCCGCCTCTTCCTCTTCGAGCACACATTTCGTGGGCAGAATTTTACAGTAGAAACCGTAATTGGAGAGAAGAATCGAGAGCAGCAGAATGATGGCCAAAGGGCCCCAGTTGGCGACCTCAAGAGCGATTTTGGGCGGTGCCAGATTGGAGGTCGCCCGCTGAACGATCTTCAGCAGGATGTTGACGCGGACGACGAAACAGCCGACAAGATACAGGATGAATGCGTAGAAGAGTGATTTTGTCAGCCATCCGCTGTTTCTGGCGGCGGTGGTCAACGCTTCGAGAATGAAGTAGACACTGAAAAAGCCAACAATCGCCAGCTCGGAGCCGACGAGCAGCATATTGCGGCGTTGCAGATTGGCACCCTCACCACGGAGGAAGTCACGAATGAACTTTCGCGGATCGCGTTTAAACTCATCGAGGGCGGCACCGACTTCGCGACGAAAGCGGACAGAGAGCGACTCTTCAGGGAGGAGAAACTGAAATCCGCTGTCAGTGGTCTGCACTTGCGGAGCCTTGACAAGAATTTCATTGATCGATTTCAGACCGGCAGTCAGCCGTGAGATGAGTGAGCCGGGCTCCGGGAGGGCAAAGTTGAGTTCAGCAGTGTCGTAATTCTGGTTGTCGACCCTGGGTGGCGGGGAGGTGCGCCTCACTACCGGCGGAGCGCTGTCGGGTCTGGCATTGCCGGGAGGCTTCGCGCCCGACGTCTGATAAAATGGTTGTGAAGATGCCTGTGAATAAGGCATCGGTTTATCTCTTCTGCCGGTCTCACCGCGCGCCGGCTCCTCTGTGATAGTCTCCGCTGCCGGCCGCGCTATTGGCTCAACGCGCTGGGACTGTCGCTCGGCAATTGGTGGCCGGGGCGCCACGGGAGGTTCAGCGGGGAGCGGCATCGGGAGCGGGGCCGTATCGGCACCGGCAAGCTGGTCGGCGGCAGGTGACGAGCCGATGGCAAGGGCTGCCGCCATTCGCTGAAAGTCCTGTTCCGTCAACAGCAGCTCGGTATCGTTGGGGCAATACTGGAAGCCGTTGGGAAAAGTCTGCTGACATGTCGGACAAATTTTCATTCGCTGCTCACCTCACACCCGGAATCTTAAACGCCGGATAATCAAAAAACAAGTAGCCGCCATTACAGGCTTCTCAAATCGGGCTTCTCACATAGTTGCCACCAGCAGGGACCGTAATAATGGCCCTTCAGAACGGCTTGAGAACGGGGAGTCCCGCAGGAACTTGCAGGATAGTTGCGTCGGTGGTCGCCTAATCATGATCGCGGCGATACTCTTCAAGTTTGCGGTAGAGTGTTTTGCGTCCGATACCGAGCAGGCGCGCGGCCTTGGCCTTGTCGCCTTGCGTGTGGATGAGTGTCTGGTTGATGACAATCCTCTCGATCTCGTCGATCTTCATTGGGAGAGGGATTTCAATCCGGCCGGTCTGGCCGGGTGATGCCTGAGCGCGGACAGCCTCCGGGAGGTCGGCTTCGACGATGGCTCTGCCGGCGGCGACGATGACTGCCCGTTCGAGACAGTTTTCGAGTTCGCGAACATTGCCGGGCCAGGAGTAGATTTTGAGAAGTTGCAGAGCGCGATCGCTGATGCCGGAGACGCGGCGACCGCTCTTCTGCTGAAAGCGCTCGATAAAGTAAGCAGTGAGCTGATCGATATCCTCCGGCCGTTCGCGCAGAGGTGGAAGGATGAGAGGATAGACATTGAGTCGATAGAAGAGATCGCGACGGAATCGACCTTCCTGGATCTCGGTTTCGAGATCCTTGTTGGTGGCGGCGAGGACGCGGACATCGGTCTTGATAATTTCGCTGCCACCGACGCGGGTAAACTCGCCATCCTGAAGGACGCGGAGAAGGCTGACCTGAGCGGCAAGGCTCATTTCGCCGATTTCGTCGAGGAAGAGAGTGCCGCCGCTGGCCTCTTCGAATCGTCCGATGCGGCGCGATCTGGCATCGGTGAAAGCGCCACGTTCGTGGCCGAAGAGTTCGGTTTCGAGCAGTGACTCGGGGATCGCGCCACAATTGATCTTGATGAACGGGCGTGAGGCGCGCCGTGAATTGAACTGAATGAGGCTGGCGATCAGCTCCTTGCCGGTGCCCGATTCGCCCTGGATGAGGACGGTGGTGTTGCTGTCAGCGACGGAGAGAGCCATATCGATAGCGCGTCGAAGCCTCGAAGAGGACCCGATGATGCGCTCGCCGGCGCGGGCATCATTGAGCTGCCGCTTGAGGCGGATGACCTCGGTCGCCAGCCGATCCTTTTCGAGGGCGACACCGATTTGTCGGGCGATGCCTTCGAGAATGAGCACATCGTGATCACCGAGGCGTATCGATTCACCGAACCAGACGATGGCGATAATTCCGAGCACCTTATCCTTGACAGTGATCGGGGCAATCAGCGCCGATTTGCCTCTGATGACGCGAGAGAAGAGGTAGCGGGCGATGGGGGACTGGCGTGAGTCCTCCAGCCGGAGAGCCTGCTTTTCCTCGATCAGCTCGCTGATGGCACGGTGTTCCGGTAATCGGAGGGTGCGGGCTTCGCGGTACCGGCTCTCGATCGATTTGCGCAGGTCGAAGCCGCGACGTGCGCGCAGCTCATCGAAGTGCAGCGTCTCGCCCTGGCCGTCGAGGATGGCAATTCCACCATAATCGGCCCTGAGAAGATCGAGGGCCCGATCGATGACAAAATCGGTGATTTCGCCGAAATCGCTGCGAGTCGAAATGTCATTGGAGATTTCGAGCATGAGGCGGGCGATCTCGACCTCTTTCTCTTTCTCCTGGTAAAGCTGGGTGAATTGCAGACCGAGCGAGACCTGGCCGGCGAGCCACTCGACCAGTTGCAGTTCCGGGCCGGTCCATTGATGCGGCTGATGGCAGTAGTGGAGCCCCATGACTCCGAGCAGCCGGCCGCGCAGGACGAACGGGGCGACGAGTACCGCCCGGGTGCCGATGAGTTGCAGCATCGTTCGCACCCAGAGGGGGATGCTGGCCGAGCGGCTGTCATCGATCGCGTAGTGGCGCACCTGCGGCAGGTGCTTCCTTATCGTTTCGAGAGGAACCAGTTTGGCAGGGATGTGGAGCCCGAGCCCGGGATGGAGTGATTCGTCGCTAAGGTATTCGTGGCTGACATTGTACCCCCCGTCTGCTGTCGGCGTGATGATGGTGCAGCGATCGACGTGCAGTCGGCGGCCTGCCTCCTCGACTGCCGATTGCAGGAAGCGATCGATGTCGATGACCCCGGGGGATTGTGGATAAAGGCGACCAAGGATTGCTTCCCGCGCTTCAAAGCGTGGAAGCAGATCCTGTTCGATTCCTTCGAGATCATTGATGTCGGGCATTTCGCGCATGCGGTTATCAGGCCAAAGAGTCAAGGGTCAGACCTGAATTGAGGTGACTGAACCGTAGTCGTGAGAGAGAATCGGCGCGCGTCCGCTGCTCGTTTCCGGGAGACCGAGAACCTCCTGCCAGGTGCGCCTGATGGGCAGAACGAGTTCGGCCGCGAGGTCACCCAGCGTCATGCCGTCAAGGAATCGCCGGTCATGCTCGCGATAACTGTGAGGCGGCACCATCAGGAAGTCACCGCGGTAGCTTTCGCGGGCATTGAGGAAGTCGATGCCGGCAAGGAGGCCGGCAACGGTGATCTCCGGTCCGAAGAAGGTGTTATCGACAGCGACAACGTGAAGCCGCGTTCCGAATGTCTGGTTGATGTCGAGCACGGCTTCGCGGAGCATCGGGTAGAAGATGTGACCGGTGGCAAGGGTGCCGTGAATCCGGTTGGCCTGCTCCGGTGTGAATTTGCCGGCGCGGCGCATGCGTGCGAGTTGCGTCATGCGCCGTGCGTGGGCCTGGAAGAACTGCCTGACCATCCCGACGCCATCCTCGATTTGCGGGTAGGAGTCATCATCGGCGCTGGCACCACGGACGATTCGGTAGTGGGATTGCGGGGGGATCGGACGCCCTGCCCGGAGGTAGAATTCGTCTCCGAGGAAGGCGAACGAGGTTCCGAGCTGCCGTCGCAACCGCTTCTGGATTGGTGTGACGAGGTCGATGATCGAGCCGCAGTAATCGTTGGTCACCGGAGTGAGGCGGTGGCGATACTTGTGACGCTCGGTGATGCTCAGCGGGACGATGGCTGTCGAGACGACCCCCGGGTGGAGTGCCGCGAGGTCCTCGATCGTTTTGACAAGTTGAGCGCCATCGTTGAGCGTCGGACAGAGAACAATCTGGGCGTGAATCTCGATGCCGTGATCGATGAAATGGCGCATCTTGCCGATGACGTCATCGGGTCGATCGTTGCCGAGCAGGTAGCGGCGCAGGTCGGGGTCGGTGGCGTGAACCGAGACATACTGCGGACTCAGCCGCTGTTCGATGACTCGTTCCGTCTCGGCACGCGTCAGCGTCGTCAGCGTCGAGTAGTTGCCGTACATGAACGAAAAGCGCACGTCTTCATCGCGCACCCAGAGGCTCGCCCGCGAGCCCTCAGGGTTCTGCTGGATGAAGCAGAAGACGCAGTCATTGCCGCACTGGCGCGGTGACATTGGTTCGAAGTCGATGCCCCACGGCTCGGATTCATCTTTTTCAACCTCGATCTGCCACTCTTCGCCATCCGCCTTGACCACCTCGAGCGCCAGTTCCTCCTCGCCCGATGTCAGGAATTTAAAGTCGAGCGCGTCGCGCACGCGTCGGCCATTGACCGTCCAGATGCGATCACCCGGTTGCAGATCGAGCTCGCTTGCCAGCGAATCCTGCTCGACTTCGATGATTTTGATTCCTTTCGCCATTTTCTGCCAGCGTCTTTGATTAGTGATGGAAATGCGCAGAGGGGGAGAGCCCCTCACCCTCTGCGCGCGATGGTCTCTCAGATCAGTTCGTCGATTGAACGGAACGGCAGCCCCTGCGACTCGGCGACGCCCTGGCAGGTAAGCTGACCGCGATAGGTGTTGACTCCGTTTTTGAGATGCGGGTCGGTGGCAATTGCCTCGTTGAACTTGCGGTTAGCCAGCCTGATGGCAAAGGGCAGAGTCGCATTGGTCAGGGCAAAGGTCGAGGTGCGCGGGACTGCACCGGGCATATTGGCGACACAGTAATGAAGCACATCATCGACGTAGAAGGTCGGATTGCTGTGTGTGGTTGGCCGCGTCGTCTCGATACATCCGCCCTGATCGACGGCGACGTCGACGATCACCGCGTTGCGATGCATCGTCTTCAGCATGTCGCGTGTGACGAGGCGCGGAGCCGAGGCCCCGGGAACAAGCACGGCACCAATGACGAGATCGGCATTGGCGATCGCCTCCTTGACGGTATAGGGATTGGAGATGAGCGTCCTGATCTTGGCGCCGAAGATGTCATCAAGGTAGCGCAGTCTTTCGAGATTGTGGTCAAGGACAACGACGTGGGCACCAAGCCCGACGGCCATCTTGATCGAATTGATGCCGACGACTCCCCCGCCAACGATGGCGACCTTGGCCGGCAGCACACCGGGCACCCCACCCATGAGCACGCCACGCCCTCCCTCGGGTTTGGTCAGGTAATGGGCACCGACCTGAACCGCCATGCGACCGGCCACCTCTGACATCGGCGTCAGCAGGGGCAGATGGCCCGCATCAGAGGTGATCGTCTCATAGGCGACGCCGGTCACCTCACGTTCGAGCATTACCCTTGTCAGGTGCGGATCAGGTTCGAGGTGGAGGTAGGTGAAGAGAATCTGGCCGGAGCGCATCCTTTGATGTTCCGGAC
>CAIKMY010000316.1 GCA_903828635.1 uncultured Acidobacteriota bacterium
GAAGGCCGAGGAGCTGAAGGTTGAAGTGGAAGTGGCGAAGCTGCGTGAAAACCGCTTCCCGCAATTGAGAGAGCTCTATCGCTCGGCGCCGGAGGTGGCCAAATCGTTACGCAGTGTTTACGAGGCGCGGGCGCTGACAAAGGACGAAGAGATCGACAAGTTTGCGCGGGAGAAAGATTTCAATGCGTATCTGCTGAGGCGCTGGCGGGCATACCTGCAGAAGGCGGGGGAAGACCCCGTCTGGACGATCTGGCAGAGGCTGGCGGCGCTACCCGAAGGCGAGTTTGCGTCCAAAGCGGGGGCGACACTGGCGACGATTGATCGGAGCAAACTGCACCCGCTGGTGGCGGGGGCGTTTAAGGAGACACCGGGCTCGGTCACTGAAATGGCGGAGATATTCGGGAAGCTCTTTGCTCAATATGACAAGGCGGAACCGCTGAAGGATGCGCCGGAGGAGGCGCTGCGGCAGGTATTGCGCGGGGAGGATTCGCCACTCAACTTTCCGTTCAGCGATTACGACCAGGTACGGGTAACGGTCGACAAGCAGAATGAGGACGGTAAGCGCACACCGCTGGAAAGCCTGCGATTGCGGCAGGCCTACCTTGGCGCGCCACCACGGGCACAAGCGCTCGAAGATGTACCTGAGCCAAAGCCCGGCCACGTCTTTTTGCGCGGCAAGCCGGAAAACAAGGGTGACGAGGTCCATGCGCAGTTCCTGCAGATCCTTGCCGGAGAGAAGCGACAGCGATTCACTAACGGCAGCGGACGGCTTGAACTGGCCGAGGCGATTGCCAGTAAAAGCAATCCGCTGACGGCGCGAGTGCTGGTTAACCGCGTCTGGCAGCATCATTTCGGACAGGGACTGGTCAGGACACCAAGTGATTTCGGCACTCGTGGCGACGCACCGACGCATCCTCAACTGCTCGATTATCTGGCGCATGAGTTCATGGCCAATGGCTGGTCACTCAAGAAACTGCATCGCACGATGATGCTCTCGCAAGCCTATCAGCAAGGCTCAGTCGAGAATGCGGCCGCGCGTCAGCTCGATCCGGAAAACAAATGGCTCTGGCGGATGAACCGGCGACGACTCGATTATGAGGAGTTGCGTGATTCGCTGCTGGCAACAAGCGGGAGGCTCGATCGCACGATGGGCGGTCTGCCCGGCAGCGCGATGGCGTGGCCTTACCTGCAACGGCGAACCATCTATGCCTTCATCGATCGCGCGCTGGTACCGAACGACTTCCGCGTCTTTGATTTCGCCAATCCCGATGCACACAGCCCGCAGCGATACCTGACGACCGTGCCACAACAGGCTCTGCTGCTGATGAACAGCCCCCTCGTCATCGAGCAGGCCAAAGCGCTGCTGGCCAGGCCTGAAATCCGGGCGGAGAAAAATGACCGCCGGCGGATCAGCAAACTCTACCAGTTGCTGTACGGACGCCTGCCAACCGCGGAAGAGATCGCGATAGCCCGGGGTTTCCTCATCGATGAGGCCAACACTGGTGGTGCGGTACCTGATGACTCAAAGTGCGGTGTGTGGCATTACGGGCAGGTTGAGTATGACGACAAATCGGGTGAGGTCAAAGGATTCACTCCGTTTGATTGGTTTCTCAATGGCGAGTGGGTCAACTCACCGATGCCGGGGGACCCGCGCCAGCCACTGGCATTTCTCAACAGCAGAGGTGGATTCACTTATGGTGGCAAGGTGAAGGCACTGACTCGCCGCTGGGTGGCGCCGGTTGATGGTCAGGTAACGATCACGGGCCGGCTTGAACAGAGCTTCGATAACGGCTGCATCAAATGCGAGGGTGTGCAGGCGATCATCGTCTCAAGCCGCTCGGGCAGAATCGGCAACTGGACGGCGGCACCGGCGAAGACTGAAACCATTGCCAGTGAGGTTGCCGTGCAGCGCGGCGATACGCTCGATTTCATCACCGATGCCAGTAAGGGTGGCTCCGGCAAAGTCTTCAGGTGGGAGGTAACAATCAGGCATGATGGCAGGCATGACGGCAGGCATGACGGCAGGCATGACGGCAGGCATGATGGTGATGAGTGGAATTCCCTGCGTGATTTTCGCAATCCGGCAGCCAATGTCATGAATGCATGGGAACGATACGCGCAGATGCTCTTTGCGGCGGCAGAGTTTTTGATCCTTGATTGAGAGGCTTTATGTCAAACCATCGTCCAAATCCGGAAGATCACTTTTTAACACGACGTCAGATGCTGGAAGGTTGTGGGATGGGGCTTGGCTCGCTCGCCCTTGCGCAACTGATCGGACAGCCGGCAATTGCCGGACAGAACAATTATGTCAACCCACTGGCTCCAAAGCCTCCCCATTTCGCGCCAAAAGCGAAGCGTGTCATTCATTTCTTTATGAATGGCGGGCCGTCGCAGGTCGATACCTTCGATCCGAAGCCGATGCTGACGAAGTATCACGGGAAGGCATTGCCGATTCATCTGAAGACGGAGCGGAAAACCGGTGTCGGCTTTGGCTCTCCCTACAAGTTTCAGCAATACGGGCAGAGCGGCATCGAAGTCAGCGAAGTCTATCCGCACATTGCCCAACACGTCGATGACCTGTGCGTCATTCGATCGATGCACACGGAGCTGCCCAACCACGAGCCTTCCCTGCTGCTGATGAATTGTGGCGAACAGCGGCAAATCCGGCCAAGCTTCGGGTCGTGGCTGACTTATGGACTCGGCACGGAAAATCAGAATCTCCCGGGTTTTATTGTCCTCTGTCCCTTTGGCTATCCCGTCAGCGGCACGCAGAACTGGACGGCCGGCTTCCTTCCCTCTGTGTATCAGGGAACCTACATCGACACCAAAGAGACCGAAGTCGAACGGCTGATTCAACACATCAAAAATCAGACGACCTCACGCGAACAGCAGCGCAAACAGCTCGATCTGCTGGCAAGGCTCAACCAGATCTATCAGAAAAAGCGCGCGGAGGATTCGTTGATCGAGGCACAGATTCAATCCTGCGAGCTGGCGTTTCGCATGCAGACGGAGGCGACCGATGCCTTCGACATCAGCAAGGAGCCGGAAGCGATTCGCGAGATGTACGGCAACACAATGTATGGCCGGCAAACGCTGATGGCGCGACGACTGCTTGAACGTGGCGTCCGTTTTGTGCAAATCTGGCAGGGAAAGGATCAGCCGTGGGACAATCACGAATATCTGACCAGCGGGTTGCGTCAGCTGGCAGCGGCGACTGACAAACCGATAGCCGCGCTGCTGACCGATTTGAAGCAGAGAGGAATGCTCGATGACACGCTGGTGATATGGGGTGGTGAGTTTGGGCGCACCCCCGTAGTCGAATTGACCGGCGCCTCAGGCGGCAACGATCAATCAACCTGGGGGCGCGATCACAACAACCACGGCTTCACGATGTGGGTAGCCGGGGGCGGTGTCAAACGGGGCTTCATCCACGGCTCGACTGATGAGTTTGGTTTTGCCGCACAGGATAACCCGGTCCACGTTCACGATTTGCACGCAACACTGCTCCATTTGCTGGGCTTTGATCACGAAAGATTGCTGTATCGCTATGCCGGCCGCGATTTCCGGCTGACCGATGTCTACGGCCAGGTAGTCAATGAGCTGCTGGCGTGATCTTCTTCAGTAAGTAAACGACGGAGAGAACAGATGCTGACAGATAAAGTATATGACGCAATCATCGTGGGATCGGGAGCAGCCGGCGGGATGGCGGCTTGGATGCTGACGCGCGCGGGGATGGAGGTGCTGGTGCTGGAAGCGGGGCCGAAGCTCGATCTCTACAGCGACTTCAGGACGCATGCCTGGCCATACGAGGAGAAGTATCGCGGCAGGATCTCGCCGCGGGATGCGCACAATTACAAGTATGGTTTCGCGGATGGCTACACGTCACACATCTATGCGCGGCTGGATGAAAATCCATACTCGACGGCGGCGGGCAAGCCGTTCGACTGGGTGCGGGCGCGGGCGGTTGGCGGGCGGACTCTGGTCTGGGGCCGGGTAGCGCTGCGGATGAGCGAATACGATTTCAAGGCGGCGAGCCATGACGGCTACGGTGATGACTGGCCGCTCTCATACGACGAGCTGAAGCCCTATTACGATGAGGTTGATCGGCTGATCGGGATCATGGGAACCCGCGAGGGACTGCCACAGCTTCCGGATGGAATCTTTCAGAAACCGCAACCGATGCTCTGCGGCGAGCAGGTGCTGAAGCGGGGGGTTGAGAAGACGGGACGGCGGCTGATCCCGACGCGTGCGGGAGTAATCAGCGAGCGGCTGGCGCACAACAAATACCGCTCAGCCTGCCATTACTGCGGGACGTGTGGGCGGGGCTGCGACGTCGGCGCGATGTTCAATTCACCAACGGGGCTGCTTGCGCCGGCGAGTGATACCGGCAGGCTGACGCTGCGAGCAGACGCAGTGGTCCGCGAAGTGATTCTCGATCCGCGTACCGGCAGGGCGAAAGGGGTCAACTTCGTCGATCGCACCTCGAAGAAGGACTACACCGTCCTCGGCAAGGCAGTGGTGCTTGGCGCTTCGACGCTTGAATCGACACGGATCCTGCTCAACTCAAAGTCACGCAATTACCCGACAGGCCTCGCCAATTCCAGCGGGACACTCGGCCATTACCTCCACGACCACACCTGGGGAGTCAGCTTTACCGGGCTGATCAGGGATTTCCGCGGCCGGGAGATCGTCAACGAGGACGGCCGTCCGCAGGGGACTTATATCCCGCCCTTCCGCAATCTCGACAAGGCATCACGGCAGCAGAAATATGTTCGTCGCTTTGGTTATCAGTGTGGCAGCGGTGCGGGCATCTTCCCGGGCCATGCCAAGACGACTCCCGGATTCGGGAGCGCTTTCAAAAGCGAGGTACGGGCGTTGCAGCCAGCCTTCGTCAGAATGAGCGCGTTTGGCGAGGTGCTGGCGCGACGTGAAAATCACGTCAGCATCGATCCCAATCTCAAGGATGCCTGGGGCATCCCCTCGCTGAAGATCGACATCGCCTACGGTGACAATGAGCGTCACCTGACCAGCGACGCGATCGAGAGCGCACACGAGATGTTTCATGCCGCCGGAGTCGAACTGGTCAGCGAGAACCTTGAGATGTATGCTCCCGGCCACAGCATCCACGAGGTTGGAACGGCCCGCATGGGCAATGATCCAAAGAGATCGGTGCTCAATCGGTTCAACCAGGCGCACGATGTCAAAAACCTCTTCGTCGTCGATGGGAGTTGCTTTGTCTCCAGTGGCTGCGTCAATCCAACACTGACCATCCTCGCACTGGCCATGCGCTCAAGCGACTACCTGATCGATCTGGCGAAACGTGGAGAACTCTGAGGCAGCCAAAACCGAGGCAGGCACAAGGCCTGCCTCGGCTCACTCAATGCCGGATGTTGCCTTGACAATCGCGGGAAGCTCACTCTACCCTTTCCTTTGCCCCCCTTTGTTTGCCTCAACATGTCGCCTATGGGAAATCACATGCTTTCATTGTCTGAAGAGGCCGCCTTTCTGTTACGCGCACTTGGGCAGTTCAATGCCCCGGTGGCTGCCAGCAGGTTTGAAAAAAGCCTGCCTAAATTGGGCCCGGTAAAACGATCTGAGGTTCGCCCCCTGCTTGACAGACTGTTAAAGCAGGACTTGGTGAGGATCGACCGTCAATCAAATAAAGTAACTTACTGGTTACCCGCGCTTGAAGAGAAACTGGCAGAACAACTGATTGCCTTGCTACAACAAGGCCCGCTTGCTCCATCCGGTGTGGAAGGTAAAAATAGTCCTCTTGGTTCATTACCACCCGGGGGACGCAAGTCTCTTCTCAACCGGCTGAAAAAAGAGAGGAGGATATTCGAGTTTCCCGCAGTCAAAGGTACCGGCAACAGGTTAAGTGTGATCCCGCCGGAGATACAGGATTACCTGCAGGGAATGATCGAGGGGTTATTTGCCAAACTCCGCCCGCTCTCGGTGGCATTTGAAGAGGCAGGCGTTCACACCAAAGAAGATTTCTACCTGCAAGCCCATCAGATGTGGCTCAATTCACTGCCGGTAAAGATTTCAACAATGCCTGAACCCGTTGAAGTTCCCTCTGGTGAAGTTGCAGAGAGACTGATTCTTGCAGGAATGACGCAGCTTGATTCGGCGGCGATCAACGGAGCGCTGGTCTCGCTGACAAAACTGCGCAATCTGTTACGAGCACACTTCCCCGGAAAAGTTGATTTCGATGGTGCGATTCTCACATTTGCGGAGCAGGAGCGGATCGCGCTTCACCGTCACGTCCACGTCAGCACTCTCAGCCAGGCGGAGAAAGATGATCTGGTAACGGACGGTCGGGATAACTACTTCATAGGAATTGCCCTGAGAGTCTGAAAGTGGAGGCAGCCATGTCCGTAGTCATACGAAATCCATTTCGCGGATCTGTCATGAGCGATCCGTGGGAAGCTCCGCAGGCCAATGTCTCCATTGTCCATCAAACGGCATTTGAAAGCTGTTGCAAAGCGGTTGAGGCGGTTCGATTGCGCCCACATTCAACAGGGGTGCTCATCCACGGTGAGGCCGGAAGCGGAAAGACGCATTTGCTGGCGCGGCTTCGTGCCCACAATGCGCGGGAAGCGGAGGCTGACGGCCCGGGCGGCCTGCAGGAGGCCATTTTCATCTCTGTTCGCCTGCATACAAGCCCGAGGATGCTCTGGCGTCATCTTCGTTCCTGCCTCGTCAATGACCTGTTACGCCCCGGCTCGAATGGAGAGACGCAGCTCGATCGAATCCTCTTACATTCACTGAGCAGTCACGGATTGGTTGACGGTAACGGGCAGGCGTGGCTCGCTGACAAGCGACAACAGGCACGTCATGACCCGGGTTCAGTCCGAGAGCTGGATGATCTCTTTTTTCAACTGGGCCCTCGCGCCTCGATATCTTTCAACCTGCAGATAATTCTCACTCATCTCCTCCTTGATCGCCATCGGGGTTCCGCAATTGCCTGGTTAAGGGCGGAGAATTTGTCCGATCAGGCGTTGCAGAGACTCGGGGTCACCGCCGATTACGATGAGGATGATGAGCCGGAGGAGAAGGCCCGCCAGACAGTGATTGCCCTCAGCTCTCTGTCAGGCCCTACATTGCCCATTATTTATTGCTTTGATCAGATAGAGGCATTAGCACTCGACTCAAATAATGAAGATTCACTCCGTGCCTTCGGGAGAATGATCAGCACTCTTCAGGCATCAACCAACCACACACTACTGATTTCAAGCATCCAGTCATCATTTTTGACTGGATTTGAGGCAGCAGTCGGTACGGCAGACTACGATCGAATCAGGGAACAGAGCGTCCTGACGCTTAATCCTCTGATCCGGAATGAAGCTGAGCAACTGGTGATTGAGCGAATGAACGCGGTGCCGGAATTAAGAGAGCTGAAATCGGCCCAGGCTAACCCACTGTGGCCGCTGAGCAGAGAGAAGGTTGAATCGATATACTCTTTGAGCAGCCCGACACCAAGACAACTCATTGCCCATTGTGCGAACCTGTTTGAGGCATACCTCAACGACAGTCTGGTTGTTATTCCACCACCTCCGAAAGTAACAATTGAGGAATTTCTCTCGGCGGCGCTGGAAGAGCGGCGGCTGGAGCCGGTTGACGGCGAGCGTAAGGTCGAAGAGGTTCTGGCACACGGTCTGTTACCGCTGCTGCAGATAATGGGAAGTGAATGGAAACAATCACAACAGCAGGTCTCCGGTGATATTTTGGCACTGCTTGAAAAAGGTCAAAGGCGAGTGGCGATTATCTGTTGTGACAACCGGCCGGGTCCCGGCCTTGTCAATAAGTTCAAGAGGATCGAGCAACTTGAGAGGAGCGATGCCTCGACTGAATTTGCCCTGGTGCGCGATCCGCGTCAGCCGCTATCCCCGATGGCGCGGAGATCGAGGGAGCGACGTCAGCAATTGATCGACAAAGGCATGAAATGGATCGAGCCGAATTATGAAGGGATTGCAACTCTCGATGCCTTGCGGCGGCTTCTCTCCGATGCGTCGTCAGGAGATTTGAACCTGCAAAGCGAGACGATCCAGCCACAGACGGTCAATCAATGGCTGGCGAAACAGCTTTCACCTGAATTGCGGGACCTGATTGAAGCATTGTTGCCGACGGATTCATCCGGAACCACAGTAAGCAGCGATCAGCAATCGTTGCGCGAATCAATTACAGAATTATTACAGCACCATTACCTGATTTCGATTATCGATATCGCCGCGCGTCTGGATCGATCGGAAAGCGAGATCATCGAATCGGCATACAGGCTGACGGAGCGGGTTGGAGTACTGGGCGATCCGCCGGCGGTCTTGTTCCACCTGGTCAGCGATGAGCAGCTCATTCATTCGTAAAGCGGGGGCGATATGGCAGTCACATTGCAGGTGAGTGAGGTTCGCAAAGAGATCTACAATTTGGCTGGAGGCGCTCAGGGCCTTGGGAACGGGGCAGGCTCGACGGCCCTGCTGGGGAGCATCTTTCACGATGCCTTCGCCGATCTTGTCGGGGATGATCCTCAGCGAAGCTGTCATCGGGTGATCGAGGATGCGGATCTGTCACTCGAAGACTGGATTGCCGCGCTGATTAAGCACACCTATCAGAAACTGATCGGGCCGCGATTGCGACAGAACCAGGCGGCATTATCGCTGGTGCCGGAGCAGACACTGATTTGCTGGGATGCAGTGCAGGAGATGTGTCGCTGGGTGGCCGGATTGCTCTGGAAGGCGCAGGAGAACGGGCTCTCATTGAAGCAGAACCTGCTGAGAGCAGAAGAAGAACTGAGCTGGGAGCTTGGTGATGCAAGCTGGACCGATTCAGTGCGACTGATTGGCAGGGCGGATGCGATCTTTCGCCTTCCTGAAAAGCAGGATTGGTGTCTGATTGAATTAAAAACGGGGCGAACTGCGCCGGAGGCAGACCTTGCCCAGGCCTGTTTGTATCATCAGATGTTGCAGGCCTCAGGCCTGAGCAGCAAGGGCACGCTGGCGCTGGTCAGCTTCCACCCGCAAAGATACGAGCAGGTCTTCCCGGCGGAAAGGCTGGTTGAGGCACAGACATCCCTGCATGCCCTGATCGGCAGGATGGCCGGGGTAACATTATCGGCGACACCTGCTCCCTCGCCTGCTGCCGTCAAGCCGTCTCATCTCAGCCTTGGGCGCGATCTGGAGAGCGCCTTTGCGGAATACAGCGTCAACATCAAAGCCAATGCTCCAATCGAAGGACCGACATTTCTGCGCTTTCCCATCGAATTGGGACGGAAAGTGGTGGTCAATGCGCTGCGGCGACACGTCGAAGAGGTTCAGGTACGACTTCATCTTGACGGTCCGCCGCGAATCAGCAACGAGGGAGGCCGGTTGTCGATCGATCTTCAGCGCCGCGATCGGGAGATAATATACTTTGCGGAGATCAGGAAACAGCTGCCGGTCCCTGATCGCTTGTACGGAAACGCGAGGGTGCCAATTGGCATCGGACTGGATCGCAAACTGCAACTGGCCGATTTCTCCCAGCCGGAAAATGCTCATCTGCTGGTTGCCGGCACACCCGGGAGCGGAAAGAGTGAATGGCTCCGTTCAGCTGTCGCCGGACTGTTGCTGACCAACACCCCCGAAACGCTGCGGCTGGC
>CAIKMY010000317.1 GCA_903828635.1 uncultured Acidobacteriota bacterium
AAAGCATCAGATTGGCCGAAAGCAGCAGCGCCGTTGGATTCGCGATACCCTTGCCCGCAATGTCCGGCGCGCTTCCATGCACTGCCTCGAAGACCGCTCGGTCCACCCCGATGTTGCCCCCCGGTGCCACTCCAAGCCCGCCGACCAGCCCTGCACAGAGGTCGCTGACGATGTCGCCATAAAGATTCGGCAGCACCATGACGTCGAACTGCTCCGGGCGACTCACCAGCTGCATGCAGGCGTTGTCGATCAGAATATCGTCCGACTGAATGTCCGGATACTCCTCCGCCACCTCGCGGAATGACTCAAGAAAGAGCCCGTCCGACATCTTGTGAATATTTGCCTTGTGAACACAGGTCAGTCGCCGCCGCCCCATCGAGCGCGCCATCTCGAACGCATACCGGATCACCGCCAGACACCCCGGCCGCGTGACAATCTTCAGACACTGCGCCACATCCGGAGTCTGCCAGTGCTCGATCCCTCCATACGTGTCCTCGATATTCTCCCGTACCAGTATCAGATCGACATTGTCGTACCGCGTCCTTACCCCGGGCAGGCTCTTCGCCGGCCGCACATTCGCGAAAAGGTCGAGCGACTTGCGAATCGTCACGTTGACGCTCTTGTGGCCACCTCCCACCGGTGTCGTCGTCGGCCCCTTCAATGCCACACTGTTGCGGCGAATCTTCTCCAGTGTCTCTTCCGGCACCCCGTTGCCGTACTTTTCCACACACGAGAGCCCTGCCTCCGCCTCCTCCCACTCGATCGGAACCTCCACCGCCGCGAGGATCTCCAAAACCGCCTCGCTGATCTCCGGGCCGATCCCGTCACCCTTGATCAATGTCACCTTCTTCTTCTGCATCTTTGTCTCTCCCTTTTTCCTTGACTTTCTCCCTGGCATCGCGCCAGTGCAACTCAGTACTCGCATCGATCGGTTCTCTGACTTCGGGTAAACTAGAAATTTGACCACAGCCCGCCGCCGGACGTCAACGTCGCCGCTTGCATCGACTGCCGGCGATGTTTAAACTAAATGATTAAATTTCAACGGCGATCAGCCGCTATCGCCACACAGGGTAAATTCAGGATCCTCCTGTCACTGCGGATGCGGGATCATCAACCATCAGTACTGAAGAGATGAGCAAGCTGAAGATCTGTTATCACGGAAACTGTTTTGACGGTGTCTCGTCAGCCGCGGTCTTTTCGCGCCTCTATGAGGAGCGGCTGCAGCCCGGATGGGATCGTGCCTTCGAACCGATGATGCATCGCGCCGGAGCACTCTTCGATGAGGGCGCCTTCGACGGCGACGAGAATGCAATCGTCGATTTCAAGTACAGCAACTCGCCGCGCCTTACCTGGTGGTTCGATCACCACAAGAGTGCCTTCCTGACCCCGGAGGACGAGGCCCATTTTCGCGCCGACACCAGCGGCCGCAAGTACCTCGACGCGGGCTATAAGTCGTGTACCAAATTCATCGCCGATGTCGGTGAATCCCGCTTCGGGTTCGACCAGCGCCCCATGAGTGAGCTTGTCTACTGGGCCAATCGCATCGATGGGGCCCTTTATGACTCACCCGAGGAGCCGGTCACCCTTCGCGAAGTCGCCCTTCAACTCGCCATGGTCATCGAGGCCGACCGCGACCAGTTACTCATCGAGCGCATCATTCGCGACCTGCAGCAGCGCCCCCTCACGGAGGTTGCCAGCTCGCCCTATGTGCAGGAGCGCGCCACTCCGCTCCACGCGCGCCACCAGCGCGCCATTGAAATCATTCGCCGCGAGGCGCAGGTCATCGGCCCAACCGTCTTCTTTGATGTCGCCGGCGAGGACATGGAAGGCTACAGCAAATTCATCCCCTACTACCTTCACCCGGAAGTCACCTACAGCGTCAGTGTCAGCCGCTCCAGCTTCCGCTCCAAGGTCTCGGTCGGCTCCAATCCATGGGCACCACGACGACGTACCCACGACCTTGCCGCCATCTGTGAACGCTATGGCGGAGGTGGTCACGCCGTCGTTGCCGCCATCTCCCTCGCCCCTGAGGCCCTTGATGATGCCCGTCGCATTGCCACCGAGGTCGTTAACGAACTCCAGTCCTGACAATCATGAAGGAGCAGTCCCATTACCATGCCCGTAGAGAGAAAGAGCAGAAAACAAGCATCCAACCAGCCATCCAACCAGCCACCCATTAAGGAGATCACTCCCGAGGCCGCCATCGAGATCCGCTCGACCCCCCTCGCCGGGATGAATCTCTATCCACTCGACACCTTTGAATACGAATTCCCCGGACGCCGCATCGA
>CAIKMY010000318.1 GCA_903828635.1 uncultured Acidobacteriota bacterium
ATCCGCTTTGCCTGGGATCTGCTGGTCAATGAGTACAAACTCGACCCGGCGCGCCTCTGGTTTTCGGTCTTTGCCGGAGATGACGAGGTTGGTGCCGATGAGGAGGCGGTGAGGCTCTGGCAGAAGGCCGGCGCTGCGCCTGAGCGGATCCTCCGATTTGGACGCAAAGACAATTTCTGGCAGATGGGTGAGACCGGACCCTGCGGCCCCTGCTCCGAGATTCACTACTACATGGGGGGTAATCCGGGTGATCCGGCGTTCAACCGTGCCGAGTATGTCAACGGCCACGGCGACGATACCATCGAGATCTGGAATCTCGTCTTCATGCAGTATAACCGCGTCGAGGTCGGCCCGGGGCAGTACCGGCTCGACCCGCTGCCGGCCCCCTCTGTCGATACCGGCGCCGGACTGGAGCGCGTCACCGCGGTTCTTCAGGGTGTTCCCTCGAACTACGAGACCGACCTCATCCGGCCGATCATCGATTTCACTGCCGGGCTGCTCGGTCGGCAGTACGTTTACAGCGACGACGAAGCGAGCGTCTCGATGAGGGTCATTGCCGATCACGCACGGGCGACGGCCTTTCTCATCGCTGATGGCATCTTCCCCGGCAACGATACTCGCGGCTACGTGTTGCGCAAAATCATGCGTCGGGCCATCTGGCATGGCCAGAAGCTCGGCTTCAGGGATCTCTTCTTTGCGAAGGTGACCAGCTTTGTCATCGATCGGTTTGCCGAGGCCTATCCCGAACTTGAAGAGACACGCAGCGTCATCGAGCGAGTGGTGACGGTGGAGGAGAAGCTTTATAGTTCAACGGTCGGGGCCGGACTCAATGTCCTTGACGAGGTCATGAAGCGTTCGGCTGATCGGCGGGTTGCCGGCAGCGACGTCTTCCGCCTTTATGACACCTTTGGCCTGCGCTACGATCTGATCGAATATGTTGCCAGCCAGCGCGGCTTCACCCTCGATCACGAGGGATTCGAGGCGGAGCTTGAAAAGCAGCGGCAGCGCGCACGGGAATCGATGAAGAGCAGCGGTGCCGGCGTCATCAATCCGGTCTACCGCGAACTGGCGACGCGCGGGAGGGTTGAGTTTACCGGCTACACCGGCACAACGCTCTCCGGGGCACGGGTCGTTGCGCTGATTCGTGACCAGCAGATTATCGAGAGTATCGCCGCCGGGGAGCAGGCCGAGGTAGTGCTCGACCGGACACCATTTTATGCCGAGTCAGGCGGGCAGATCGGCGATACCGGCATTCTCGACAACGACGTCGCGCGGCTGCTGGTCCTTGACACTCACGCGCCAACCTCGGGACTGATCGTTCACAAGGTGGAGATCGAGCAGGGAACTCTGCGAACCGGGGAGGCCGTCAACGCGATTGTCGACGCCGAGCGTCGTTCGCGAACGATGGCCAATCATACAGCGACCCACCTGCTCCACGCGGCGCTGCGCGAGGTTCTTGGCCCGCACGTCAAGCAGGCCGGCTCGCTCGTCGCTCCCGACCGGCTGCGCTTCGATTTTACCCACTTTGCTCCGCTGACGAGCGAAGAGATTACCGAGGTCGAGCGGCTGGTCAACGAGCAGACCCTGCGCAACAGCGAGGTTGGCAAGGAGGAGAAGACGCTCGATGAAGCACTCGAGAGCGGCGCGATGGCCCTCTTTGGAGAGAAGTACAGCGAGAAGGTGCGGGTGGTCAGCATCCCCGGCTTCTCGATCGAGCTCTGCGGCGGTACACACGTCCGCGCCACCGGTGACATTGGTCTCTTCAAGGTTGTCTCTGATGCCTCGGTCGCCTCAGGCACCCGACGCATCGAGGCGGTCACCGGCAAGGGAGCCTGCGAGCGTTTCCAGCACGCCGAGTCGCTGCTGACCGAGACCGCTTCCCGGCTCAACACTGCTCCGGCAAGGCTTCCGCGCGAGGTCGAGCGCCTTGTCGCCCAGATTCGCGAGCAGCAGAAAGAGATCGACAAGCTGAAGCTGAAGCTGGCGCAGGGTGGCGGGGCCTCCGGTGACCACGTCGAGGAGATTGGCGGGCTGAAGCTGATTGTGCGCGAAGTCGAGGGGCTGGGCAAGGATGGTCGCCGGCAGCTCGGTGACTCACTTGTTCGCAAACATGCTCCGGGTATCGTCGTCATCGCTGATCGCGAGGCCGGGAAGGCCTCGATTCTCGTCATGGTTTCGCCTGATGCCATTGCGCGTATTCAGGCCGGCACAATCGTCAAGGCAATCCCCGGCGCTCGCGGTGGAGGCAAACCCGATCTCGCTGAGGGGGGAGTCGAGCCGGCGGCAGTTGGTGCGGCCCTCAGCGCTGTGCCGCA
>CAIKMY010000319.1 GCA_903828635.1 uncultured Acidobacteriota bacterium
AGGTTGTTGCCAAAATCGACACAGGCACCAAGAAAGGGGCTGCCGATGCTCCTGAGAATCTCAACCTGCTCGTCGGCCAGCCAGTCCTTGTGGTTTTCGATGCCGGCACGAAGCTTGTATTTCCGGAGCATCGGCTCCGACCTCCGCAAGACCTCTTTCCAGTGGGCGGCAAACTCCTGCCAGGTCTTCAGTTCGGCAAAGGTTTCGTAACGTCGACCGCTGAGGCAGGCAATGCGCATGCGCTCAACACCCAGTTCTGCGGCGGCAGCAGCCACTGGAGCAAAGGTGCTCTCAGTCTCAAGTGTGCGGGCATTGACTCCAAGCTCCAGCACCATCTCGCGCTGCTCCAACAGCCGACGAATCGATTTCAGGTAATCCTTGTCGGCAGTACCCAGCTGATCAAAGCCCATCTGCGCAATGCCTGCACCAAGTGAATGGCAAAGCTCGATAAACTCTTCGGCCGGCACTGCCGGCTGCTTCCCGGGGTTGCGCTGCCGCGCCTGGGCAATGCGCAAGGGTATCGAGGTCCACGCCACCCCGTAAAGCCTCGATGCCGCGCTCGCTGGCGCCGGCAGCCCCGCGCCGATCAATCCGGCAGCCGATAATGTAATGAAACCGCGACGATCCATCGATGCCCCTTTCACAATTGAGAAGTCGCTCATCGCCTCCCTCACCCGGGACATTGCCAGTCCACTCTGAGCAGATACTTTCAATTTCGCGATGATTGAAACCCAAAGTCGCGCCGCTGGCAATGCTTGATCGTCAAAATTGTTCGCTGGTCGCCAATTTTCCACCACCGAGTCAATATCGACTGCTGCTGCTGCTCGACTCTTGTTGCTTGACGCCAATTTCAAGTATCATTGCTTTGTCTATCGAAGATCGGCGACCGGCCCGGGCACCTGGTTCACCAATCTGTCTGCCTGAGCCTGCGAGCCTGATTTTAGCTGCAACCGGTCAGGATCGAGCACTTCTCGCTGACCACCTCTGACAAGATAACAGGGTACATTATGAAAGCATCGGCAAAGCGTCTTTGGGCTGGGTTGACACTCCTGGTATTGATCTCTCTGACGAGTGGTGCAGTCCCGGCACGGCTATCGAGCCAGGCTGAGCAGGCAGGCAAGGCGGCACTGCCGCCGGATGGCGCCAAACTCTATGCCGAGCGCTGTGCGATGTGCCACGACAATGCGCAGGATCGGACGCCGCCAAAGGCGATGATCGCGCGCCGCATGCCGGAAGAGGTCATCGCCTCACTGACTACCGGGTCGATGAAGACCCAGGCGGCGGGACTGAGGGAGCTTGAAATTCGCGCACTGGCCGTCTACCTGACCGGCAAGGAGCCGAGCGGGGCAATCGATACGGCACAGCTTGCCAATCGCTGCACCGAGCCGGCGGGGCCGATCGACCTCAAGGCGCAGCAGTGGATTGGCTGGGGACGGGATCTCGAAAACTCGCGCCACCAGCCGACACCCGGCCTCAAGGCCGAGGATGTGCCGCGACTCAAACTAAAGTGGGCCTACGCCTACCCCGCATCGATGGCAATCGGCCAGCCGGCGGTACTCGGCAACCGGCTCTTCGTCACTACCGACTCCGGACAGGTGATCGCGCTCAACGCACGTTCCGGTTGCACCTACTGGGCATTTCGTGTCAACGCCCCGGTACGCACCGCCGTCTCGATCGGAGCACTGGCCAGGGGGAAATTTGCCGCCTATTTCGGTGATGAACGCGCAACCGTCCACGCCATCGATGCCGAGACCGGCAAAGAATTGTGGCGAATCAAGCTCGATGACCATCCCGTAGCCCGCATCACCGGCTCACCGGTTCTCTACAAAAATCGACTCTATGTTCCGGTCTCTTCTGTTGAAGAGGCCATCTCGCGCCCCGACAAATACGAATGCTGCAAGTTCCGCGGCAGTGTTGCCGCGCTCGACGCAGCCAGTGGCAAGCTGCTATGGCAGACCTACTCGATCCCCGAGGCACCGAAACCCTACCGCCAAAACTCCGCCGGCACGCAGCTCTATGGCCCGGCGGGCGCGGCCATCTGGTCAGCGCCAACGATCGATGCCCGACGCGGAGTCCTCTACGTCGGCACTGGCAACTCCTACACCGATGTCGAGTCCACAGGTCCCGACTCGATCATGGCCATCGACCTTGCCACGGGAAAGATTCGCTGGGCCAATCAGGTGCTGTCAAAGGATAATTTCATCATGAACTGCCGTCAGCCCGGAGTCGGCAACTGCCCGAAAGATGCCGGCCCGGACTATGATTTCGGCAGCTCGCCCATCATCCGCAAACTCCCCGGTGGTCGCGAGGTGATCCTTGCCGGACAGAAGTCGGGCATCCTCTTCGCGCTCGATCCCGACAATGGAGGCCGCAAGCTCTGGGAGGCTCGCCTCAGCCCCGGCACCGCGCTTGGTGGCATCGAGTGGGGCTTCACCGCCGATGCGACCAATGTCTATGTCCCCGTAGCCGATCCCCTCGGCGCCCCAACATCACGCAAACCCGGCCTCAATGCACTGCGCATTGCCACCGGCGAAAAACTCTGGGAGACCCCCGCACCCTCCGTCAAGTGCGCCTGGGGAGCCTCCCGCTGCACCAATGCGCAATCGGCAGCCGCCTCGTCAATCCCCGGCGTCATCTTCTCCGGAACCACTGACGGCCATCTCCGTGCCTACTCCGCTGCTGATGGGAAGATCATCTGGGATGTCGATACTGCCGCGCAACCCTACGAGGCAGTCAATGGCCGGCAGGCCAAGGGCGGGGCCATTGACGCCGGTGGTCCGGTGATCGTCAATGGCATCGTCTACATCAACTCCGGCTATGGCCGCATCTTCGGCTATCCCGGCAATGCCCTGCTTGCTTACTCGGTGGAGGGAAAATAGGAATGGCTCAAATACCGCATAACAGCGAAGAAATTCTACGGAACTACTTGCCCGGATCAGGCACAATCATTTCCGACAACACTTCCTGTAACCTTGCAGGTCTGACATAAAAATCAGAGACATGAACATCGTCTCCAACAGCATCCGCCAGCGCATAGTAATACCGATGATTGAGAGCTGAAGCCATGGAGAAATAGCAATTGCTGTGTGTGTCTGCCGTCTTCCTGATCTCCAGCACCGTGCCGCCACCTGGCATAAAGAGCATGTTTGTCAGCCCTGCGCCATGTAACCCACCGATAATCTCCGCCGCTCGACAGAGATCTACCTGTTTGGCAAAGTCGAGATGCTCCAGATAACAGATCTCAAAACCAAACCGGTCGAGAATCGGCACAAGTTCATTCTCATTGATGATTCTTCTTTTTGGGGCAGCAGCTCTGCTGATCCATACCCGACGCCCGGCCCTCTTCGTGTTGCCCCCCGGGTCGCTGCCATTTAACGATTCATAGCGTCTCGCAAATCGATCGGCCAGAGAGACCAGCAATCTCTCATTAAAGTTACCTGTCATCGCCGTGTGACTCGGCAACACCAGTTTCTTTACTCTGAGAACCTCACTCTCTGGAGCAAAAACATAGTTCACTCCAAGATACTGCAGTGACTCTTCGATGAATCTCGTCTGACGATAGGCCGATGGAATGACTACGGGATGGATATGTGCCTGATCAATCGCCAGTTCAAGCCTTGTCAGTGATTCAGTCAGCCAGTGAAAGTAGCCCTGACTCCACTCATTGGTAATCCAGATTGCCCCATCGGCTTTGATGATGCCATTTCTGTATGCAAGGAGGTGCCTGGCGATATTGGAAAGTAATGCCCGCTGGTTGAGATTACGGTGATTGATGTAGGAGTAGTTCCACAAATATGCGAGGCGGCGACAGGCGAACAAGCTATTTTGAAAAATATCAACATTTGTTTCGAACCTCACCGCTGAGGCGGGGATCTCTTTAATCAATTCGACAGCAAACAACGGTTTGTCCTCTTCACGGAGATTGACAGGAAGACGCCGGTGAGCGACGGACGCCGCGAATGAGGGGCTTTGAGTGTCTTCCTGGTTGTGGTCTTTAATACCAAACATAACTGTGATTTACCGGGAGGCAACCCGCAGAAGGCGGTGGAAGAGGTGACTGATGCCACTTCAACGAAAATGGCCGCACAAGATGCAGCCACGATCAATGGTATTGAATCAGTGATATTGAATCAATGATATTGAATCAATTTTGTCATCAAAGGTAATGTTTATCGGGGCGGAGGGATTCGAACCCCCGACCTCTCGGTCCCCAAGGCAGCCATCCCTGCAAGACAGATAAATGCCGACTTGTTGCACAGATGAAACCCTATACAAATCAACACTATACAGTTCCTGTCTGACGGCTAAGACCTGGCTCTTAACTGTCATTTCATGAAAATATTCGGTCGCGCAGTGAACTCGTAGTGAACAAAAAGTGAACATGAATTAAGGAGGTATCAGAGATCTCGTTGCGTTTCTAAATTTCAGAAGAGGTGAGCACTGTGATATCTGAGAAGCGCCTAAAGTCATCTTTATTGAGCGTCAATAAATGCGTGATTCCGTGCACCTTCATGACGGCAACCAGTCGCGCATCATGAATAACAACTCCTTGAACGGAATGATTCACAATTAAGCGTCGCCATTCTTGATGGGCAGCAAAATTCTCTATGA
>CAIKMY010000320.1 GCA_903828635.1 uncultured Acidobacteriota bacterium
CCGATCTCCCGCAGGTCCTCGACCCATTTTGCGGAGGGGGTTCGACGCTCATCGAAGCGCAGCGTCTGGGACTGCCCGCAATGGGTTCGGATTTGAATCCGGTGCCGGTGTTGATCTCACGCGTCCTCGTCCAATTGCTGCCAAAAGTTGCTCTTGAGAAGGCAATTCACGATCAGCGATCTCCGGCCAAGCAACGGGGTTCAGAGATCCAGATGGACCTAGATGATTCGCCTGGACTTCGTCAAAGCGGCGTCGAAGGAGTCGTCACTGACATCCAGTACTACGGCGCAATTGTGAGAGACCGTGCACACGAGAAGTTGCAGCAGCTGTACCCGCGCCTAGAAGGTGAATCCGTAATTGCATGGATCTGGGGACGAACGGCACGGTGTACAAATCCAACTTGTGGCGTTGAGACGGTCCTCACGACTTCATGGTGGCTCTCGCGCAAGCCAAAGCAACTGGCGTGGATGCAGCCGAAGGTTGTCAATGGAAAAGTTGAGATCGAGGTCATAGATGGTCAGATAAAGGGCTCGCCGCCAGCAGCGCCTAAGGTCGGACGCGGGGGATCATTCACCTGCATTGCGTGCGAAGCGGTCATTCCCGAAGATGCAATTGTTGAGCAAGGCTTGAAAACTGGCTTAACGCCGAGGATGCTTGCCGTCGTCTCCGATCGTGCCGGCCATCGGGTCTATCGCTCTCCAACAGACGCAGACATTGCAGCCGCTTCCGCCGCACCAGGCGTTGAACTACCGGAGATAAAATTGCCCAATATTCCTCGGTGGTTTTCAGGGCCGCGATTCGGGCTCATCAATCAAGCTGATCTCTACACCGATCGCCAGATCTATGCCTTATGTACCTTTGCCGACGAAGTACGTGCACTGCATACCGAAATCATGGCGGATGGCGGTTCCCGTGACCGCGCTGATCTGATCACCGCGGTCCTCTGCCTAGTTGTCGGTAAGTTCGCGCAGGTCAACTCGAGCCAAGCGATGATCGAAGTCTGCGCTGGCCCAACTCGATTCCACTCAGGATTCGGCCGGAATGACGTGCCTATGACGTGGGATTTCTTTGAGGTAAGTGGCTTTTGCGACAAAGGGCCCAACTGGTCTCGACTCGTTGAGACGGCGATTAGTGGTTTGAAATACACAACGGCCGGCGCTACTGGGAAGGTTATTAAGGCAGATGCACGTACCGTTAGGTCGACTCCCGGGCTGGTCGCGACAGACCCCCCGTACTTTGATGCCATCGGGTACGCAGACCTTTCTGATTATTTCTACTTCTGGCATCGGCGGATCCTCAAGGACATCATTCCTGACCTGTACAACACGATTGCGGCCCCAAAATCTGGGGAACTAACCGCGGTTCCCTCGCATCACAATGGGAGCAAGGACGCCGCAAGGGATTACTTCATCGACGGGTTCACCGAGACGTTTTTGAACCTCCGCGAGTCGATGTTGGACGACGTTCCAATGCTCGTCGTTTACGCCTCGAAAGAACAAAAAGGTGGGCGCGATGAGGAGACTCGTTGGACTTCAATCTTGACGGCCATGGTGAATGCTGAGCTGGAGATCACTGCGACCTGGCCTGTGCATGGAACCGGATCCCGGCGGATGATCGGAATGGATACGAATGCCATCGCAACCTACGTCGTGATGGCCTGCCGCCCGAGAGCAAAGCGTGCTGGCGTTTGCTCTCTCGCTGATTTCAACCGGCTCCTCAGGAGGGAACTTCCGGGGGCACTGCGAGACCTCCAAGCCGCCTCAATCCTTCCGGTTGATTTAGCTCAGGC
>CAIKMY010000321.1 GCA_903828635.1 uncultured Acidobacteriota bacterium
CGGCGGTTGCGGATCGCGAGCAGAAGCTGGTCAAGGTGGACGATGCGACCTACGACCTCGTCACCGTCGAAGGCACACGCCGCGCCCGCTTCACCCTGAGCCGGGAAGCCGCAACCAGTCAGGACGATCTGCAATTGATGGGCTTGGATCACCCCTTGGTGCAGGACGAGTTGGGCCGCTGGCGCAGCGTGCCACCGGAGGAAGTCGGGATTGCAGTGTCCGGCGACGTGGACGAGCCGGTGCTGCTGTCGCTGTGGATGGTGGAGGCATCGACAGGTAAAGGCGAACGCCGCGTGGTGGTGCAGGCCATCGCCGTCAAGCAGGATGGTACTCGGGTGCCGACGGTGGAGCGACTGTACGAGAAATTCCTGCATGCGCCACCCGCTAAACCGATATTCCGGCCCGCGCAGCGGAGCGACCTGTTTACCCACACCGTTGAGCCGACCCTGCAGCGGGAACTGAAGCACAAGGGAGCCGCGAATGGTGATGGCAGCTATTCGGCGGAGCTGATTGGCTATGTCGAGATCATCGGCCGGGAGGTGTGATGATGGACGAAGACTCCATCAAATAACAGTAAGCTTTCGATGAGACGAAGCGGCAGTGTGCGCGACAGCGTGTTCGGAGTGGAGCAACGGACAGACTGAGGGACAGGTCAATCGCTTGAAGATGCTCAAACGTCAAATGTACGGACGATATAATTTTGACCTGATTCGGGCGCGCGTGCTCAACGCGCCGTGAAACCTGCCTTGGGAAGCTGATCCGGGGAAGGTCAAGGCCGGTTTCACCAGATTTGCGTCAGAGCCAATCGTCCGGAATTGGTGTTCACGGTCGCCGAAATACGCAGGTATTGATTGGCGGCAGCAGCAGCGAGACGGATATCATCAGGCATCGCCTGACGAATAAACCGTCGGGTGTTGCGCCATTGATCGATGCGCGATTTGAGATCAAGCAGATCCTGAGGAGTGGTCGAATTCATCGAGTTCCTCCATCGAAAGGATTTCGTGACGGAGGAGAGGATAGGCAAAACGAAGGCTGATTTCACGCCTTCTCACCGAAAGCTTACGGATATATAAGGCGGAAGCATCGAATACTCCGCCGTCACCCAGCCAACTCCCTTGCCCTTCAAAAAACCGGGGACCCCGCTCCTCGATCGAGGCCGTCCAGTCGGGCCGATCATTGATCCGACGGGGCCCGGGCAGTCCTCAGGTGGCTCACCGTACTCCGAGAATCCAGCCTTCGTAGCTGGCGATCTGCCGCTCTTCCTCACCGAGCGCTGGTTGCAGGCATCCCCGCAGCTCTCCCGTCAGGTCGGCCTGCTGCAGCCAGGTCGCAACCACCCAGGCATCGTGCTGATCGGGAGTCCGACCGGCCAGTGCGTGGTCACGACTCCAGAGTGAAGGGTAGATCTCAGCGACCAGTGACCGGCCCACTTCCGGCTTCCAGCCATCGAAGGGCCAGCAATGGATCTGCCCGCCGGACTGACGTCGGAGCTGGCGCAGCCACGGCAGCCCGGCATGGGTCGACTTGGCGACTGAACCCGGGACATCGAAATGGAAGACCGACTTCGCACCTACTCGCTGCTCACAGATCCGCCGCCAGCGCGAACTACCCATTCGCGCCGCGCCCGGACTGCGCGCATCCCGGCGGATCGAATCGACGCTCGTCTCCAGCTCATCCGTTGGCCAGTGATGCTGAAAATCGTCGAGGAAGGCCGGCCAGTCCGGGGCGAGTCCATGCGTCTCAAAGTACTGGCGCGGAAAAGAGAAGCCATGGTCGATGCCGATAATGACCGGGCACTGCGTGGATCGGGCCAGCTCGAGCTGCTCGACCAGCCACGTGGCCACTCCCCGCCGCGACCAGTACCGCGACGTTCCGCCGGGCGGAAGAACCTCGGTCACCGGGCCATTCTCGCCCGGCCCGACTGTCCCGTCTGCCAGGTAGACCCGTAACCCCTTCAGCCCAGCCTCGGCCGTCTGCGCCCCGGAATAGTCTATGCCAATGTAGCAGTTGAATAATTGCCGGCTCATCATCTCTCGATTACGGTCTGCATGGGTAACTGGTCAGTCAGGCACAAATGTCGACCACAAGGGCAGTTTGTTCTCTGCCACTTTACGTTAACCACCTGATGGTCAAATATTTATAAGCCCTGCTGCCGTCACATTCAGTGCATATCATTCCAATCTTTCGTCGATCTCGCGCTTCGCGCTCCCTCACCTTGCCATTTCCGCCTTGAGAAAGAAGCTGCCCTCGGTAACGATGCGCTCGTTTTCCTTGAGCCCCTCGATGACCCTCACCAGACCGCCGCTCTCCTCACCAAGGATGACCCTTCTTGCCGAGAATCTGCCATTACCGAGTGGAACGAAGACAACCTGCTGCTGATGGTCGGACTGACCGATCTCCTGGACCGCTGCTCTGGGGACGACGAGGGCAGGTTCATTGCCGCCGGAGCGGATCATGGCATCGACGAACATCCCGGGTTTGAGTCTCAGCCCGTGGTTGGGGGTCTCGACCCTGACCTGGAGGGTACGGGTCGCCGGATCGACGCGCGGATCGACGTAGGAGATCTTTCCCGACCAGGTGCGATCGGGATAGGCGAGGGTCGAGATGGAGACGGGGGTACCGGTTCGGGCGATGGCGATGTCCTTTTCGTGAATGCTGGCAATGACCCAGACGTTGGAAAGGTCGGTGATGGTGAAGAGTCGGTCGCGCATGGCGAGGTTCTGGCCGACATTGACATCGCGAGTGGTGATGGTACCGCCGGTCGGGGCGTGGACGGGGACATCGGAGCGCACCTGATTGCTGGTTTGCAGGGCAAGAATTTCCTGATCAGTCAGGCCGTAAAGTCGCATCCGCTCCTTGAGCGAGGAGTGTTCGGCGTGGTGTTCACGGAGTCGTGAGACGACCTCTTCGAGTTCCTGCCGGCTGACAGCGCCGATGTCGGCCAGCTTCTCGAAACGGCGTGCCTGATTGATGTGAAATTGCAGGTTGGCATCGACGGTCAGGTACTTCATCTGCGTTTCTGCCAGCTCGGCACTGAAGATCGTCGCCAGAACCTGTCCCTCGCTGACGGTATCGCCAAGGCGAACATTGACGCTGGTCAGTCGTCCCTCGACCAGTGGCAGGACTGGCGTCTCGCGGTAGGCATCCGGCTGAACGGTGGCAGTGGTCCGCAGCAGTGCCGCGATCGGCTGCATGGTTACGTTTCCATACTGCAATTGTGCCCGTTCGACCATCTCCGGTGCGAGTTCGAGGTCGGCGCGCATCCCCGAGGCTTCGGCTCCGGGGACAATCTGCTCAACGCGAGGAACCGGGCGGCCGGCAAGAGAGTCTGATGAGTCACCGCCCGTCCGTCGCCAGATGACCGCCGCCACTGTCAGCGCGAGAGCAAGTCCGAGGGCCAGCCGGAAGCTGCCTGAACTCAATATTTCCCCGATTCTGCTTCCCCGATCGTCACTCATCATCTCTCCGTTCATTTGATATTCAGCGACATCCCGATTGCCTTTGCCAGTTCGATATGGGCAACAAAGGCGTCTCTCAGCGCCGAGTTGCGTTCCATTTGCAGGTCAAGCAGTCGCCGCTGTTCGGCAAGGAGATCGGTCAGTCGTGCGTGGCCAAGCTCAAAGCTGGTCCGCAGAATGTTGAGGCTCTTCTCCTGGGTGGAGATCAGCTCATCGTCAAACCCGCGAAGGACACGGGCCGCAGCGAGTCGCCTTTCATCGGCCGCGGCCACCTCGCGCCGGATGATTGATTCGATGAATTCGCGGCGCAGTCGCGCCTCGCCGCGATAGGCGACCGCCGCTTCGATGTTTCCCTGGTTGCGGTTGCGCAGGGGCAGCGTAATGTTGACTCCACCCCTGATCATTCCGGTGCGCATGCCGACCGGGACCAGGGTACCGGAATCGGCCATCTGCCCCAACTGATCAAAGCGCAGCCGCTGCCAGCCGAGCTCGCCAAAGATGCTCAGATCGAAGCGACCCTCAGCCCGGGCCATCTCGATCATTGCCTCGCCGATCGCCTCGCCGCTGATGGCCGCGACCAGGTCGGGGCGTATCCGGAGCGCGGTTTCGATCATCTCTCCGCGTGTCTGGCCAATCTGCACCGCCGCGAACTCATCAACCAGTTTCAACTCTTCATCTGCCGGCCAGCCAAGCATCCCCTTGAGCTCTTCAGTCAGTGCCCGCTTTCGACCCTCGAACTCCTCGACGCGAGTCTCGGCGCGGCGCAGTTCGACCGTCTGCATGTTCTCTTCGATCTTCGGGCTGCTGCCCTCCTCGACACGCGCACGCACCAGCATTTGAATCTGCTGATTGATCCCGACCATCTGACGCAGCAGGGCGAGGCTGCGGTCGGTTTCGATCACCTCGGCATACTTCATCCGAATCTCCGAGGCCAGCAGCCGCTCCCGGTCGGCAACTTCCTGAATGACGCGATTGAGTTCCTGCCCGGCAAGGTCGATGCGCCGCTGCCGCCGTCCCGGTTCGAGCGGGAGCGTAACGCCGAGGGCAAGATTCTGCATTCCGCGATCATTGATCCCCGTCTGTCCGGCCCCCTCGATCATTGGGTTGGCCTTGAGCCCTGCCTGCCTGAGCCGTGCCGTCGCCTCGATGATCTGTTGTCGATCAGCGGCCAGCCCCTTGTTCCCGGCAAGACCATATTTGACTGCTTCCTCGATGCGCAGACTCTTTGCCGCTGCCTCCTGACCATCAACCGGAAGCGCACAGAAGAGCACCATCAGGAGAAGCCCGACCAAAGACTGCCGCTTCATCGCTGCCTCCTCAGTTCCCGCTCGCGCAGCCAGAGGAATATCACCGGCGTGACGATCAGCACATGGAGCAGCGAGCTGATCATTCCGCCGAGTACCGGTGTCGCCAGCGGCTTCATGACCTCCGATCCCGCACGCGCCGTCCACATGATCGGCAGCAGGCTGGCAATCACCGTCGAGACGGTCATCAGTTTGGGGCGCAGCCGGAGCAGCGCCCCCTCCATTACTGCCGCCACAAGATCGTCACTCGTCATCGGCTCTCCCGCCGCCTCTCGCTCCTGCCGCTTTCGCTCAACCGCCTCTTCAAGGTAGATCACCATCACCATCCCCGTCTGCACCGCCGTTCCAAAGAGGGCAATGAAGCCCACCCAGACGGCTACCGAGGCGTTGTAACCAAGCGCATAGAGCAGAAAGACCCCGCCCGTCAGCGCGAAGGGCACCGCCAGCAGCACGTGCGCCGCCTCCGCCAGCGAATGATAGGTCAGAAAGAGCAGAATGAAGATGATCAGGAGCACCACCGGAACGACGATCCGCAGCCGCTCCTTCGCCCGGATCTGATTTTCATACTGGCCGCTCCACTGAAAGAAATAGCCGACCGGCAGTCGCACCTTCTCAAGGATCGCCTGCTTCGCTTCGTCGACGAATCCGCCGACATCACGCCCGCGAACATTGAGCAGCACCGTCGCGCGCAGCAGCCCGTTCTCGCTCGAAATCATAAACGGACCGTTTTCACTGCGGATATCAGCGACCTGAGCGAGGGGGATCTGTTGCGGGCCGACCAGCGCCTGACCGATCGTTGCCGGATCTGCGCGATACTCCGGTGCATAACGAACGCGAACCGGGAAGCGTCGCCGCCCCTCGATCGTCACGCTGAGATTGGTCTCACCGACCGCTTTCTCGATCGTCTCCTCGATTTCGGCTACGCCAGGACCGTAGCGCGCTGCCGCCTGTCGGTTGACTCTGATATTGAGGTATGGCGCGCCGGCAATCTGCTCAGGGTAAACATCACTTGCCCCCTCGATCGTTCGCAGCACTTTGGCGGCGGCTTGTGCTCGCTCTTCGAGAATCTTCAGATCGCTGCCGAAGATCTTGAGCCCGACCTGTGTCCGGATGCCGGTTGCCAGCATGTCGATGCGGTTGCGGATGGGCTGAGTCCAGATGTTGGTTACCCCGGGCAGGCTCACGGCCGCGTCAAGCTCGGCAATCAGTCGCTCCGGAGTCATCCCCGGCCGCCATTGATCGCGCGGCTTGAGATGAATCACGGTCTCGATCATATTGATCGGTGAGGGATCGGTCGATGTCTCTGCCCGCCCCGGTTTGCCGACTGCCCACTCCACCTCCGGAAAACCCTTGATGATCAGATCCTGCCGCCGGGTGATCTCCAGTGCCTGTGGCAACGAGACGCTGGTGTCGGTTACCGGCATGAAGATCAGATCCCCCTCGTCAAGTGGTGGCATGAACTCTCGCCCGAGGATGTGCATCCGATCAATGACCGGCGAGATCAACGGCAGCCCGAGCCCCCTCGCCCCGGGCAGCCACGTCGAAGTAGTCGCCAGCAGGACCGCAATCCCGAAAAGCCCGAGCGCTCCGGCCATCGTCGCCTGGCGGTGACGCAGCGCCCAGCCAAGCACCGGACGATAGACCCGCTGCATCCCGCGCATTACCCGATTGTCCTCCTCACGGTGAAACTTCCCGCCAAGAAGGAGTGTGCAAAGCACCGGCACCAGCGTTACTGCAATCAGCGTCGCCCCGATCATCGCAAAGGTCTTGGTGAAGGCCAGCGGATGAAAGAGCTTGCCCTCCTGTCCGGTCAGCGCAAAGACCGGAATGAAGGCGAGGATGATGATCGCCATCGAGAAGAAGACCGGCCGCCCCACCAGTTGCGTTGCCTCACGCACTGTCTCCATCACCAGCGGTCGATCCCGGGGATCAACCCGTCGCTGTTCCAGAAAACGAAAGCAGTTTTCGGTGACGACAATCCCCGCATCGACCAGTACCCCGATCGCGATCGCAATCCCCGCCAGCGACATCAGATTTGATGAGATGCCGCCGTAATGCATCAGCAGAAACGAGGTCAGCACTGCCAACGGCAGCGGCAGCGTGACGATCAATATCGAGCGGAAGTGGAAGAGAAAGATGATGTGGGCGAGGGTCACGAGGATGATCTCCTCAATCAATGCCACCTTGAGCGTTCCGGTTGCCCGCTCGATCAGCTCCGTCCGATCGTAGAAGGGCACCACCCTCACTCCCTCCGGCAACCCCGTCTTCAGTTCCTCGATCCTCCGCTTCACCCCTTCAATTACCGAGATGGTATCGACTCCGTAGCGTGCAACCACCACCCCGCCCACCGCCTCACGACCGTTCTTGTCGAGCGCGCCCTGTCGAAAGGCACCGCCAATCGTCACGTTCGCCACATTCCGCAGGTAGATTGGAGTTCCATTGCGATGTGCGATCGCGATCCCCGCCAGATCCTCAGTCGATTCCAGCAGGCCAAGACCACGCACTACCGTCCACGCCCCTCCCGCCTCGATGACGTTGCCGCCAACGTTGTTGTTGCTGCGCTCAACCGCCGTGACGACATCGCTCATCGGCAGATCATATGCCCGCAGCCGGTTGGGATCGACGTCGATCTGATACTGCTGCACCCAGCCGCCGACACTCCCCACCTCGGCCACACCCGGAACCGCATTGAGCTGGTAGCGGACAAACCAGTCCTGAATCGACCGCAACTCGATCAGACTGTGCCGATCGCTCTCGATCGTGTACCAGAAGATCTGGCCAACACCGGTGGCATCCGGGCCAAGCATCGGCCTGGCTTCTCCCGGTAATGACCCTGCCACCAGCGTCAGCCGCTCCAGCACCCGCGTCCGCGCAAAGTAAAGATCGACATTATCCTCGAAGATCACATTGATCATCGAGAAGCCAAAGGCCGACTGCGAGCGTACCACCCTCACCCCGGCCAGCCCCTGCAGATTGACCGTCAGCGGATACGTGACCTGATCCTCGACCTCCTGCGGACTCCTCCCCGGCCAGTCGGTGAAGACGATCACCTGGTTCTCACTCAGATCGGGGATGGCATCGATCGGCGTCACTCGCAGCGCGTAGTAACCCCAACCCGCCAGTGCGATCCAGACCACGATCACCAGAAAACGGTTGCGCAGCGAGATGTCGATCAGCCGATTGATCACGATTCAGTGCCTCCGGGCCTACTGCGCGTTGATCGCAAAGATCATCTCCGACTGGCCCTCCGGTCCGACATAGAGCATCTTGCCGCGCCAGGTTCCCTTCATCTCCAGTGAAACCGTTCCCCGGAAGACTCCCGGTTTCGCTGTCGTCGTCACCACCGCGTCACTTTTCATGTATGGCATCGACCCCATTGCCGGCATGTCGAAATAGAGCGTGATCGCGCCAACGTCGACCGTGCTGCCGCCATCATCCTTGAAATCAAGCACGAAATCGTTCGCTCCTTCGGTGAAGTTTCCCCTGGCATTGCTCATCGTTGCTGTGATGTTGTGCCCCTTGATCGAGGTGATCGTCTTGCCGGCAACCACTTCCGAATTTGATTTGCCACCGCTGCAGCCGGTCATCAGCGCCATCACTCCAATGGCCATCAATGCCATCATCTGTCGATCGATAGTTCGTTTCATTCTTATGTTCTCCTGATAATTGATAATGTTGATACAAGATGTTTAATGACTGCCCGGCGGGCGAGAAGCCTCTGAGCCAAAAGACTACAGCCAAAAGACTACAGCCAAAAGACTCTGCCGGGTCCAACCCGAAAAATGGACAGACTTCGACGCTCAATATTGAGTGCCCCGCTTCCGGCTGTTTCAGTTTAGCTGTTTGTCTTTAGATGCGCATCGAGCAGATGCTGAGGAATGTACCGCTGCGATCCCTGATATCGGATGGCCGAATCAACGAAGGCTCGCCGGGGATCGTCGATCCGCAGAGGCCCCGGTCAGTCTCCCGGCACTCAGAATGCTGCGATAACTGAGGTCTCTGATGTTCCGGGCTGGTGAATGGTGGCAAATGCTCTTTCGAGGTGTTACAGATGCAGTCGCTGCCTGTCCCGCCCTCACCCATCGCTGCCATCATTGCCGTCATGGCCATCATCATCGAGGCTGGACAGCCATCCTCACTGAGGCAGCAGTCGGGCAGCGGGTTGCAAGTCGACAGCACCATGCATTGCGCCGGAATGTGCGCAATAATCAACGCGAGGAAGATGACACTCAGGGCCCGCCTCATAATAATTCAATAACAGATCGATAACTCTGTCGTCAAATCAGTGCATTGGTGCTGCTGCCGGTTGTTTGTCCGGACCGGGCACCGGGTGGGACGACGACAAGACGGTCGACTACCTGTGGATCGCTGTGCAGCGTGAGGTGCACCGGGCAGCGCGTGGCAATATATTGCAAGCGCTCACGCATTTCCTCGGTTACCTCGCCGCTGATAATTATTTCGCGGGTGATCTGGTGAATCTCGGTACCACCGGGCTCTTCCGGCTTCACCTTGTGGAAGGAGAGGCGAACATCGATGCCGGTAACCGGCAGCTTCTTGCGGTCGATATACATCCGCAAGGTCATGGCGGTACAGGCTCCGAGCGCCGAGAGCAGCAACTCGTATGGCGACATCCCCTCGTCATTGCCGCCGGCATCGACCGGTTCGTCGGCGATCAGGCTGTTGTTTCCGGCGGTAATCCGGGTTCGGTAGCCCTCATCCGGATTGAGACTGACCAGCACATCATTCATCTTCTCACCTCTCTTCTTCTCACCTCTCTTCTTCTCACCTCACCTCTCAGCTGATCGAGGACCGCTCGATCCATCCTCCACCGATGACGATCTCGCCATCGTAAAAGACCGCCGCCTGCCCCGGCGAGATTGCCCGCTGCGGCTGGTCGAAGGTCACGATCACCCGGCCATTCTCCCCGGGAGAGAGCGTCGCCGGAACCTCCTCGGCACGTGAGCGCACCTTGACCATTGCTCGCAAAGGCCCATCCAGTCGCTCGATCGCCATCCAGTTGACCCGGTTGACGATCATTATTTGTCTGAGAAGGTCATCAGCGCTGCCAACGACAATCCGGTTGCTGCCGGCATCGACCTCAACCACATAAAGCGGATCGGCGGCACTGACACCAAGCCCCCGACGCTGACCTACAGTGTAGCGGTGAATCCCCTGATGCTGCCCGATCACCTTGCCGCTCGTCGTGACAATCTCACCCGGCCCCGGACGTGCTGTCTCCATTACTCCACCCAGTACCGGCAGCTCGCGCCCCCGCCCGGGGCGATCCTCGTCAAGGTAGCGCTCGATAAACCGCGCGTAGTTGCCATCCGGAATGAAGCAGATCTCCTGACTCTCCGGTTTCATTGCTGTTGGCAGTCCTGCTGCCTCGGCGATTGCCCGCACCTCCTGCTTGGTCATTTCGCCCAGCGGAAAGAGCGCAAAGCTCAACTGCTCCTGTGTCAACTCAAAGAGAAAATATGACTGATCCTTGGCGAGGTTGACCGCCCGCAGCAACAACCAGCGCCCCAACCCCTCATCGTATCTCACCCGTGCGTAGTGGCCTGTCGCCACCTTCTCCGCCTCGGCTGTTCGCGCCAGCTCGACCAGTTTGTCAAACTTCAGAAACGAATTGCAGGCGACGCACGGACTCGGTGTCAATCCCTCCAGATAGTTCGTGACAAACGGCCGCACCACATCCTGCTCGAACTCTTCTTCAAGATTAACAACATAGAACGGAAAGCCCAGCCGTGCCGCTACCGCTCGTGCATCGTACAGGTCATCCAGTGAACAGCAGCGCGAAGGCAACGGCTCCCCGTCCGGACCGATATTGATCCGCCGCTGATTCCAAAGCTGCATCGAAAAGCCGACCAGTTCAACCCCCTGCTGCTTCAGAAGCGCCGCTGCCGCTGAACTGTCAACCCCGCCACTCATTGCTACCGCAATCATCGAGCCTCTCTCTTTTACTTTAATGACAAACCGAACCCGGCGATGATATTATGCCAAACTGGATTCTATCACACGGGATCTCTTTTCAGGTTCCCGGCGGTGCGGTGCAATCCGGACTTTACAAGCTGTAAGAATCGGGCAGAGTCGGGAATCAGGGAGTCATGACAGAAAGTTTAAACGACAAGACGATCGTCAAAGCGCAGCCGATTGAGAAGTACGTCCTGACACGGGAACCATATTACCTCAGTGTGCGGGACGAGGTTTCAATCTTTGAGACGGCCTACAAGGCACGGTTGCCGGTAATGCTCAAAGGGCCGACCGGGTGTGGCAAGACCCGCTTTGTCGAGGCAATGGCCTACCGGCTTGGTCGCCCGCTGATCACGGTGGCTTGCCACGAGGATCTCTCCGCGACCGACCTCGTCGGTCGATTTCTGCTTGAGGGTGAGGAGACGGTCTGGCACGACGGTCCGCTGACGACGGCGGTTCGCCACGGAGCAATCTGTTACCTCGATGAGGTGGTCGAGGCGCGCAAGGACACGATCGTCCTCATCCATCCACTGACCGATGATCGGCGCATCCTGCCGGTGGAGAAGCTCGGTATTCTGCTCAACGCGCCGAATGATTTCATGCTGGTTATCTCCTACAATCCGGGTTATCAGAGCGTTCTCAAGGACCTCAAGCAGTCGACGCGCCAGCGTTTCCTCTCGCTTGAATTCGATTATCCACCGGCGACGGCGGAGACGAACATCGTCGCTCACGAGGGTGGGGTGTCGGAGAGCGTCGCTCGTGATCTGGTGAAGATCGGCGAGAAGGTGCGCAACCTCAAAGGCCACGGCCTTGAGGAGGGGGTCTCAACCCGCCTGCTGGTCTATGCGGCACAGATGATTGCGAGTGGCATCGAGCCGGTCACTGCCTGTGAGATCGCCATTGCCAGCCCGATCACTGATGATCTCGATCTGCAGCGAGGCATTCGCGAGATCGTGACGACGATCATCTGAGAACATTCTGCCCCGACTTTTTGACGGAACCACTGACAAGGCATGTCTGAAGAGAACAAGGAATCTGGCGGCCCCGGGGGATCGCTCTTGCGCGGGCTCGCCGGCAAGACGGTCGAGGCGCTGGCGCTGAAGATGGGGCTCAAGCCGAGTGATCGCGGCTGGGTGACGCTTGATATCGGCGCTTCGTTGATGAGTGCCTCGCCGAAAGTGGCGAAGGACTTTTTCAAAGCAGTGCCGGAGGTGGCGCGGATGCTTGAAAACGGCGATCTGCGCTCGTGGGCCGAGATTGGGAAGCGAATCGCTCAGCAGAACGCCGAGGAGGCGAGTGACTTCTTCCGCTACTCGATCGAGACGCTGGAGCTGCTGGCAGAGCCACTGAGGCGGTTGCTGGTGGCGCTCTGCGTCAAGCAGATCGTTCTCTCGCCGGCGGCGGCGCTGAAGACCTTTCGGCAATCGCCCGCCCTTGCCGCCTCTTTCGGAGATGAGCAGTCGGCGGCAAGGATCTTCACCATCGCCGTCGAGGTTGCTCATCGTTCGGTCAAGCACAGCACCGAGGTTCTGACCGCAGCGCCGGCGGCTCTCACCGCCCTTCGTGAAATGGATGATCAGGCGAGTGACGCGGCCATCGACTCAACGCTGACGCTGGCGGAGAGCTTCGCACAGCGAACCGGTGCGACGGCCGCCGAGTTTCTCGCTGCCGTTGGCGAGGGGCTTGGATTCCTTGCCAGCCCCGAGGTCATGGTCGACCTTTGTCGCCAGACGACCATCTACCTTGAGCGTGGTGGGGCGACCGCGCTGCAGTTTTTCCGCTCAGCCCGCGCGGTGATCGAGGTTGGTGGTGTCGAGAGCTATCGTCGCTGGAATCAGGTAACCGACAAGGTGGCTGCCGAGGGTAACGCCATCGTCTACGACTTTCTCCGGCTGACGCCGAAGGTGCTGGCGACAATCGCCGCCACCCAGCGCCGGCACGCTGCCGAGCGGATTGGCGCGGTTCTTGAACTGGTCGAAGAACTCTCGTCGCAGAATGTCTATGTCGCGCTCGAATGCTTCAAGAGCAGCCCGCGTGCGATGGCCTCTGCCTCGCTCGAACAGTTTCAGGCGTGGGCTCGCGAGGGCGTCCAACTCCATCGTGGCGATCGCCGCAAAGCCCAGGCCTATTATGCCCTCGAATCGAAGTCGAGCCAGGAGACTCTCCGCGGAGCCCACGATGGTGTTGCACTCGAGTCGGTCTCGCACCTGCTGCGTCTCTATGTCGAGGGGCTCACTGGCCGCGAGATGGCTATCGCCGCACTCGGGTCGATCCCCGAAGAGTCGCGCATCAACGATGGACATACCATTCAGTTGCCATCGGTAGTTGCCGAATTTGGCTCACCCGATGATGACTTCCGGCTCTACAAGGTGCTGGCCGCTCACGCCGCCGGTCAGGTGGAGTTTGGCACTCGCGAAGCAGGAACCGGCAGCCTGCGGGCGACCCTCAACGAGATCGAGACCAGCTTCGAGAATGCCGAGCGGCGTCGCCTCTCGGCGGAAATGCGTGACACCGAATACGTCCAGTATTCAAACGTCGAGCATCTCGGCCTCAGTAATCGCCGTCCGCTCGATCCGCTGGCCTTCGAGACGGCCGACTACAAGACGATTCTCTCCCGCTTCACCAATCCGCTGCTGGCGACCCGGATCTTCACGACACTTGAGAATGGCCGCATCGATTGGAAGCTGCGTCATACCTATCGCGGGATTCGCCGTGATCTCGATTTTGTGCGCAATCGTCTCATCGAGCGCCGCCCGCCGATAGTCGAACTCTCGGTCGAGCAGGCCGTCTACGAGATGCTCTTCCAGATAACCCTTTGCGGTGGAGTGATCGATGAGGCGGCACGTCGTGCTTATGCCGGAGTGATTCTCGATTTCGAGCTGATCGTTGCTGAATATATCCGCCGCGATGGTGCGACCGTTGCCGATACCCTCGTCGCCACACATCGCGTCTATCAGTTGCTTGACGGTCAGCGCTCGCGCAAGGAGTCGGATGACCAGTCCGAAGACGATCGTGATGATACCAATCAGGAGCAGCCTGACGACCGGGACGGGAAGTCGGAACAGCAGCAGACTTCATCACAAACCCGCAAGCGCTCGGATCTCTTCGATCAGTGGAGCCAGGCGGTCGAGGAGACGACGCCGACCGACACCGAGCTGCTCAATGAACTGATGAACGCCGAGACCAGCGAGCAGGCACTACAGGATGGGGACGAAGTCTTCTTCTACGATGAATGGGATCGCGAACTCGGCGACCATCGCGCGAAGTGGTGCCGCGTCATTCAGCGTGAAAATCGACGCGGAGCGCGTGACTTTGTTGAGCAGGTGCGTACCCGTTACTCGGGTATCATCTCATCAATTCGCCACCAGTTCCAGATGCTGCGCCCCGAGTCGCTGCGCCGCATCAAGGGTGAGATCGATGGCGAGGACTTCGACCTCCAGGCGGTCATCGATCACCACGTCGATCTCAAGACTACCGGTCGCCCGTCCGATCGCCTCTACATTCGTCGCATTCGCCGCGAGCGTGATGTCGCCGTCTCTTTTCTGCTCGACATGTCATCCTCGACCGCACGCACCATCACTCGTCACCCGAATCAGCCTTACACCCGACCGGGTCAGAAGATCATCGATATCGAGAAGCAGGGGCTGGTGCTGATGAGCGAAGCGCTTGAGGCCGTTGGCGACTCCTACTCGATCTCCGGCTTCAGCAGCGAAGGCCGACGCAATGTCAAATATTTCATCATCAAGCGCTTTGAGGAGAAGTACAATCAGGAGGTCGAACGGCGCATCGGCGGCATCACTTACCACAATAACACGCGGCTTGGCGCCGCCATTCGTCACGCTGCCGCCGGGCTCGAACGTCAGGATGCCCGGACCAGGCTGCTCATCGTCCTCAGTGATGGCCGCCCCTACGACCATGATTATGGCGATTCACGCTACGCCCGTGAGGACACACGCACCGCTCTCCGCCAGTCACGCATTGCCGGCATCACCCCATTCTGCATCACCATCGATCGTGATTCCGAGTCTGAACTGAAGGATCTTTACGGTGAGGTTGGCTACACCATCATCGACGACATTCTCAGTCTTCCCGAACGTCTCCCCGGTATCTATCGCCGACTGACTACCTGAGTCTTTTCATGCCTCCCCTCAGAAGGGTCCTGGCTGAGGCTGATCAGGATGAAAATTTCACTCTCAGTACCACAGAATCAGCCTGTTGGAAGCAGATTCCAGGCTACCGAGATCCGTTTGCCCCGAGCGCATACCAGCCCGGGGCAGCGCCCCGGGAACCTTGCCCAACAGTCCCCTGGCGTTCTGAAGGAACGCCGCATATGCCCAAATGACCGGTTGGCGCCCGGTTTGAGAACGAGTGATCAATTAATATCTATGCGGCTTCCTTCAGAACGCCTTCATTGAGGTCTTTTCATACTCCACCTTGTCGGGCTCCACAGTATCAAAAGTCGGGTTTATCTCTTTTGTATATAAGAAGGCTCCTGTTTCATCAGATAATAAACTCATTATCTGATGAAACAGGAGCCTTTCGTTACCAACAGAGGAGAAATGGGGCCTTAATCGGAACAGGCAACACTGTGACATTGCACGCTGGAATCGCCGCGAATCAGGGACGTGTTCCAATGTTGCCTGTTCCGATGTCGGCTGTTTCTATTTAGTTCAAGCCCATCTGATAGAGGATGAACGAATAGATATCGGCCGTCCCCTCGATCTGCTTGGCGGTATTGCTCGCGCCGTGACCCGATTTGGTCTCGATGCGGATCAGCACCGGCGCCTCACCACGCTGCCTCTCCTGAAGCGTCGCCGCATACTTGAACGAATGGGCCGGAACGACCCGATCATCGTGATCCGCCGTCGTCACCAGTGTTGCCGGATACCTTATCTCGCGCAGGTTGTGAATTGGCGAGTAGGCATAAAGCGCCTTGAATTCCTCCGGGTTGTCACTTGATCCGTAATCGGCAATCCAGTTCCATCCGATCGTAAACTTGTGGAAGCGAAGCATGTCCATCACTCCCACCTGCGGAATCGCGACCTTGAAGAGCTCAGGACGCTGATTCATTACTGCGCCAACCAGCAGCCCGCCATTCGAGCCTCCCTGGATCGCCAGCCGCTCCGATGAGGTATACTTATTGGCGATCAGCCATTCCGCCGCGGCAATGAAGTCGTCAAAGACGTTCTGTTTCTTTAGTTTCGTTCCCGCTTCATGCCACTTCTCACCATACTCACCACCACCACGCATGTTGGCTGAGGCATAAACAAAACCCTTCTCAAGCAGCGCAATCCGCAACGCGCTGAAACCTGGTGAGGTGGTGATATTGAAGCCACCATAACCATAAAGCAGCGTCGGATTGCTCCCGTCAAGCTTGAGGCCTTTGCGATAGACGAGGAACATCGGCACCCGTGTCCCGTCCTTGCTGTTGTAGAAGACCTGTTTGGTCTCATAATCGGCAGCCTTGTAACCCGGGATCGTCACCGAGCGATAGACCGACGATCTCTTTGACGCGATGTCATACCTGAAGATTGTCGGCGGATAGCTGAGTGAGGTGAAGGTGTAAAAGACGAACTTGTCGTCATTGTTACCACCAAAGCCGCTGGCAGTGCCCGGTCCCGGCATTGTTACCTCATTCTCCAGCTTGCCGCTCAGACTGTAGACATAAGCCTTCGTCGTCACATCCTTGAGATAGGTGGCAAAGATCTTCCCTCCCGCTGTGCCTGCACTCTCCAGCGGTTCCGGCTTCTCCGGCAGAACGTCCTCCATCACCCCCGGCTTTGCCGGATCGAAGAGCACAACCCGCCCGTTGGGTGCTCGATGATTGGTCTCAATCAGAAACTTCACGCCAATGTTGTCGATGACATTGAAACTGTCGTCTCCAATCTCGCCGACGATCGGGTGAAAACTCTTCTCACCTTTGGAAAGATCCCGATAAAAGACCGAATTGCCCTTTTTGCCCTTGCCGCGATCTGAGATTGTCAGAATTGCGAAACGCTCGTCCTCTGTGGTTCTGACTCCATGAAAACGCTGCGGGTTGGCCTTGTCCTCATAGATCAGCTCATCCTCCGCCTGGGTTGTTCCGATGCGGTGATACCAGACCTGATGATTCTCGTTCTTTGTCGATAGTTCGCGCCCTTTCTCCGGCTCCGGGTAGCGACTGTAGAAGAATCCGTTGCCGGCCCACGATGCGCCCGACACCTTGACCCACTTGACCAGGTCCGGCAGCATCCTGCGCGTCGCCACCTCCATTACCTGATACTCCTGCCAGTCTGAGCCGCTGCGTGAAATCCCCACTACCGCATGCCGCGCATCCTTCGATAAAGCAAAAGCTCCAAGTCGCACCGTCCCGTCTTCCGACCACTTGTTCGGGTCGATCAGAACTTCCGGTTTGCCGTTGAGCCCCTTCTGGATGTAAAGCACGCTCTGATTCTGCAGCCCGTCGTTCTTTGAGAAGATGTAGTACTCATTCTTCCGCGACGGTGCGCCAATCTTCGGATAGTTGTAAAGCTCCTCCAGCCGCTGACGAATCTTCCCACGATAGGGGATGCGCTCAAGGTAGCCGAAGGTCACTCGATTCTGCTCTTCGACCCACTTCGCTGTCTCCGCCGAGTTGTCATCCTCCAGCCAGCGATACGGGTCCGCAACCTTCACTCCATGGTAATCATCGACGTGGTCAATCTTGCGTGTCACCGGATACTGCGGCTTCTGCGCGGCAACGCTCGCCGCCAGCAGCGCAAAGCCGGCCAGACCTGCCGCCACCAACCCTGATCTCGACAGTCTCATCTCTTCATTCCTCCCATCTGTTGCTACATTATTCGCAATCAGATCTTTCATAGATGATCAGAATTTGACCTCGGGAACCTTGCGGGCACTCTCCTCCGCCTTGAAGAATGGCTTATCCTGGAAGCCTGTCATTCCGGCGATAATCACTGTCGGAAACTTCTGCCGCGAGGTGTTATAGGTCGTGACCGCTTCATTATAATCCTTGCGTGCCACCGCCAGCCGGTTCTCTGTCCCGGCCAGTTCATCCTGCAGACGCAGAAAGGACTGGTCTGACTTCAGTTGCGGGTAGGCGTCAGTCAGTGCCAGAAACCGGCCACCGGTTCCCAGTACCCCGCCGCCACCATTGATGATCCCGGCCTGTCGTGCCGCACTCGACATCTGGTTACTCGCTTCCATCTTCTGCTCCGGTGTCGCCGTCGCCGAGAGAATCCTCGACCGGGACTCGGCAATGCTCGTCAGAATCCCGGCCTCGATGTTGGCATAACCCTTCACCGTGTTGACGATATTTGGTATCAGATCGGCTCGTCGCTGCAGGTTGTTCTCCACCTGAGCCCATTGCTTGTCGACGATGTTTCGCTCTTCCACCAGTCTGTTGTAGCTGCCAAAAACCCACCCGCCAATCACCAGCACGAAGAGCAGAATGACCCCCAGCACCACCAGCACA
>CAIKMY010000322.1 GCA_903828635.1 uncultured Acidobacteriota bacterium
AATTTCGAAGTTGTCCAGGGTGGCACCCGCCCGCTACCGGTACCAGCCACCGCAGCGAGGATTCCGCTGACGCTGCCTTCCAGCCATCGCTGATTGAAGAGGCCAAGAATGCCACCCAGCAGCAGTCCGAGAGACAAACTTCGCGATCCCCACAGGAGACTGGCCGCAAGCATCACACCGAGCGCGATGAATAAGTTTCGTCGCAGCCGGCGCTCGAGCGCGAGGTCTCCCGGCGGCGCTTCGGCGACACCTGACCCGTCATTGACAGATATCTTCTCAGCAGGCTCCATCTCGCCAAATGAAGATAGTAACTCCGATCAGGGGTTGTTGGCAAACCGGGCAGCGGACTGGTGCCGGATCACTCTCGCAAAATCTCCAGCTCACGGCTAACCGCCAACGTGCACAGCCGGGCGACGGGAGGCCTCAGGTTCGGCCTGGCGGAGTATCTCGTGAGTCACCGGAGCGGTATCCCCCTCACCAAGGAACATGAAGCGCAGCACATAGACAATCGGATTACCCTCAGTCCAACCAAAGTAGACGTGAGGGATCTGTCCGGAAGTGTCGCGGACATGCAGCAGAAAAGCGGCAATGGCATTGGGGATGGCGGGGCTGGTCGTTCTCAGGACGCGATAATTGCCAACCTGGACACCGCGCACACGCAGAACATCCGAAAACTCTGAGGCATCACCGGTGCGCACTTCAAAAAAGAGAACCGGATCGTTGGCCGGAATGTGATTGTTCCAGCGCTCCTGCTTCTCCTTGAGGCGGTACTCATCGACATCACCGCGATCGCGGCGATTGGCAATAATGCGGATCGTCCCGGCACGGGCCTCATCAATGAACTGACGGGCTGTCTCGTTGAGTTCGACACGCTCGACACGCAGCTCAGTTGAGCGGAGCGTCCTTGAAATGAAGGAGACGGCAATGATTGAGAAGATGAAGAAGGATGCGATCTTGATGCCCTCGGGGCGCTCGATGATATTGACGATGGTCGTGTAACTGAAGACAAGCGCGATCAGGAGATAGGCGTAGGGGCGTGATCCCTTTCGTTTGACGGAGAGAGTGACGGCGACCGCCGCTGAACTCATGAGAACAAGCACTCCGGTGGCATAGGCCCCGCCCTGCGCATCGACATCCGCCTTGAAAAGGATAGTCACGGCAAAGGCGATCAGCGTGAAGACGACGACGAGAGGGCGCGACGCTCGCGCCCAGTCGGGAGCCATTCCATAGCGCGGCAGATAGCGTGGCACGATGTTCAACAGACCGGCCATGGCTGAGGCACCGGCAAACCAGAGGATGGCGATGGTGCTCAGGTCATAAACTGTACCGAAGGCCTCACCAAGCATTTCGTGAGCCAGCCAGGCGAGGGCTCGTCCATTGGCGGCTCCTCCGGGCTGGAACATTTCCGCCGGGATCAGCAGGGTGGTGACGAGGCTGCTTGAGATCAGCATGAAACTCATGATGACAGCTGCCGTCACCAGCAGCTTGCGGGCATTGCGAATCCTGCCCTGGGGGGCCTTCACCGTGTCTGCTGAAGCACCGCGTACCAGTGGCATGACGGCGACTCCCGTCTCAAACCCCGAAAGACCCAGCGCCAGCTTCGGGAAGACTATCAGTGCCATTCCAATCATCAGCAGGGGGTTACCGTGTGAAGCAGGCAGCGCCACCAGTGCCGTCTTCCAGTCACCGAAGACGGATGGATGGGTCGCAATCTCAATAAAGCCGCGCGCGACGACTACGAGGTTGAGACCAAGATAGAGCGCCACCAGCAGAACCGCGAGGCCGATCGCCTCGTTGAATCCCTTGAGAAAGACTGCCCCGAGCATGAGGACCAGCACCAGCGTCACCCCGACCCGATGTGCATCAAAAAAGTGGGGAACGAACGGATTCTCGACGATGTGGGCGGTCGCGTCGGCTGCCGAAAGAGTGATCGTGATGATAAAGTCGGTGGCGACAAAACCGAGAAGTGCGAGGACAAAGAGCTTGCCACGCCAGCGCGGCAGCAGATCCTCGAGCATCGAGATCGACCCTTCACCGTTCGGACTCTCTTTGGCCACCTGGCGGTAGATCGGGAGCGCGCCGAACAACGTCAGCAGAACCAGTACCAGCGTTGCCACCGGTGAGAGGGCACCGGCGGCGAGGAAGGCAATGCCCGGCTGATATCCGAGAGTCGAAAAGTAGTCGACTCCCGTCAGGCACATCACCTGCCACCAGCCGTGCACGTGCTGGTGAGACTTACCTCCGTGATGTGTCTCATCACTGCTCAGTTGTCCTTCGAGAAACCACCGCTTGAATGGATTGAATTGCAGCTTTGAATGTGTTGTTGCGTCGCCCATTAGCCTTATCATCCTGCCGTTGGCTTTTTCCGTGTCGCGGGTTTGGCAGGATGCCTTATCTGGAAGCGTTGTAAAGTGCGCCCGCAAAGCCAAACCTTATACTACCACCAACGAATACGGACAGGAAATGGTCTGACGATACTTACCTCGCCTCGCCAATGGAGCCACCCGGTCCCACCATCCCCATCGCTGCACCGGCATAGCCGGTCATTTCCAGGTAACCACGGCCCAGCTGGCGCCCCATCTGGCGCCCCATCTGGCGCCCCATCTGGCGCCCCATCTGGTTGTTACCGCCAGCGCCATCTTCAACGACAATTGCCCCTTCCCAATAGGTGACGCGAGTCGACTCATTGGTCTGCAGCTCCTGATTTCTGATGGCTGCCCGGACAATGAAATCATATGCTGAGTCAGCGATTTTGACACGCCACGCAAGAGGATAGCGGGCACCACTCACCGGAGATGTCCAGTAATCGATCGGAGTCATCTCAAAGCGATCGGCGGTGAGGCGGGTCACAGTGCCATTCCTGTCAATGATTGCACCGTTGGAATGGGGGTCACGGGTACCATCATCGCGGCGAAACCGGTAGAGCATGAGATCGGTTCCATCATTGAGCTGAATCGAGAACCAGTCCCAGCCGAGCTGTCCGGCTTCAAGGAAGCTGGTTCCAAATTCGTGATCCATCCAGCTCTC
>CAIKMY010000323.1 GCA_903828635.1 uncultured Acidobacteriota bacterium
AACGGCCACCTGGCCTTCAATGATCCGCCGGCAGATTTTGAGACAGATGATCCCTACATCGTCGTCGATCTTGATGAGGCCTGCCGTCGCCAGCAGCTTGGTGAAGGCTGGTTCCCTGCCCTTACCGATGTTCCACGCCAGGCGATCTCGATGTCAGTGCGGCAGATAATGAAGGCTCGTGAGATCGTTTGCGTCGTTCCCGACGCGCGTAAGGCCGCGGCGGTCAGGGATTGTCTTGAGCGGGAGATCGATCCGCGCTACCCCGCATCGATCCTGCGCCACCACGAGAAGGCGGTCGTCTACCTTGACCGCGATTCTTCCAGTCTGCTTTCGCGGCCGATCGACCAGGCTTCAACAGGAGGCAACAATTAAAATGAACAAGATCATCAGCAATTTATCCGCAATAATCTTTTCTCTGTTAGTAATGACGGCGCTGACCAGTGCCCAGGATCCAATCAGGGTGGGGATCATCGGTCTCGATACCTCGCACGTGACGGCCTTTACCGCACTGCTCAATGATCCAGCCAACCCCAACCATGTTCCGGGCGCCCGGGTAGTTGCCGCATGGAAGGGGGGCAGTCCGGATGTCGAGTCGAGCGCGTCGCGCATCGATCGTTTTACCAGCGAGTTGCAGACCAAATGGAATGTCGAGATCGTCGGTTCAATCGAGGAGTTGTGCAGCAAGGTTGACGCCGTGCTTCTGGAAAGTGTCGATGGACGACCCCATCCTGCCCAGGTGAAGCCCGTACTGGCCGCAAAGAAGCGTGTCTTCATCGACAAGCCATTTGCCGCCAGTTACCGTGATGCCGCCGAGATTGCACGGCTGGCGAAGGCCTCGGGAACCCCCTTCTTCAGTTCTTCAAGTCTTCGTTTTGTCACGGAACTGCAGGATCTGCGGCGCAGTGAGAAGCTTGGGCAACTGCTGGGTGCTTTTGTCTTCAGCCCGTCACCGACCGAGCCGCATCATCCCGATCTCTTCTGGTACGGGATCCACGGAGTCGAAATGCTCTTCACGCTCATGGGGCCAGGCTGTGAGAGCGTGACAAGGGTCAATACCAACGGTTCCGATATGGTCACCGGACGCTGGAAAGATGGTCGCACGGCCACCTTTCGGGGGATCCGTGATGGCAAACAGGATTACGGTGCAGTGGCTTTTGGCAGCAAGGCGGTCATTCCAACCAATATCCCAATGAAGATCGATTACCGCGGACTGGTGGTCGAGATCATTCGCTTCTTTCAGACCGGAGTCCCTCCTGTATCCCCGGAGGAGACGCTTGAAATCATGGCATTCATGGAGGCGGCGGATCTGAGCAAGGCGCGATCCGGTCAGCCTGTCAAAATGAGCGAACTATTAAAATAACAACAGGAATTGAGTAATGCGAAGATTATACCCTGCACTGGCGCTATTGATGTTAATCGCGCTCGCCGTTGGCGGATGCGCCCTTAAACAGACAACCATGGAGACAACGAAGCAGCCTGTTGATAACAGCGAGGTCAGGCTCATGACCCTTGAGCCGGGCCACTTTCATGCGGCTCTGATACAGAAGGAGATGTACCCGGGAGTCTCGCCGCGGGTCAATGTCTATGCGCCACTCGGCTTCGACCTTCGCGAGCACCTCAAGCGGATCGAGGGGTTCAACACTCGTGCCGCCAATCCGACGGCATGGGAGCTGGAGATTCATACTGACGCCGATCCACTGGCGCGGATGCTCCGTGATCGACCGGGCAACGTCGTCGTCATCTCCGGCCGCAATCGTGGCAAGATCGACCGCATCAGGGGCTCGGTCGAGGGTGGACTCAACGTTCTTGTCGATAAGCCGTGGATCATCCGTGCTGCCGATTTCCCAAGTCTTGAAGCCACCTTCGCCGCCGCCTCGTCGAAGAAGCTCGTTGCTTACGACATCATGACTGAGCGCTATGAGATCACGACCATCCTCCAGAAGGAGCTGATCCACTCCCCGGATCTCTTTGGTGAGATGCTTCCCGGCAGCGAGAGCGATCCTTCAGTCTATATTGAAAGCATCCATCATCTGCTCAAACTGGTCGCCGGCAATCCGAACATCAGGCCGGCATGGTTTTTCGATGTCAATCAGCAGGGTGAGGGAGTCGCCGATGTTGGAACTCATCTCGTTGATCTTATCCAGTGGATGCTCTTTCCCGAGCAGGCGATAGATTACAAGAAAGATATCGACGTCAAATCAGGGAAGCGCTGGCCGACAGTGATTTCGCCTGAACAGTTCAAGCGTGTAACCAACGAGCCGCAGTTCCCTGCCTATCTTGATGGCAGCGTCAAAGACGGAAAACTCGATTATTTCTGCAACGGTTCAATGACCTACGCGCTTCGCGGAGTGCACGCCAAACTTGATGTCATCTGGAATTACGAGCCGCCGGCGGGCGGTGGCGATACACATGTCGCTATCTTCAAGGGCAGCAAGTCACGCGTCGAGATTCGTCAGGGGAAGGATGAGAACTGGCGACCAGAGCTCTACGTCGTGCCCAATCAGCCTGCGGATAAGGGGGCAATTCTTGCCGCCCTTCAGCAAAAGGTTGCCGCTCTCCAGTCAAAGTATCCGGGCATAGCCGTTGCGGAGAAGGGTGACAAGCTTCACCTGACCATTCCGGACAAATACCGGGACGGCCATGAGGCCCATTTTGCCGAGGTTGCACGTCGATTCTTCAGCTATCTGCGGAATCCCGATTCGATCCCGGCATGGGAGGCAGCCAATATGCTCGCCAAGTATTACACGACGACCAAAGGACTCGAACTCGGCTACAAGTAGCCGCCATGATCATTAAGGACGCCGAAATGAAGTATTACAACAGCGTTCTCGAACTGGTCGGCCGCACGCCGCTCGTCAGGCTTAACCGCCTGGCGAGAGGTCTCAAGCCGCTCATTCTGGCCAAGATGGAGTCTCACAATCCCGGTGGCAGCGTCAAGGATCGGATCGGGATTGCCATGATTGACCGGGCCGAAAGGCTCGGTGAGCTCAAACCAGGGGGGACAATTATCGAGGCGACCAGTGGCAACACCGGTATTGGGCTTGCGCTTGCGTGCTCGATCCGTGGCTATCGCTCGATTTTTGTGATGACCGACAAATGCAGCCAGGAGAAGGTTCGTTATCTCAAGGCGCTGGGTGCCGATGTCATCGTCGTCCCCGCCGCTGCCAAGAGTGACTCTCCCGATCACTACGTTGCCCTCGCTCGTCGCATTGCCAGCGAGACCCCGAATTCGATCCTCACCAACCAGTATGGCAATCCTGCCAATCCTGAAGCCCACTACAATTCAACCGGCCCCGAGCTTTGGGAGGCGACCGATGGTCGCATTACGCATTTCGTCGCCGGGATGGGCACAGGTGGCACCATCAGCGGCACGGGACGATTCCTCAAGGAGAAGAATCCCGCCATCCACATCATTGGTGCTGACCCGTATGGATCGGTCTTCAAGACCTTCAAGGAGACCGGGAAGATCATGGGCTCCTCTCCCTATCTTGTTGAGGGGGTTGGACAGGACATGATCCCCGAAAATGTTCACCTCAAATATATCGACGAGATTATCAATGTCACCGATCGGGATTCCTTCAATACCGCCCGACGCCTTGGTCGTGAGGAGGGGATTTTCTGCGGTGGCAGTACCGGAACCAATGCGTGGGCCGCTCTCAGGCTTGCAGAGCGTCTGACGGAAGATGACGTCATTGTCTTTATCGTCTGCGACACGGGAGAGCGGTATCTCTCCAAGTTCCTCTCTGATGAATGGATGAAGGAGAAGCGGCTGCTCGGCGAGGAGCGCATGACCGTCGGACTGCTCAACGAGATGAAGATCCGCTCCGGCAAACCTCCACTGCTTTTCGTCAGTTCGGAGACCCTGATTGCCGAGACGCTCGATCTGATGGATCGACACAGCATCTCCCAGCTTCCGGTCATCGATGAAGGTCGTTCGGTGGGGAGCATTCGCGAACAGCACATCATGGCCCAGATCATCGATGACCGCGATCTGCTTCAGCAGCCGGTCTCATCGGTGATGGATCTCTCCTTCCCGGTGGTTAACGAGGCCGTCGAGGTCAATCGTGCCAAGAGCTTTCTCAAGGAGGCTCCGGCGATACTCATCGAAGAGTACGGCCGCATCATTGGCCTTCTGACGCGCTACGATGTCCTCGATATCAGCTGATCTCAGGTCAGGACGCGCTTCACGCCACGAACGGCTTTAAATACATCCGAAAATAACCTGCCGATCGTGGCGCGAAGCGTACCTGCGAAGATGGGGTGTGGCTCCGCTAGAGGATCACGGTTGGCAGTCCCGCCTTGCGGAGCGACTCATTGAGAGCGGGAATCTTCTCGTCGAGAAGCCGTTTGGCCTCGGCGGCAAGTCTGGCTGCCTCGGGAAGGACCTCGGCAAAGTTTTCCTTCATCGCTGGCGTCGGGGCGGCGTTGGCGCCCTGGATCGTTGAAAAGAGAGATGAGAGCTGATCGGCGATGCGTGAGGCTCCACGGTAGCCGAGGCCTTCTGCCGGAGGAGCAGCCAGCTTCTCGATCATGGCATCGACCGCTTTGAGCTGTTCTGAGACGAGGCTCGGGATCTCCTTTGCCGTGTTGGGGGCGTGATTCCTGATGTTGCGCTCGATCTGTTGAAGTTGATCGCGGACGCCATCGAGCGAGCGGAGGGCAGCGTTGACGTTGGAGATGCTCTCCTGAAGTCTGGTTGAAAGGTCAAACTGTTCCTGCAGAGCGGCGGCCGTGACGGGTACGGTCGGGTCGACACTGACGATGATGCGGCGCTCGTCCACGCTCTGGTCCCCGACGATGAGGCGAATGGTGTAGGTGCCGGGGAGGACAAGCGGACCGCGCGGGCTGAAGCCGCTCATCTGCATGCGCTCCTGTTGCTCGGGAGTGGGTTGGCGTCGAGGCTTAGCGCCCTCGTGAGCCAGATCCCAGACGGCACGATTGATGCCTGCCTCGCGGGAGATGCCGTTCACTTCGCGGACGAGATTACCGGCGGCATCGAGAATGTGCAGCCTGACCGGTGTTTTCGGATCGGGCTTCTCGCTCAGGTGGTAGGTGATAATGGCGCCTGATGGTGGGTTTGGCCCGGTGAAGGGCTTGTCGCCGATCCCATAACGGGTGAAGCGCATCGTGAATCTGATTGCCGGGCGCGGATCGTAAAGATGGGCCTTGCGGGCGAGATTCTCAGAAGCAGACTGCTGCAGCGGTGTGGCATCGTCGAGAATCCAGAAGCTGCGCCCGTGAGTGGCAAGGATCAGATCGTTTTCGCGCGGGTGGACGACGATATCGTGAACCGCAACACGCGGGAGATTTTTGAGGCCAAGATCGATCCAGTTGCGGCCACCATCCCAGGTGGCAAAGATTCCCAGCTCAGTCCCGGCATAAAGCAGCGCTGGGTTCTTCGGATCCTCTTTGAGGACGTGAACATAAGCGCCGGCCGGAAGATTTCCGCTGATATTGGCGAAGCTCCTGCCGCCATCCCGCGTCACAAAGACGTAGGGGCGAAGATCATCAAGCATGTGACGATCGAATGACACATAGGCGATATCGGCTGACCTGGCCGAAGGTTCGACGTGCGATACGGATGAGAAGGGTGGAAGTCCGCTGACATTTTTGGTCAGATTGCTCCAGTTCTTCCCGCCATCAGTGGTCAGTTGCAGGTTGCCGTCATCGGAACCTGCCCAGATGACGCCGGCTCTCGCGGGCGATTCATTGATGCTGATGATCGTGCAGTGATACTCGGCGGTGGTGTTTTCGGTGGCGATCGGGCCCCCCGCTTCTCCAAGCTTGTCGGGATTATTGGTAGTCAGATCAGCGCTGATCCGCTCCCACGTTTTGCCAAAATCGGCCGACTTGAAGACGACATTGCCGCCGAGGTAGACGGTCGTCTTCGCGTGGGGCGAAAAGACGAGAGGCGCGTTCCAGTTGAAGCGGTATTTCTGATTGGATGCCGCGCCGCCACTGCCTCCGACCCAGGGTTTGACCAGTTGCTGCTCGCGAGTGCGCATATCGGTGAGAACAACATTCCCTCCCTGCGAAAGCGAAAGGTAGATCTCCGGATCGTCAGGGTTGTTGATCACCTTGAAGCCATCGCCAAAGCTGACCATCCGCCAGTCGTCATTGAGAATGCCGGCCGGCTCGCGCGTCCGCCCCGGACCAGTCCAGCTCCCGTTATCCTGCATGCCTCCCATCACCTGGTAGAATGGCTGGCGCATATCGGCGTGGACGTGGTATGGCTGACCGATCGGCAGGTTATTGACATACTCCCACGACTCTCCCCGGTCGGTGGAGAGGGCGACGCCACCATCGTCGCCAACCCAGATCCGCCTGGGATCGAGTGGGTCAATCCACATCGTGTGGTAATCAATATGAACGCGTGGTGCGATCGTCTTGTGTGTTTTCCCACCATCAAGTGAGACAAAGAGTGGTGACGAGATCGAATAGACACGGTTTTCGTCACGCGGATCGACTCGGAGGTCGGTGTAATAAAAGCCGCGAGAGACGATATCCGCCTGGCGAGTCATCACCTGGAATGATTCGCCCTTGTCCACGGAGCGGTAGAGGGTCCCTTCTTTGCTCTCAACGATGACATAGACGAACGCGGGATTGCTCGGCGCTACTTTGACTCCAATGCGCCCGGTCAGTTTCGGCAGCCCCCTGGTCAGCCTGGCCCACGTGCGACCGCCATCGATCGATTTGTAGACCCCGCCCTTCTCGCTGCCACTGACGAAGGTCCACGGCTTGCGCTCAAAGCGCCACATTGCTGCATAGAGAATGTTGGGATTGACCGGATCGATATCCATATCGGCAATGCCGTGTTCCGCGTCTATGAAGAGTGTCTTCTGCCAGGTTTTGCCGCCATCGGTCGTCATAAAGACACCACGTTCATCGTTCGGTCCAAAGGCGTGGCCGAGGGCACCGACGTAGACGATATCAGGGTTGCGCGGATGAATCAGAATTCGCGAGATGTGCCTTGTCTCCTTGAGCCCAACGTGCTGCCAGGTCTTGCCGCCATCGTTCGATTTGTAGACGCCATCGCCAAATGAGACACTATTGCGCGGATTGGCTTCTCCGGTTCCGGCCCAGATCACCTCCGGATTGGTCGGATCGATCGCGATATCACCAAGCGATATCGTTCCCTGACGTTCAAAGATCGCGCTCCACGTCACTCCGCCATTAATCGTCTTCCAGAGCCCACCCGATGCCGAGGCCACGTAAACGATGTTCGGATTGCCGGGGACCCCTTCGACATCGGTAACGCGCCCGCCAAAGATCGCCGGCCCGATGCTGCGCCACTCAAGGTTGGCAAAGGTCTTCGAATCCTGCGCCACACCCGAAGCGGTCAGCAGGACTATGGTTACCATGATCTGCAAAAGCTTTTTCTTAATTGACATGCGGCAGTCTCCCCTCTCCTTCAACCTGAGCGGTGATGTTTGGGCAATCCGTAACAGTCTTTTTGCCAAGTATCCTGTAAAAAGTAGCATCGATTGGCTGAAGATCATAGTTGAGCCGAATCATTTCGAGGCCGGCAGCTTCACGACTCCACTCACGCGCACCGTTTTGCCAGATCTCGGGATCGAAATCGACATAGATAATGCGCCCGGCAATGATCAGATCGTCGATTGCCACTTCAAGTTTCTCGTCAGGCCAGCCCGCCCCGGGTGAGATCGTCTTCCAGAAAGGTTTCGCCTCGATCCCGGTGTAGAAATTGATCAGCGGGCTGCGTGCTCCGACGATGAAGGCACTGTTCCATGGCAGTGATTTGACGCGGTCAAGATAGTCTTGCGCCAGACGTGCGTTGCGTTCCTGATAAAAGATATCCGGTGAGATGCCGATGAAAGTGATAACTGTCAGCACGGCGATGCCGGCGGCGAGGGCCATGGCCCGCAGTTTGTCGCGATTGAAGATTTCGGCGATCGCCCATCCGCAGATTGGCGCCAGTCCGGTCATGCCTGTCAGCAGGTAGCGCGGATTGAGCGAAAGATCGTGATTGGTGAGCAGCGCGATGTCTGCCAGCAGGCCGTTGATCCCGAGCCAGAGCAGCGGACGCAGATGGCGACGTGGCCAGAGCAGCGCCAGAGCCAGCGGCATCAGAAAGACGACCGCTACTGAGCATTCGTAAGCGTAGTCCCCGAAAAAGCCGAGATTCTGCCAGGTTACCGGATGAAGACGTCGCTCCTCGGCGCTCAGCCGATACCAGTTGATCACCGTGTCGAGATAGAGATTACCGCGCCTCAGATACCAGAAGATCATCCCGCTGAATGACGTCATCACGGCGAGCCCGGCCGCCGGGATGATCGCTCGCCAGCGCTGCCCGAAGATCCACCCCCCAATCACCACCATTGGAATATAAAAAAATGCAAACTCACGGATGTTGGCCGCCAGTCCGAGCGCCAGTGCCGAGAGCAGGTAGCCACCTGCACTCCCACGTCGCAGACTGCGAATCAGGAGCCACAGCGACCAGTTAAGTGCGGTGAATCCCGGAATCTCGCTCATCGAGCGACCGCTGTAGAGAATGTAAGGTGGCGAGAGCGCGAGAATCATTGCCCCGGCAAGAGCCGCAGGCCGACCCATTGCCAGCTGACGGCCAAGGGCGTACAGTCCCGCAACGGCCGGCCCGCTGAGGGCAATCGCGCCATATCTCAGAATCTTGTAGGCCGATTCGTGGGTGACGATCTGCCAGTCTTCGAGCAGTCGCCAGAGGAGGTGGTTATACCCAAGGAATAGTGCACGCCCGAGACCGAGCGCCGACGGCAACCCCTGTATGGTGGCCGCCGTGTAATCAAATCCATCCCAATCAGAAATGAATGGATCCTGAAAGATCCAGGCCATCGACCACGCAAATGCCATTAACGGCAACATCAGCGGCAGGTCACCAGGTGGAAAGACTGACCCGTCACTGATTCGTGACGAACCCCGCCAATCGTTTCCCAATGTTGCTTCTTCCGCGATGGTGAGACCGGGATCCTCTGCGGCCATTTCAGCCTTTGGGGGCGTAGTAGCCGCGGCGATGCCGAATTTTGACCTCTTTGCGAACCCCGACACGAATCTCAATCTTTCTGAATGAGCCGTCGGCCGCCTCGTTCTTTGGCTCGTAGGCGAGCAGATATTGCTGTCGCAGATCCTGTTCAAGCTGGATAAAGGCCTGATCGAGCTCGCGCGGGCGGCGCGGGAAGACGGCACGGCCACCGGTCGATTCGCAGAGCCGCTTCAGCGCCCCCTCATTGACACCTCCGAACCCCGGATCGCCAATACCGATGGCATAGATCACCACCTCGGCGCGGAGCGCTTCGTCAATTGCATCACCAATCTTCAGGCGGCTGGTGGTGTCGTCGCCATCGGTCAGCAGGATGATCGTCTTGCGTCCGGGCTCGCCAGCCAGCATGTCGGAACAGGTTGCAACGACGGAATCCCACAGCGAGGTTCCTCCCTGTCGCGACCCGCCATTGATCGGCGGGGTCGGCCCACCAAAGACGCTCACCGGAGGTGGCGCGACATATGAAACCTCCTCCAACCCCTTCCGCACCCGCGCCGGATTCGAGGTCAGTCCCTGGACTACCGTCGCCTCCCCCTCGAATTTGATGACCGCGGCTGTATCTTTGCCACTTCGCAGGACTGAATCGACAAATTGTCCGCCGGCATCCTTGAGCAACGGCAGCGTGTACCGCTCGCTGCCACTGACGTCGATCAGCAGTGAGAGTGTCAGCGGCAGGTCGAACTCCTTTTTGAAGGTGAAGATCTCCTGCGCTACTCCATTTTCAAGGATCTCCACCTCTTCCTGCTTCAGATCGTTGACGTAGCGGTTGGTCTTGTCCTGCGCGCTGAAGAGGACGTTGACGACCTGTGTCCCCAGCCGGATCGTCTGATCAGAATCGGGTACCTCGGCGGGAGGTTTTACCGGATCCTGCTTTTTCTGATCCTTTTTCTGATCTTTATTATTTTGCCTGTCAGGATTATTTTGCCTGTCAGGCCCCGGTGAGGGAGGCGATGGCGGATTCTGCGCGGTGACTGGCCGCAACGGAGTAAATCCAACCATGATCGTCAGCATGATGACGAAGATTGCCAGACACGAAAGAGAAATTGCCACTTTCATTTGAGCCCCTCTCACATCGCTCCGCCCGGGTGTCGGATACACATTTGCTATTGCCGCGCGCCGATCGACCGGGGAGGTAACGCGTTGTAGCCTCTCTTTGCGCGTATGCGATAATCCTTGAAGCCGGGCAGCCGAATCTCAATCTGGCGGAATTTACCGTCAAATTTTTCGTTGGTCGGTGAATAAGAGATAATATACTGGCTGCGCAGTTCGGTGGCGATGCG
>CAIKMY010000324.1 GCA_903828635.1 uncultured Acidobacteriota bacterium
AGGAACTCACCGGCCGCGAGAATATTTTTCTCAATGGCACACTCCTTGGTTACCGCCAGTCAGAACTCCGGGCCCTCTTGGAGAGCATCGTCGATTTTGCCGAACTGCACGACTTCATTGACTCCCCGCTTCGCACCTATTCTACCGGGATGACTCTCCGCCTCGGCTTTGCTGTCGCCACCGCCGTCCAGCCCGATATTCTCATCGTCGATGAGGTTCTCGCTGTCGGTGATGAGCGTTTCCAGCAGAAATGTGAGGAGCGCATGTCCCGCTTTCGACGCAACGGGACGACGATCCTCCTTGTTACTCACAACTCGCGACAGATTCGTGCGATCTGTGATCGCGCTGCCTGGCTCGATCACGGCTCGATCCGCGCTGTCGGCGCTGCCGGCTCGATCGTCGATCTCTACCACTCCGCGATCGATCAAACCAGGGAACTACCTGGCAAACACCAATGAAAATCCTCTCTGTCATCGGCACCAGACCCGAAGCGATCAAGATGGCTCCGGTTCTTCGCTTCCTCGCCACCACTTACCCCGAAGTCACCAGCATCGTCTGCGTCACTGCCCAGCATCGCCAGATGCTCGATCAGGTCCTCTCCCTCTTTGATATTACTCCGGACTTCGACCTTGATCTGATGCGACCCGATCAGAGTCTCGCCAGATTGACTGCCGATGCCCTCACCGGTCTCGACCGCGTCTTTGATCAGACCCGTCCCGACTGGGTCCTCGCCCAGGGCGATACCACCACCGCCATGGTTGCTGCCCTTGCTGCCTTCTATCGCCAGATCCCCGTCGGTCATGTCGAGGCCGGCCTGCGCACCGGTAATCTGCTCAACCCATTTCCCGAGGAGGTCAACCGCCGCCTCGCCGATACCATCAGCAGCCTCCACTTCGCCCCAACACCACTCGCTCGCCAGAACCTGCTTCGCGAGGGGCGCTCCGATTCCACCATCATTGTCACCGGCAATACCGTCATCGATGCCCTCCTCGATGTCGCCAGCCGTCCCTTCGACTGGCAACAGAGCCCTCTCGCCAGCGTCTCCCGGAATCTGCCCATCCTCCTCGTCACCACCCACCGCCGTGAAAGCTTCGGCCAGCCACTCATCTCCATCTGCCACGCACTGCGCTCCCTCGCCAGCCGCTATCCGGAGCTCCAAATCGTCTGCCCCGTCCATCCCAATCCCAACGTCCGTCTTACCCTCGAATCCGAGCTCGCCAATATCCCCTCGATTCACCTCCTTCCACCCCTTGATTACCTGCCACTCGTTCACCTCATGAAGGCTGCAACCCTCATCCTCACCGACTCCGGTGGTATTCAGGAGGAGGCCCCCAGTCTCCACGTCCCCGTCCTCGTTCTTCGCGACTTTACCGAACGCATCGAGGCTGTCCAGTCAGGTGCTGCCCGCCTCGTCGGCACCAACTCCGATCAGATAATCGCTCTTACCTCATCACTCCTCGATCATCCCGAGCGTCGCCGGGAGATGATCCTCTCCACTAACCCCTATGGTGATGGCCTCGCCAGCCAGCGCATCGTCGAGTCCATTGTCAAAATTGCTGGTTAGTCGTATATTCTTATTACTTTGGATAATGTTGACCCTGCCGGGGTGGTGAAACGGTAGACACAGGGGACTTAAAATCCCCAGGCCGCAAGGCCGTGCGGGTTCGACTCCCGCCCTCGGTATACTTACCCCCTGGACTCGTGCCAGGTGATCCTCCTGCCATCCCTGTTTCTGCTGCGTCTCGCCGATGGTGATAACTGATAAACTGATACTGCCTGCATCATTCTGCAACTCATCTTGATGAATGGAGGCTGACCCACTCGGTAAATTGCGCACTGGAAAATGGTCCTCCGGAATCGTCACGACTCAGGCGGCTCGGCTGGTTCTATTTTGTCGTTGGATTGTTATTTGTATTTTTTTAACGGGGCAAGGTCGGTTTTGATAAAATTTGAGAAGATTTTTTGACTGATTATAGAAAATATATCGAGATTTTAAAGATTTATATATTCAAATCAGGGTATTGAACAGAACGTCGCAGCGTGACGCTTCAGGCATGCACCTGTTCACTCGTGATTTGGTGCCGGAGTTAGCGAGACCCCGCCTTCCGCCTGTCGATCAATAGTCATTCTGCGCGTCCACGCTTCAACAACGCCGGCCTTCCCCCGAGCCGCGTTTTAACCCTGATCAGTGCGATCAATGGAGTCCCCCAATCCGTTGGCAATTTCACAACAGGATTACCTGTTAAACCAGTTTCGGTAGCCGAATGATCGAAGGAGATCACCTTTGGCTGTCTGGAGATTGTTTATTATTATTTTGATCAGCATAAGGAGTGAACAATGGTCAAGAACATAGGGTCCAGTGACGAGTTCAAACAGAGTGTGGGTACTGCGGTTTATTCCCTGGTCGCCTTCTATGCACAATGGAATGGGGCTTGTAAAATAATGGCTCCTCAGCTCGAAAAGCTGTCGAACACCTACGCGAACAGTTCCATCAACTTCTTCAAGGTCGATGCGGATGAGTTAGAGGATATTGCCAGCGAAGCTGGCGTCCAAGCATATCCAGTGTACTATGTCTACTCCTGGGGGCGTGTGATCGACTCACGTACTACGACAAGTGTAGATTCGCTTGAAGCCCTTATCAAGAAGTACCACAATGTGCCCCTTCCTCCCAAGCCTATAGATCCAGAACGTGAGGTCGTTTACACTCTGGACTCATAATAATGCTCCTGTGTTTCCTCCCAAGCCTATAGAGCCAGAACGCAAGGTCGAGGACAGTGACACGAGTGGCACCGGTCCTGCGCTGGAACGCCATGGGCGGGCTGGGGGGAGGATGAGGTCATAAAGTAGACCAATATCAAGAAGCGCCTGACAATTCGAGCACATCGATGGGCCAATATTTCTGTTACCGCAAGGGACGTTTCATCACCTATACGCCCTGGAGACGACCGGATTACGAGCGGCTTCGTGGTCTGCTTGTGGCGGTCAGGGACAATACTGACATCATGCAGCGGCATGGACTCCACCTTCTCGGTGGAGTCCTGTTTGATTTCGCCGCGACGGTGGATGTCGATATATGTCTGACCGGGCCATTCGAGAGCCCGGAGCGGCTGGAGGACGACATTGACGCGATAAACGATCTTGCGTTCAATCGTTTTGAACTGATGCTCGATCTTAAGTGGATGGACGGGCCGCCGCCGGAGGTAGGCTATGAAGAGGTCATGTCACCCGATTTCATTCAGCACAACCTGCGGTTCATCAAAACGACTTGTGCGATCTTTCATCACGGTCGGGATATCAGGATTCGGGACCTGCGGGATCCCGAGTACCATTACCTTGAGATCAGGCAGTTAACCGAATATCTGATCGAGGGATATTACACTGATTATCCCGGGACGAGCGGGAAATTCATTGATCGTATTCTTGCCAATCCGCACCGCAGATTGAAGACCTCCTTCGATGTCGAAACCTTCCTCAGAGAGGATGAGGCCTACTTTCTGCATAATACCAACCGGTGACAATCCGGGCCGATCGCATTTTCCTGCCCCTGCGTTGCATCGTGGCCTGGTGTGGGATGGCGATACTGATCGGGCCACTGGCTGGCTCACACGCCACCAAGTCATAAACTAACCAAAGGCCTTTCTTTGATTGACAATGACGGGAGCCTCACCCATACTCTGTCCGTTTTCCACCAAAAAAATCTGTTTCTCCCTAATTAAATCGAGGAGACTATCGATAATCAGGGAGACCACCAGGGAGACCACCAGGGAGACCATTATGGATGTTCAGAGTGGCGGCAGGCATATATTGATCAACGGGTTGGTGATGATTCTGGCCGGCCTTGTCTGGGGGCCGATAATCGCCGGTACACCCTATCCAAGGCTTGCTATTGGGGCGCATATTCAATTTGAACTGCATGGGCTGTTGTTTATCCTGATGGCGGTTTTGCTGCTCAAGCTGGAGCATACAGTCGGGGCAAAATCGATGCTGATCATGGTTGTCTCGGTCTGGCTGACGTGGCTGATGCTGGTTTCAGAGTTGGCCAATTCGTGGTGGGGGACGACCCAGCTACTGGCGATTGCCGGGCGTCAGGCCGGGGCGACCGGAGGGGCATTCTGGCAGGAGTCGCTGATGAAGGTGACTCATATTGGGGCGGCGATTGTGCTGATTGTTGGCTGGGCAGCGCTGACTCTGGGCTTTGTGAAGAGGGGCACGGCCCGCAGTTAATTGAATATGATAGCAGTTGTCTGAAGCAGGTCGGGCGGCTGGCGGGCGTGGGGGATTCTGAGTGTGGGAGCTGAGTGACACGCTTGCTGCCCGGCCTGTTGTTTCTGGTGAAGATGGTGCGGATGAGAAGATATCTGAGCATTTTGATCGCTGGTCTGTTTACCGTTGGACTGGTCTGGCTCCGGCAGGGGAATGGGGCTGGGGAGGGTCGCGACTGGGCGGGATACGGCGGAGGCGGTGAGAACCGGCGCTATTCGCCGCTCACTCAGATCGATCGGGGGAATGTCGGGGGGCTGCAGGTTGCGTGGACTTATGACACCGGGGACGTCTTCGAGGGATCGGAGATGCAGTGCAATCCGGTGGTGGTTGAGGGGGTACTTTACGGGACATCGCCAAAGATGCGTGTCTTTGCGCTTGATGCCGCAACGGGTGTGGAGAGGTGGTCATTTGATCCGACGGTTGGCAACAAGGCTCCCGGGAGGCCGCGTAACCGCGGGGTGACATACTGGCCGGGTGGTGCTGGAGGCGGGAGGATCTACTTTGCCTATCGCAACTGGCTCTACTCGCTGGAGGCGCGCACGGGGAGGCCGGCGGCGGGGTTCGGGGATGGCGGACGGATCGATTTGCGAGAGGGGCTGGGACGCGAGGCGCGCGACCTCTCGGTGGGATTGACGACTCCCGGGGTGATCTATCGCGATCTGTTGATCATCGGGAGTATCGTCAGCGAGACGCTGCCGGCAGCTCCGGGCCATATTCGCGCCTTCGACCTGCGAACGGGGCAGCAGCGATGGATCTTTCACACGATACCGCAGCCGGGAGAGTTTGGTTACGAGACGTGGCCGAAGGAGGCCTACAAGTATATTGGCGGGGCAAACAACTGGAGCGGGCTGGCGCTTGACGAGAAGCGCGGGCTGGTCTTCGCGCCGACCGGATCGGCGACCTACGATTTTTACGGTGCGAACCGGCATGGTGACAATCTCTTTGCGAACACGCTGCTCTGTCTCGAAGCGGCGACAGGGAAGAGGAGATGGCATTTCCAGGTAGTGAGGCATGATCTCTGGGATCGGGATCTGCCGATGGCGCCAACACTGGTGAGGCTGAGGCGTGACGGGCGGGTGATCGACGCGGTGGCACAGGTGACCAAGTCGGGGCACGTCTTCGTGTTTGAGCGGGAGACGGGCAGGCCGGTCTTTCCGATCGAGTATCGCAAGGTCTCGACGGCAGGGATCGACGGAGAGCGACCGGCGGAGACACAGCCATTGCCGCTCCTGCCGCCACCAATTTCGCGTCAGCTGGTAACGGAGGAGATACTGACGCGGCGCACGCCGGAGGCACATGAGTGGGCATTGAAGCGCTTTCGGGAGATGCGGAGTCTCGGGCAGTTCGATCCGCCCGGTCTGCGCGAGAGCCTTGTCATGCCGGGGTTCGATGGCGGTCCGGGCTGGGGTGGGGCAGCATTTGACGAGAAGAGCGGTATGCTCTATGTCAATTCCAATGAGATACCGTGCATTCTGAAGCTGGTTGAGAGGCCGAAGGCCGCGGCGGTGCCGAGTGGCCGGGGAGTCTACCTGAGAAGCTGCGCCAGTTGTCACGGGGCAGACCTCAGCGGCAGTCCGCCGGAATTCCCTGCACTCAGGGGGTTGAGCCGGAAATACGAGGAGTCGGATTTGCGGGCGATGATTGCCTCAGGCTCGGGGAGGATGCCGGGCTTTGGGAATCTTGGCGGTGGTGGTGCGATGCAGGCACTGTTGCGCTATCTGCTGACGGGTGAGGATCGCTCCTACAGCGGACCCGCCGGGGCACCATCTCCGATCGAGCTCAAATATGCAATGGACGGATATCCGCGATTTCTCGATGCGGATGGCTACCCGGCGATCACACCGCCGTGGGGTACTCTCAACGCGATCGATCTCAACCGCGGGACGATTGCCTGGCAGGTACCACTTGGCGAGCATCCCGAGTTGGTCGCGAAGGGGATACGCGATACCGGGAGCTGGAATTATGGCGGGCCGATTCTGACTGCAGGAGGGGTGCTCTTCATCGGTGCAACCAATTACGACCGTAAGTTGCGTGCCTTCGATATGCGGGATGGCCGGCTGCTTTGGGAGGGCAGTCTGCCGGCATCCGGGAACGCGACGCCCTCAACCTATGAGGTTAGGGGCCGTCAGTTTGTGGTGATTGCCGCAGGTGGTGGCAAGCGCGGTGGCGAGTCAGGTGGGAAGTATGTGGCCTTCGCGCTGCCACCGGCGAGGTGACCTCAAAACCTCAAGTGATCTTCACTTCAACTTAAATGGAAACAGCCGACATCGGACCAGGCAAC
>CAIKMY010000325.1 GCA_903828635.1 uncultured Acidobacteriota bacterium
AGAAGAGGCCGATGAAGAGGAAGATCGCACCATAGCCGACGCAGGCAAGCAGCGTGATCCCAACGTATGCCCCCGCTTGCGCCAGTCCCGTCGCCTCAAACAGCAGATGCGTATTGGCCGGATAGTAGAGAAAGAAGACCGCGCCGGCGGTCGTCAGGGTGAAAAGGGTCCCGGTTACCGCCAGCCCCGAGAGATACTTGCCGATGACCAGCAGCTCACGCCGCGTCGAGCAGAGAAAATAATAATGCAGGCTGCGGTCGATCAGCTCACCACGGAAGAGGTTCATGAATATCCAGGCGCAGCCGAAGAAGACCGTCGTTCGCAGAACCAGAGCGTCGTAGATATTGGCAAAGACCTCCTGCGCCGTGCCCCAGTTCCGGGAAATGTCTCCCGACGCCTCGTTGTCGACAACGGTCAGCAGAAACATCAGGACGACCGGCAGGGCTGCCGGCAGGTAGATGAGGAGCGACCTGCGGCCGATGAAGTTCTTGCGAAACTCAATGCGCTGGATGGCCCGTATCTGTCGCCACCAGAGGGCCCATCCCTCGGCGGGCAGTCTGCTCAAATCAAGTCTCTTTGGATCACTCATGCCTGTCCTCCGGAAGTCGGGCCAATCAGGTACTGATAGACAGCGGAGAGATCGTCATCGATCGGCCTGACAGCGTCGATGGCAATGCCGCTCTCAGCAGCGATCCGGTTGATCATCAGGTAAAACTCCTCCGGCCGGGTGGTCTTGATAAAGAGACCAAGCCGATCGGGGTGCAGATGGATCTCGACAACACAATCGGCCTGCAACAGGCTCGCGGCCAGTTCCCGGGGACGATCGCAGCGGATCATGACCTGTATCGGGCGGTCGTGAATCTCCTCACGCACGCCGGGGACACCGCCCTCGGCGACAATGTAGCCATTATCAATCAGCACCACCCGATCCGACATCTCATCGACTTCGTGCAAAATATGGCTGGAGATGATCAGGTGCAGCCCTTCGCGTGCCAGATCACGAAAGAGACGGATCGTCTCGGCACGAGCCATCGGGTCGAGCCCGTTGAGCGGCTCGTCAAGAATCATGACCACCGGTGAATGGGCAATTGACTGTGCCAGCCTGATCCGCTGACGCATCCCCTTGCTGTACCCCGCTACTTTCCGCTTTGCTGCATCGACCAACCCGACGCGCTCGATCGCCTGCCAGGTTCGTTCCTCGGCTTCCTGCGCCGTATACCCACGAACTCGCAGAAAGGTGCTGACAAACTGGTAACCTGTCATCCCGCCGGGAAAGGAGTCGAACTGGCTGCAATAGCCAACGGCACGAAAGAGTCGCTGAGGTTCATCCGGCCTGATCCCCAGCACCGAGATGCGCCCCCGTGTCGGCTGGATCAGCCCGGCAACGAGGTTCATCAGCGTCGTCTTCCCTGAACCATTCGGGCCGACAATCGCGGTGATCCCCGGATCGATCGTCAGATTGACCCGGTTGACTCCCAGCACCTCACCGTAAAACTTCGAGACATCCTCGATGATGATCCGGCTGCCGGATCCCTCGCTCGTCACGATACCACCTCCCACGCACGCAGCTTCCGCGAGAGCATCCAGAGAGCGACCAGCCCGTACGCTGCCCAGACCGCCCACGCCTCGCCAACCGAGAGCAACCCCTGCCCATCCGGCGATGTGACAAAGAGCCATTTCCGAATCGAATCGAGCGCCGTCGCCAGGCTCAGCAGATGGCCCAGCTTTGTCCCGAAGAGATTCTCAATCGCGAAGCCGATCGGCGTCGGTATCAAGAAGACCGCGATCAGGGCGCCACTCGCCGCCGATCGCCACTTCACCCACGCCGAAATCGCCATCGACAGCAGCGCAAGAATGATCGTCAGCGCCAGCGAACCGCAAAGAATCGATAGCGCTATCCACCAGTATTCCCGCCACCAGCCACTCCCGTCGAGATAACACTGGAAGAGGAAAAGCAGCAGCCCCGGAATCCACGTCATCCACGCCATCAGGATCCCAAGCACTGACATCTTGCCGAAAATATACTCCGCCCGTGTAAACGGCCGGCTGAGATAGAGCGGCAGCCCGTTGTTCGACAGATCTCGCGAAACCAGCACCGGTCCGATCATCACCGTCAGGACGAATGACAGGGCTGACTGGATCGCCAGAAAGGCGTGAAAGAAGTTCGCGTCGATCCGCAGGAGGTCGGCCGCGCTCAGTCCCAGCACCGTGATCGCGTTGGCGTTGTGGTGGGTGTAGATGAAGAGCATGAAGATCAGCGGGCAGATCGCGCTCGCGAAGAGCTGTGCGACAAAGATCCGCGACTTCACCAGATCCTCATAGGCATAGCGAGGGACGACCAGAAAACGCCGCCAGCCGGATGTCAGCGCCCCCTCGTATGGTTGGTAACGATGTTGATATACAGCCATATCCCGATCAGAAACGTCATCAAAATCATTGGCTTGAAAGGGGCCATGCCCGCCATCTCAGATGAGCCTGGCCCCCGTCAGAGCTACTTTTTCAGCTCAACCGTCATCGTCGCACCATTGAGTTGCGGCATGACCGCACTGCTCCTGACGATTCGGCGATTCTCCTTCGACACCCAGAGGCTGGTTTTGCCTCCATCCTCGGCAGAAATAACCTCCAGCTTCCAGCAGTCAAAACTGCCTCCCGGAACTGTTATCTTCTCCGCCCCGGTCACCTTGAGCTGCTTGATCACCGGCTTCTGCGTGTTGATGTCAAGATTACGGAAGCTCACGCTATACCCCTCTGCCAGCGGCAGCGTCGCGAGAACATCGAAAGCACCCGCTCCATCAGCAAATACCACTCCGCCAAGGTCAATGGCGATCGGGCGATCCTGCCCGTTCATGCTCATCTTTCCGTTCGCCTTGCCCCCGTCAAAAGCCATTTCGATTGTCATCGGCCCCTGTTTGATCAGACGCGTCTTCGGTGCCAGTGTCCCCTTCTCCAGCTTCGAGGAATCGACCATCTCCCCCTGCGGAAACTGTGCGGATTCGGTAACGACCCAGACGCCGTTCTCATCACTAATCTCAGTCTTTGCCGTGAAGGTAACCGACTGGCCACCAAGATCAATCCTGCCATCGAAATGGCTGACTCCCGCTTTCAGGTCAGCAGCCGGCTTCGGCATACCAGCCCCGATGGTGACCTTCTTCGGCAGCTCAACCGTCCTGACATCGACAGTGATCTCCTTCTGCCTGGCCGCAACCTCCGGCTTCAAGTCTTCCTGATTGCGACCACCAAGGTGCTTCGCCAGAAACTTTTCAGCCAGCGCATTGGACGCCATCTCGTTGACCGGCCGCACAAAACCATGCCCTTCATCTGGCGCGACGAGGTACTCAACGGCAAATCCACGGTCACGCAAGGCAACAACAATCTGATCCGACTCGGCCTTTTTGACCCGCGGATCGTTGGCCCCCTGAATCACCAGCAACGGCGCCTTGATCTTTGCTGCCGAATTCAGCGGCGACTGACGCTCAAGCTTCGCCTTGCCCTCCGCGGTGCCCGGGTTCCCCATTCGCTCGTGAATGACCGTGCGCGCCGCCTCCCAGTAAGGCGGAATCGAATCCAGCAGCGTCAGCAGATTCGACGGACCAACAATCGAGACTCCGCAGGCATAAACCTCCGGCGTGAACGCCAGCCCTGCCAAAGTCGCATATCCACCATACGACCCACCCATGATCCCGATTCTCTTCGCATCAGCAATCCCGCGTGAGACCAGATACTTTGCTCCCCACGTCAGGTCATCCTGCATCTTGTCTCCCCACTGCCCGTTGCCAGCATTGAGAAACTTCTTGCCATATCCCGTCGAGCCACGAAAATTTGGCTGCAATACCGCATAGCCACGATTGGCAAGGAACTGCGCATATCCATCGTAGCCCCATCCGTCTCGTGCCCACGGTCCGCCGTGCGGGAAGATGATCGCCGGCAGATTCTTCGCCGGCTGCCCCTTCGGCAACGTCAGGTAGGCCGGGATCTCCAGTCCGTCCGATGACCGATAACTCACCGCCTCCATCGTCGCAAGGTGCTCACGCTTCAGCTTCTCATAAAGCCGATACTGAAAAGTTACCTGCCTTGTTTTGCGATTGAAAAGGTAGTGTTCACCCGGCTCGGTGTCGCTGCTCACCGTCACCAGCAACAGCATCTCATCGGTGGTGCCAGTACCCATGCTCACCTCCCTGCCGGGAAATTTCTTGCGGAGAAACTCGTAGTCAGCCTGCCATGCCTTGTTCTTCCAGTAAATCCTCGTCTTCTCGTCCTGATAGACCGTGGCAATCATCTCATCGGTCAGATCCGTGAATGAGGCGGAGCCGAAATCGACACGATTGAGCGGATCAGACTCGACCTTCTCCTCTGCTCCGGTTACCGGGTTGAAGAGAATCAGCGAGATCAGATCGGCCGACTCTCCCTTGTTGGTAATCATATAGACGCGCTGATTGTCTTTGTGAAATCGCGATGGCGCGCAGGTCTCAAAGATCGAGCAGGAATAGACCTTACGGAAACCGTCGGCATCAACCCGCAACACCTCGGTGTCGCCATTGTCGGCCGCTCGCGTCGCCAGCCGCAACTGATCCTTCAAATCAAAGACCCATCCCGTCAGCCGCTCGGTATTTTTCCGTAACAGCGTCCGCTCCCCGGATGAAATCTTCACCCGGTAAAGGTCGTGCCACGCCGGATCACGATCATTCATCCCGATGAAGATCGCGTCCTTGTCGCTCTTCAGCATGCCATAAATCATCGCTCGCACATTTTTGGCATCGGTCAGATTGCGCGCTGCTGGCACTTCCGGCCCGGCCCCGGTCGCCGCTCCGGGATCAACAGCGTACACATTGTAGTTCTCGTCTCCGCCCTTGTCCTGAACAAAGAGGATATACCTGCCATCGAGCGTCCAGAAGAAACCGGGAATCGGCCTCTTTGTATCATTGGTGACCAGTTTCGCCGCCGTAAATGGATCTTCCAGCCGCTTGACCCAGATATTGCGCGTTCCCTGATATGGTTTGATGAACGCAATATACCTGCCGTCCGGAGAGATCTGCGCCCCGGCAATCTCCGGATCTCCAAAGAAAAGCTCCCGATCGATCAGCGGCGGCGCCTGCGCCCATCCCGCTGCGACCATCGCGACCATGATTGCCAGCGTCGCCATCCATCTCCGCCCGGCCTCTCTCAAACTGATAAGCCGATTCTCTTTCAAATACCCTTTCATACTCAGCGTTCCTTTCTCCATCTACAGTCTCCGGCTTCTTACTGTCCGGTTGAATCGTTATTTGCCAATATCGGCAATCGTCATCAGACGACATCCAGCTCCATGGCCTTGAGAAAGATATCTTCCAGCGAATCCCGTTTATAATTGAGTCTTCGTATCTGCACCTGCTGCTGATCGGCGATGCGGTAAATGTCGCGTACCCCGACGCCATCAGGAAGGATCGCCTTGATCCGCTGCTGTCCCGAGACGGCAACCTCGCAGCCGAGAGCACCGATCGACTCGGCAAAGATGTCAGTCGCCCCGCGCGTCTCCATCTCGATGAACTGGCGATTGGAGCGACGCTCCTCCTCAAGGTTGCAGTTGGCAACGATCCGGCCACCCTTGAGAATAACGATCTCGTCGCAGCACTCCTCAACATCGCGCAGCAGGTGCGAGGAGAGGATGATCTGGACGCGCCCCGTGTCGCGAATGTTGCGGATCAGATCGAGCATTCTCCGGCGGGCAATCGGATCGAGCCCGTTGGTCGGCTCGTCGAGAAAGAGCAGCCGCGGGCCATGAACGATCGCCTGCGCCAGCTTGGCCATCTGACGCATCCCCAGCGAGTAACTCCCTATTGGCCGGTAACGCTCCTCGCCCAGCCCGACATAAAAGAGCGCCTCATGTGCCCGCTCGATCGCCGCCTCCGGTGGCAGGCCGGAAAGCTCTGCCATGAAACGCACGAAATGAACCGCATTCATCTCGGCAATGTAGGCGTCACGCTCCGGCATATAACCAACTGCCGCGCGAATGGCACGCACATCGCGGACAATGTCGAGCCCGAAGATCCGCGCCGTTCCCGAGGTCGGCCGGTAAAACCCGAGCAGCGTGTGGATCAGGGTCGTCTTGCCGGCACCATTCGGCCCAAGCAGCCCGATGCACCTCCCGCCCAAGCTGCCATTCAACCCCTTCAATACCTCGTGACGCCCGAGCCTTACCGCGAGACTATCGAACTCAATCAGCGATGCTTCGCTCACCATCAATTGCCCTTTCCACTGCCCTTTCCGTCATCTCTGCCGGGATTATCAGGATTGTCATCGTCAGCCTTCAGCAGGCCAATGCTGCCGTCAACATTCGTCACCTCGATTCGCCGGCCGCCACGGCCGATGCGCGCGGTCAGCCTGCCATCGTTGCGATTGCCATCGACGACAGTGTAACCCGGCAGATTCGAATCGATTTTGCCATTGATGCCACGCGCCTCGAATGAGGCGTTGACCTCACCCTCAAATCTCAGCGTCACCTTGCCATCGATCGCCCTGATCTCGACCGGCAGATCGCTCTTTGAACCAATCGTCAGATCGACCGCCCCGTTGTTGCCTGCAATCTCCACCGCTCCGTTCGCTCGCTGAACCTCTATCTTCCCGTTGACTCCGGCAATCTCCAGCCTCCCCCCGATCTCACCAATCATCAGGCGGCCGCTGACGCCAAACACTTCAAGGTTGAGCCGCGATGGCAGCCGCATAATTACCCGCTGTCTCCCCGATTGTATCTGCATCAGATGGCCAAAGACGCTGCGGCGCTCCTTCGATAACCCAATCTCCAGCCGGTTACCCGGCTGCTCGATCCTGATCTGGTCTCGCGGCAAATCCTCTTCACTCTTTGCCGATCGCACCACCAGCAACTGCACTTCATCCCCCTCGACCGTTTCCACCGTCACCCGCCCGTTGATCCCGGCAATCTCTACCGTCATATCCGGCGCCGCCGCAAACTTCCGACGAATCTCCTCTTTGTACTGGTAGTCGAACTGCTCAGGATCCTCGGCAGAGATCGTCACCGTCGGATCGTTCGGAACCACACTCACCGGTGGCTGCTGCACCGGTGGCTGCTGCACCGGTGGCTGCTGCGCCGGTCTCTCCGACCGGCGGCAGCCACTGACCATCACCCCAAGGCAGAACAGAACCAAACACGCTGCCTGAATTTTACGCAACATCAGAGACTCCATCGTCAGTTTTGTCGGATTGCAATCAATCCTCAAGTACGCTCGCCCTCCAATCAATGTTCACTTAATCTTTGCCGTTATTGCCGATTCCTGCCCCACTTCTCCGACCCTTTACTCCACCTCCACCTTTTCAACCCCCTGCCTCTTCAGTTGGTAACGTCCACGCCAGTACCATCGCTGGTAACGTGGCCGCCAACATCAGAAATGGTAACAACGTCACTGTCATTATCCGATCAAATCCACCACCCTGCACTTTGGCCATCAGATAGGCCTGCATAATGAATGGCAGCGTTACGAAAACTAAAATCCGGTAGGCGTGAAGGTAGGCGGCATTGCGCATCTGTATCAATCGCTCGTCGAGCAGTTCATCCGGCGCATCTGAAATGTGGCGCACTGAAGTGCGCAGCACATAGTAAAGCCAGAGCACTCCGGCGAGGCCTGCAATCTCCAGATATGTTCTCAACTTGACCATCGGGATCAGGTGCTGGGCGCCAGTAAGGAATCCGATCAGCAGCGAGTAGACAACTACCAATGCCCTGCGTACCCCCTGCTGACGCAACCGAGTCGGTCGCTGGTCCGTGAGGCTCCTGATCACCTCATCCCGCGTCACCCCCTCGATCCAGTAAAAACGCTTCTCTCCCTCCACCTTACTCTTCATCTCGTTACTCATCACTCTTCTTCCTTTCCTCATTTTGATCAAACGGGGTGATTGAGAATATCTCACCCACCTCTCGCTTCAGCACTTCGGCTATCCGCAACGCCAGCAGGAGGCTCGGACTGTACTCACCACGCTCCAGATAGCCAATCGTCTGGTAATGAACCCCGACGGCATCCGCCAGCTGCTGACGTGTCAGCCCGCACTCCAGCCGTAACCCCTCGACCCGATTGAATACTGGTTCCGTTCTCTGTCTGCTCATAGTGCGTATAATAAATGCTACATAGCATTTATGCAACAACCAACGTGAATTCGGGTGAAATTCTCTGGCGATAGAGGGCGAGCCACTGGTTGTCTCACACGAAGTTCTAAGGAGCGAAATGGGTAATCAGCGGCTTTCTCCTCGTCTCCGTGTGAGATCACTCCCAGGCAGTTTGAACGAGTATGTCTCAAGAGATTGAAGTATCGGCTGAAGCGATTGGTGTCACGCAGGAATCCCGCCACGAGCAACCTTGCCCCGTGGCGGGATCGGAACAGAAAGAGGATTGATGACTACTTGCGCAGTTCCCTCAGGAAGCCGCCAATTCCGGTACTGCCCGGCAGTCCGAGAAAATCGGCCGGGCTGATACCGATGGGCCCGTCCTCGGAATTGACCGAGAAGATCAGGCGATCGTCAAGGGCATAGGCATAGGCGAGTCCCGCCTTGCCATCAAGCAGCGAACTGGCGGCACTTCCGGCCCTGGAGCCGGCGAGCGCGCCGGCCAGGGGCCGGGCGATCGAATTGAGGTTCTTGCCAAGGTTGTTGAAGAGCATCGCCGAGAAGTTGGCCTGCCGGTCGGCGGGCAGCGTCGCCTGAAACTTCGCTGAACCGAGCAACGTGTTGCCCGACTCCTGATAGCCGATCGCCTTTTCGATGGCCGCACGGCTCGGGCCGGCGACAACGTAACCATTGGCGAAGGCATAATCGACTTCAAGCCCGTAGTCGAGTGACTTGATCTTGTAAAGAGTCAGCGAACCAACCGTCTCGCTCGAACGCGTGAAGCCGAGCTTACCCTCGCTCTTCAGTCTCTCGCTGATCCGGTCAACGAGTGTGTCGAGCGTCTGCTGCAGCCTCTCGGGGTCATCGACCTCGAAGATGGCCCGCCAGGCTGGCAACGGGAGCAGCGGCCCGTCGATTGCCAGCGCGTACTCACCACCGAGCGGTGCAGCAAGGTCGTTGCGCAGATCGATCCCCTGTGCTGCCTGGAATTGACGCAGATTCTCCCAGGCTTGTGGATCGGTCGTCTTCAGAGTTCCGAGCAGGTCGTCGACGATTGCCGTCGGCTCACTGACGATGAAGGCGGCAACGATCGAAGCGTTGGGCGAGATAAACTGGAGCGCGCCCATCGGTGCCGGGCGGGCCAGCCACGAGGTGACTCCGTGACCACTATTCTCAAAGCTGACTACTGCCCGATTGAATGCCCGTCCATCCTTCTCCTTCAGTTCGACGATGAAATGGCGCAGGTTGGTCAGGCCCAGCTGACGCACCGGCTCCTTCCCGTCACCACGGCCAACCTTCGAGACCAGACTCTCAAGGTCTGCCGCAATCAGCAACCCGGCCCCCTCACGATAGAGCTCGGCAATCCGGTCGTGAAACGCACCACCACTCGCCCCCCGGCCGAAAGAGCCGGCATCGAGCCTTCGTGCCAGCCCGCGCAGCGACTCCGGTCGCGGTGAAGCGGCAATCAGGTTCTCACCAATCCAGAGATAAAGGGCACTATCGCCGTCAATCGCTGAGGCACTCGCCGGATCATCGACGATCACCACTCTTGACTTTGCCCCGCCATTCTCGGCAATCTGCTGCTCGATAAAGCTCCGCAGCCCGGCACGATCGCGCAGTTCCGCCAGCAACAGCAGATCTCCCGATGAGGGATCCTTCGTGGCGGCAGCCGATCCGCCGGCAGGCGCGCCACCCGCCACCACCTCGACGCCGAAGGCAATCTCGTCTCCAAGATAATCACCGGTCAGCCGCGCAAACTCAAGCACCTTGTCAATCCCCTGACGGTGATTGCTCGCAGCCTGCTCGCGATCCCACCATTCCTTCAACTCCGAATTACCGGCAACATTCTCCGATACCAGTCGCTCAGCCTCTGTCAGCATTGGCCCCAGATTGGGGATGGCAACATAGACCGAGAGACGCTCCGGCATGAGGTCGAGCAGCCTTGTTGAATAGCGGTTCCCGGGCATCGAGATCTGCTTCTCGATCATACCGCGCAGGGTCTGCGCCTGATCCAGCAGCTTGCGATACTTCTCGGCATTGCGGCTCCAGGAGACTTCGTCCTGCACCGGAATCGGCTCGATGCTGCGATGCGTCGTCAGCTGATCCCCCGGATGCAGCAACTGCGAGCGCCCGGCCAGAGTGACACTCGCCTCACCATCAACCACCGAGAGCCGCGCTCCCTTCGTCCCACGATTGACCGAAAGCACCGTTCCGCTCGCCGCCACCAGGGCATCGGCAGTCTCGACGTAGATCGGCTGCTCCTTCCCGCCAACCGCCTCGACCACCACTTCGCCACGCTCAAGGTGGACGGTCACTCCGCGCACCTCCCGTGCCAACGTCAACGCCGAGCGCTCCTGCAACTCCACCGCAGTGCCGTCACTGAGGCGCACCACCGCACTCGCCCCGCGTGCCGTCCGTAATCTCTCTCCTGCCTGCAGCCGCTCACCGCGCCTGACCAGCACTGACCGCTGATTGCTGGCACGATAAACACTGCCGTCGGCTGCCTCGACCACCGCCTCGAAGCCTCTCAAGGAGGCAGTCAGCCACTTCGCCGCCGGCCATAAACCGATCCCGATCAACAGCACCGCCGCCACTGCCAGCAGTCGCCGTGACCGTGCAGTCAAACGTTGGCTCCCGGACTCCGCGCGCTGACCGATCCGGCGTCCCTCTGCCGCTACTCCCTGATGCGCCTGCCGCGCCTCCCGCAATGCCCGCCGGCAGGGAACGCACTCACGCATGTGGTCCTCAAAGAGCATCGTCCGCGCCACCGTCAGCCGACTGCCAATGTAATGCGGTACCAGCGCCTGAAAGTCCTCACACCCACGCAGATGCTCAACCACAGCCGCCCCGGCCTCGACCGCTCCCTGCCCCCCAATCAACTGCTCGCGCACCCGGCTCGCCACCGCCTCGATCGTCTCCTCACCCGGCCCCTCCGCCCGGATCCCGGCCAGCACCTCATCGAGCATCTCCTCCGCTTCGCGCCGCGTCATCCCCTGATTTTTCATGATCCTTTTACCTCCCCCATCAAACTTCATTGAACCAATTCAAATGATCACCTTTTCAGGAGACCTGTCCCTCACGGTATGCCATCAACTCCCCCCGAACCCGCCCTCGCGCCCGATGCAGCATCACCCCGACCACCATCGCCGAGGTCCCCATCATCCCGGCAATCTCGCGATTGGTGTACCCCTCGAAATACCTCAGAACGAACATCTCCGCCATCCGCGCTCCCAATCCCGAAATCGCACGCCGCACCGCCTCCCGTGTCTCCCGCTGCTCACTGATCCACTGCGGATCATAGCCCGCTCCGGCTGCCGGCTCCGTGACCTCACCAACAAAGTCTCCCCCGGCCTGGCCATCACGCTGCCCCGATACCTGTATCGGCCCCCTGCCACGCTGCCGCAGGAGGTCGAGCGCCGCATTGATCGCTGACCGGTGCAGGTAGCTCCCCGGATTCGGTTCAAGGTTGCAATCTCCACGCCTCGCCAGCCGCAGAAAGACCGTCTGCAGGACGTCCTCCGCATCAACCAGATTCCCTGTCACCCGGTAGGCCGCTCGCAACACCCGCCGGTGATGCTCCCGAAAGAGCCGATCAAGATCCCCGGCCCCCCGGGTCTCCTCACCGCCTCCTCCCTGTATCAGCTTCAAATGAGCTGTCTTTAATTGAGTCATATTCGCTGCCAATCTCCCCCTCCTCTCTCCTGACAATCGCTATAACGCTTGCCAGACGATCGTCGTTAACTATCGTGCGGAGAGATTATTTAATTAATCAGGACTGCCACATTAAAAGCACTTCAGATTAACCTCACGCAGAGGCGCGGTGACGCGGAGAAAGCCGAAGATTATCCCTTTTGCTCCTTATTGACTCCGTGGCTTCTTGTGAGATGTTCTGGCGATAAAGAACGAACCAATGGCTGTCTCACAAGAAGCCATGAAGCCACGAAGTTTTGCAATTACAGGACTATCGCTGCCCATTATCAGCGAATATGCAGGAT
>CAIKMY010000326.1 GCA_903828635.1 uncultured Acidobacteriota bacterium
CACCAGTGGCCTCCCCGGCACAGAAGATCCCGGGTATCGATGTCTGCTGGAACTCATCAGTCCCGACACGCCCGTCGATAACCTGGCAATCGAGCAGAGTCGCGAGTTCCGTGTTGGGCAGCAGATGAAAGCCGCAGGCAAGGTAGTCACAGTCGATCTCAATCGACTGACTGCCACTGGCAAGCGTCACCCGTTCAAGGTGATCGACTCCGTGAGCCGCCGTCGGCCAGCATCCGGCGCGGAAGGGGATGCCCGCCAGAGATCCTGCCAGCCGCAGCGATTGTCGCAGCTTTGTCGGACTGGTAAGGATGGAGAGACCGAAGCGGGCAAGACGTGAGAGCGGCGCCTGCTCGGCGATCAGCAGGATTTGTGCGCCACGTGCTTTGAGGTAGTCAGCGACGGCAAGCAGCAGCGGGCCGCTGCCGGCGATGACGACTCGTTTGCCAGCAACCGGATAGCCTGATTTGGCAAGCGCCTGAAGCCCGCCGGCACCCAGAACATTGGGCAATGTCCAGCCGGGGAATGGCAGAAACCGCTCGCGTGCGCCGGTGGCAAGAATCAGCCGCTGCCAGCGAACTGTTGCGGTTCCACCGGGCATCTCGGCCAGCAGGCTGCCTGCTGATGGGGCAGCGACGATCCGTGCCTGCGAGAGAAATGCGACATTGTCACGCGGAAAGCGGCGCAGCCAGGCAGCAGACTCTGGCGAGCCGGGCATAGCCGCAGTCTCACCACGCCAGATCTGTCCGCCCGGAGATGGATTGTCATCGATCACCAGCACGCGATGATTCGCGAGGGAGGCGGCATAGGCCGCAGAGAGCCCGGCCGGACCGGCACCAACCACCGCCACCTCCGTCTCGATCAGCCGATCAGCCATCAGTGCGCACCTCCATCCCCTGACGGCAGAGAATCTGGCAGCTTCGCGCATGCGGATCTCCGTCGATCGTCACCCGGCACTCAAAGCAGATGCCCATGCCACAAAGCGGACCGCGCGGTGTGCCGCCAACCGAGCGGCGGAAGCGGACTGCTCCGGCAAGGGCGATCGCGGCGGCGACCACACTGCCCTCACTGACTCGAACCTCTTCCCCATCGACTTTGAGGAGAATGACTTCAGCCATGGTGATCCTCTCCATAATGCGCGATATGCTGCGCAATCGAACGTGATGGGAGGTATGGCTCGACGGGGATCGCCGATGGGCGCCCGAGGATCTGATCGACCAGCAGCATGGCGCTGCCCAGTGAGGTGGTGATCCCAAGCCCCTCATGGCCGGCGGCGACCCAGACCGCCCCACCCTCCGTCTGCTGACCGGTCACCCGCCCGATGAGCGGCAGGTTGTCGGGGGTCGCCGGCCGAAAACCGGTCCAGGTGCGTAACACCGAAAGACTGCCCAGTCCGGGGAGATACTCAATAGCGCGCGCCAGCATCCAGCGCAACATGCGCTGCTCAACCGCCGGGTCATCAACACCGAACTGGCGCGACGACCCGATGAGAATCTGCCCTGTCAGCCGTGGCTGCGCGTTGAAGGCGACCGAATCGGCACTGACCGAGTGGGCACTCTTCAGGTATCCAAGCTCGATCAGCTGATGGTTGACATAACCCGGATAGCGGTCGGTAATCGCAAGATGTCCCTTTCGCTTTTGAATCGGAATCCCCGGTGTCAGTTCCGGCGCGCGACAGCCGGCGGCATTGATGACAATCCCTGCAGAGATCGTCGAGCCGTTGTGCAACCTCGCACCGTCAGCGGCCAGCCCGGCCACCTCGACTCCCTCGCGCACCTCGGCACCAAGCTCGACTGCCCTCTCCAGCAGCCAACGGGCGACACAGGGAGAATAGACGACACCATCGCCCGGAACAAGCAGGCCGCCAACCAGTCCGGCACGCAGCCCTGGCTCGGCTTCGCGCAATTGTCGCTCGTCAAGAACCTCGACGTGAACAGCTCGTGCCGCGTAAAATGACTGCTTGCGGCGGACCTCATCCATCTCCTCTTCATCGGCTGCAACCCAGAGTGTCCCGGAAGGCAAGGGCTCGCAATCACTGGAGAGCTCCGGGATGAGCTCATCCCAGAGCTGCATCGAATAGCGCGTTAGTGCGAATTGCGCATCAGAGTCATCCATGACGACGAGGTGGCCCATCCCCGCCGCTGTCGCGCCACCTCCGATTTCACCAGTCTCAATGACCAGCGGGCGAACTCCGGAGCGTGCCAGCTCCAGTGCGCAGGCGGCGCCAACAATCCCTCCGCCGACAATGATCGCCTCGAAGCCGTTCCTGCTCATCGCCTGATCCCCATGCAGAATGGATCACGGTCATCGAGGATCAGCGTCGCCTCGGCATTGACGTAGGCCGTTCCCCGGATCGTCGGGTAGAGCCGCCCGTCAATCGAGGTGACAAAGCCCTCAAAGACACTGCCGACGATGCTCTCCTGGCGCCAGAGCTTCCCCTCAGCCAGCTTGCCACCGGCGTGAAGACAGGCCATCTTCGCGCTGGTACCAGTACCACAAGGCGAACGATCGTAGCTCTTACCAGGACAGAGCACGAAATTGCGGCTGTCAAGCCCGTCGCGTGACGGGGGTCCGAAGAGTTCAATGTGATCGATCTCCTGACCGTCCTCGCCGGTGATGCCCTGCGCACGCAGGGCCAGGCGAATGCGCCAGGTGAGATCGGTCAGCTCCTCGACTCGATCGAGATCAAGTGACTGGCCGTGCTGCTCAACAAGGAAAAACCAGTTGCCTCCCCAGGCGATATCCCCGACCACCGGGCCAACCCCCGGCACCTCGACAGTAACCTGATGGCGATAGCGGTAGCTCGGAACATTGAAGACCGAAACCTCACCCGATTCGTGAAGTGTTGCCGAAACAACACCAACCGGCGTCTCCAGACGATGCTCCCCGACACCGATGCGCCCGAGATGGGCCAGCGTCACCATCAGACCAATCGTTCCGTGGCCGCACATCCCGAGATAGCCGACATTGTTGAAGAAGATCACTCCGGCCACACAGGATTGGTCACTCGGCTCACAGAGCAGCGCCCCAACCATGACATCCGAGCCGCGCGGCTCATTGACGACAGCACTGCGAAAATCGTCGTGGCTCGCACGGAATCGCTCCAGCCGCCTGGCAATCGGCCCGTCTCCCAGATCCGGCCCGCCACCAGTCACTACCCGTGTCGGCTCACCTCCGGTATGCGAATCAATCACCTGCACACGTCTGATTTGTCGCTCCACTTCGCTGCCCTCCAGATCATCGTCGGTTCATCCCTGCCTGATTTTCCTCCAATTCCGCAGTGTAGTCGATTAGTTCGCTGAGGAAAAGAGCGTAAGGCGGCACGGAAACCACGACTCTCATCCGGCTTCCCTTTTCTGCCAGCCGACATTGCGGCACAATATCCACTCGTGAAACGCAGAGTGACCTATTTTTCGCCTTGCATTGGCTGGCATTGACTGGCATTGACTGGCCATTGACTCGATGGAGCAGAAGCGATGAATCGAAGAAACTTTCTGGAAGGAACGATCACCAGCGGGATGCTGCTTGGAACACCACAAACACAGATGCGCGAGAATCCGGCACAACCGGAAATCGTCATCGAAAGTGACCAGCCGAATCAGCCTCACAAGGGCCGGGTGCTTGCCGCCATTCAGCCGCATTGCGACGACCTGCCTCTCTTTGCCGGTGGAACGATCATCAAGCTGATCAAAGAGGGCTACACCGGAATCATGATCAGAACCAGCAACGACGAGATGGCCGGTCGCGGCGCGACCGTCGGTGAGGTCGTGCTCAACAATGAAAAGGACAACTTTGAAGTCGCCCGGCGACTGGGCCTCAGCCGGACATTCGACCTGCACTACCGCAATCACGAGTTCGATGCCGTCGCCGCCGCCGAGCTTCGCCACCGCCTGATCTTCATTTTCCGGCTGATGAAGGTCGATACCGTCTTCTGCTATGATCCCTGGGGCCATTATGAGGAGAACCCCGATCACTATGTCACCGCACGCTGCGTCGAGGCCGCCTGCTGGATGGCCGGCGGGCAGTGGGATCTGCCGGAACACTTCGCTGCGGGGCTGACACCCCACGCCGTTTCTGAGAAATACTATTTCGCCAGGGGCCCGCAGCTGGTTAATCGCATCGTTGACATCAGTTCGGTGATTGACCAGAAGGTTGAAGCCAATCTCGCCAATGTTACTCAGGGCCCGGCAGGAGAGAATGGCGCGGCCTTGCGCCGCCGGCTCGCCGAGCAGAAGCTGCGATTGCCAATCCTCGGCAATGATGACGCCACTGCCAATCGCCAATATATCAGGCATATCGTCCTCCACGAGGATGCTGAACTGGGCAGGCGGCATGGCGTTGAGTACGCTGAGCCTTTCCATTACATCGGCCCCAAACCATCGATGCTTGACGAATACGTCAGGAAGAATGCCGTGCCGCTTTGATAAGGCCTCACTGATCAGATAACCAGCTTATCAGACGGTTATTGACCGCAATGACAGATACAATCACCTCAGTGTGATTTCACGCAAAGACGAAGAGGAGTCGGAAAGAGAATGATTTATCGATACACATCACGCGGCAGACTGCTTGCAGTCTCGGGATTATTGCTGGCACTGTTGCCAGGCACCGCGATTGGTCAGCGCTCCCAGGGATCGCAGATGCAGCAGACGCAGCAGGCACCGCCGGCTCCGGGAGCACCGCCTCCGCAGCGCTACGAAGTCGCGAGCCCAAATGAGGCAAAGATTTCACGCACCTCGCATGTTCTCAATGTCGGAGGGCGCGAAATCAGATACACGGCGACGACGGGGACGGTGCTCATCCGGCTTGACAACGGCCAGCCGGGCGCGCGAATGTTCTTCGTTGCTTACAGCAAGGATGGCGAAGACAAGAAAACCCGCCCCGTCTCATTCCTCTTCAATGGCGGGCCGGGATCGGCTTCGGTCTGGCTGCATATGGGATCGTTCGCGCCGGTCAGGGTTGAGATGGCACCGGAGGGTTTCCAGCCGGCACCACCCTATCGACTGGTCGATAACGAGCACTCACTGATTGAGACAACCGATATGGTCTTCGTCGATGCCATTTCGACCGGCTACAGCCGCGTCATGCCGGGTGTCGAGAGCTCGCAGTATCACGGTCAGGATGGCGATATTCGCGCCTTTGGTGAGTTCATCTCGGAATATCTGTCAGCCTATGACCGCTGGGCATCTCCCAAATTTCTGATTGGCGAAAGCTACGGCACGATTCGTTCAGCCGGCCTCTCACAGGAGCTTCAGTCGCGCCACGGGATTGAACTCAATGGCATCGTTCTTCTCTCGGCGCTGCTCACCTATCAGACGCTCTCCCCGGCACCGAATAACGATATCGCCTGGGCCGTCCTTGTCCCGACCTATGCCGCAACCGCGTGGTATCACAAGCGGCTCCCGGCTGATCTGCAGAAGAAGACTATCCGGCAGATTCACGAAGAGTCCCGCGCCTTCGCCTTTGGCGATTACATGCCAGCCCTCGTCAGAGGCAACACGCTGAGCGATGCCGAGCGCACGGCGATGGCGGAGAAGCTGGCACGCTACACCGGCCTCTCGGCAAAGTACATCCTGGCCTCAAATCTGCGAGTCGATGCGGCCCGCTTCCGCAAGGAGTTGCTGCGCGATCAGCGGCTGACCGTCGGTCGTCTTGACAGTCGCTTCACCGCCCTCGATGCCGATGCCGCCGGCGAGCGCCAGGAGTTCGATCCGTCAAACACCGCGCTATCCGGCCCCTATGTCGCCCTCTTCCACGATTATTTCAGGAATACTCTCAAATGGGAGTCCGATCTGCGCTACCCGACCTCTGGTAATGTCCAGCCCTGGAGCTATGTCCAGAACCGTTACATGGACATGACCGAGCCGCTGCGCTCGAGTATGGCCAAAAACCCCTTCCTCAAGGTCTTTGTCATTTGTGGCTACTATGATATGGCGACGATTCCCGCCGGGATCGAATACAACATCAGCCACCTTGCCTATGACCGACAGATCACCAATCGCGTCTCTTTCGGTTATTATGAAGGCGGACATATGATGTACATTCGTCCCTCTGCCCACGCCAGACTGACGAAGGAGACGGCTGATTTCATCAGGGGAAGCAAGTAACCAAGGGGCGATCGATCAGATGCCCAAAAAAGGCAACATTCTGGTAGTTGACGACGAAGAGGTGATGCGCGATGTCCTTGAGAGCCTGATCTCGGCGGACGGCTACCGGGTCGACCTCGCCAAGACGGGCGAGGAGGGGCTGGCACGCCTGTCAGATCGCACCTACGATGTCGTCCTGCTTGACGTCTCCATGCCGGGCATCGGAGGGCTGAGAACGCTAGAGGAGATTCTGCGCGTCGATCGCGAGGCAGTGGTGATTATGATCACAGCCTATGCCACATTCGAGACGGCGATTGCGGCCTGGCAGCTCGGGGCATTCAACTGCATTCGCAAGCCATTTGAGAACGAGCAGATTCTCAAGACGATTGCCGCGGGGATTTCGCGGCGACGTGGCGAGGAGGAGCGACGCATTTTGCGGCGGACGCTGCGTCAATCGGCGGACCGGAAACGGATCGTCGGGTCATCAGCAGCGATGCGCGAGGTCTATGATCTGATCGAGCAGGTGGCGCCGGCACGCTCGACGGTACTGATCACCGGGGAGTCGGGAACGGGTAAAGAGGTGGTTTCGCGAGCGATTCACTTTTCGAGTCCGCGGGCCGAATCGGGGCAGTTCGTTGCGGTCAACTGCAGCAATATCCCCTCGGATCTGCTCGAATCGGAACTCTTCGGCCACACGAAGGGGGCCTTCACCGGTGCAATTGCCGCGAAGAAGGGGCTCTTTGAGGTGGCTGACGGGGGATCGATCTTCCTTGACGAAATCAGCACGATCCCGCCGGAGACACAGGCGCGCCTGCTGCGCGTCATCCAGGAGCGGGAGTTCACCTCGCTCGGCGATACTCATCCCCGACGGGTCGATGTCCGCATCATTGCCGCCACCAACACCGACCTGCAGCGTGCCGTGAAGTCAGGCGAGTTCCGTGAGGACCTCTTCTACCGGTTGAATGTCATTAACATTCATCTTCCGCCACTGCGCAACCGGCGTGAGGATATCCTTCCGCTCGCACAGCATTTTATCAGAAAATATAACGAAGAGAATGGAAGAGTCATTACTGAGCAGCTGGCGCCGGAGGTTCTGCGCACTCTCGAATCATACCCATGGCCGGGCAATGTGCGCGAGCTGGAGACCGCAATCGAGCGGGCGGTGATCGTCGCACGCAGCAACGAAATCACGCTCGACTGCCTGCGTGAGGAGATCCTCAATCCCGACCTTCGCGTCTCCGGCCAGCCGTCACTGGCGGAGTCACTGACCTCACTCGACCTTTCTCGCGGGATCTCCTTTTACGATGAGGTCTCACGCTTCGAAATCGAATTGATCAGGCGTGCGATGGAGATCACTGGTGGCCATCAGAGCCGTGCTGCCAAGCTGCTCGGAATGAACAATACAACCCTCAACAGCAAGATCAAGGTCTACAATATCAGAATCTGATGGGAGCAGAGCGAGCCAATCAAAAACTCGGATACCTGCTGGCCGCGGGAGCCGCGACACTCTGGGGAGTCTCGGGAGTAGTCGCGCGCTACCTGATCGGTAGCGAACACTATGCGCCGGCAGAACTTCTCTTCTTTCGAACATCACTGGCATCGATAATTATCGTTGTCTGGACAGCACGAAGCAGCCGCGAGACCGGCCTTTGGCGAATCCTGCCGGGCAGGGTTGAACGTGGGGATATCCTGGCCTTCATGCTGCTTGGCACGGTCGGGCTGGTGGTCAATCAGGGCTGCTATTACCTTGCACTCTCCCACATTGAAGTTGGCTACGTGCTGCTCTTCCAGTATCTTGCCCCGATCATGATGATGGCCTACGGTGTGGCGACCAAGACCGAATCGATCACCGGAGGCAAGCTGCTCTCCGCGGCCATGTCGATCATCGGCTGCGCGCTGATGGTTGTGGGGAGCTCCGGTGGCGAGCGCAACAACGCCCTCCTCGGTACGATCTTCGCCATTGGATCGGGCATTGGCTTCAGCTTCTACGCGATCGTCGGCCAACGATTGCAGCGCCGCTACACGACGCCAACAATGATGTCGTATGCCTTCATCGGTGCGGCAACGATGTGGGCACTGATCAATCCGGTCTGGGCTTTGCCGTGGAGCCAATATCGCCCATCGAGCTGGATCTTCTTCATCTATCTCGGGGCAATCGCGACGGCCCTGCCCTTTGCCCTCTTTCTTCGCAGCCTGCGATACCTCGAACCAAGCCGCAGCGGGCTGACCTCGATGGTCGAGCCGGTGGTTGCAGCTACCGTTGCCTGGCTCTGGCTGGGCGAATCGCTCGGACCGGTGCAGATCGCCGGCGGAGCGGCCGTCATCGGCGGGGTGCTGCTGCTGCAATTTATCGATGACTTCCCGACAACAAGTGGCGGTGAGAAACGATCAGCGAATTAGCGGCAGTCTGCCGGTGACCGGGCGCAATGCCGGTGACAATGGCGTTTGCATCACTCCGGGCAGTCTCGCCGGCCGGGTAAAGACGGTCTGACGCAGCCTGGTCAACGCTCCCTTGTCGAGCAGCGCACGGTAATACCAGATCACCATCCCCAACAACCCGTAAGCACGCGTCCGCTCAATCATCCCGATCAGCTCTTCGACCGTCGGGTTGGTGCTGTCGATCCCTGGCGTCAGCGTCGCAACAGAACCGGCAGCAGCCAGTTGACGCAGCAACTCGGCCTCGTAGGCAGCAGCATCCCGACGATAGACCTGCGGAACCGTCAGATCGAGCGCGTTTCGGCCAATCCACGCCGGATACTCCTGGGCAAAATTGACGTAAGAGTATGGAAAGACTATCGGGGCATTCGATACCAGCAGGTGACGCCCAACCCCCTTGACTCGCTGATGAACAGCGGCAATGAAATCGTTGAGCCTCGCGGCACGCCACCTGATCCACCCGCTCGCTGCCGGATCGTTTGGTGGTGGCACACCACCGTTCTCGCTGGCGTAAAGTTCAATGGTGAAGTCATCATAGCCGCAGTCAAGCTGCGGGTAGCGTGCACGATCAAACTGGAGACCAACCACCTCGTAGCCGCGACAAACCTCGACCATCATTTTCAGGAGAAACTCCTGAACATCAGGTCGCGTATGAGCCATCCAGTAGAAGAATCCACCCGGCGCAGTGAAGCCAGTCGCTCGGGACCTTGTCATCGCCAGCCATTCGGGATGTCGCTCAAAGATCGGTCCTTTCCCTCCCGGCCCCGGCAGATAACCACTGTAACCGCCGATAAATCCATACTCAAACCAGGGCATGACGGCAATACCGACAAGGCGCGCCTCCTCGACTACCTCGGCGAGCACGTCACGATCCCCCATCCCGGGATCGGTCAGCATCCCGGTCTCTGCTTCAAAGACACGGCTCTTCCAGAGGGGATATCCCCGCGACCAGACGTTGACCAGCGCCAGATTGAAATTGGCCCCGGCCAGCTGTCGCAGTGTCGTTCGCACCTCTTCACGCGAAACCAGCGAACTGCGATCCAGCCAGACACCACGAACCTCAGTCGTCGGTTCAGCCCCCTCGACAATCGTCGTCATCGAGAGCAGCATAATCATGATCATCATCTGGTATCGCATGCATTGTCCTCTGTCGGCCATTTCTTATCGTGTCACCGTCACCCGCCGCGACACCAGCCGGATCTCGAAGAGTCGCGGCCACAACTTGCCGGTGACAAAGAGCCGCTTGCCGACTGCATCGTAGGCAATGCCGTTCAGCACATCAACCGGACGTTGAAGCGGACGTTGAACCGTCGGCGAAGCAAGCAGACCAGCCAGATTGATCCAGGCAACCACCTTCCCCGTCTCCGGCTGAATGATCGCCACCCTGTCACTCTGCCAGATGTTGGCGTAGATCTGTCCATCGACATACTCAAGTTCGTTGAGCATATTGACCGGTCGCTCTCCATCAACAACCTGGATCTCCTGACGCGGATCGAAATTGCGTGGATCGAGATAACGCAGTTGGTTGCTGCCATCACTCATGATCAGCGATCGGCCATCAGTTGTCAGGCCCCACCCCTCGCCGCGGTAGTTGAATGTCTGCTCCATCTGAAACGTGTCAAGCCCGTAGACAAAGCCCTGTCGTGACAACCAGGTCAATTGAAACAGTCGCCCCTCGAATAAAGCGAGCCCCTCGGCAAAATACTGCGAGTCAACCGGGATTCGCCGCAGGACCTCACCGGTGGTCACATCGACTTTGCGCAGGCTCGACCGTCCCTCAAGCCCCGTACTTTCATAGAGATAGCCGTCGTAAAAGAGCAGTCCCTGAGTAAAGGCGTCAGGATCGTGCGGATAGCTGTTGACGACCTCATAACCAAATTGCTGGACGCGAATCGGCACCGGCACGGATGGCGTTTGCGTCGGCGCGGGCACTGCCCCGTGCGTCGCCTCACTCCTCGCACACGCCAGCGAGATGCCAAGCATCACCAGTGACAAAAGCGCGGGCATTATCCGTGCCCCATTCCACCTATGCTTCATTGGGTGCTTTGGCAAATTTGCGATCTTCTCTGTTTGTGTTATCATCCGCGATTGTTCAATGTTACGATAATTCAACGTTTTCAGGAGAATCAATGTCCGACAGCACTTGCGTTTTCTGCCGTATACTCTCCGGAGAGATCCCCTCCATCGGCATCTACGAGGACAGTGTGGCCTATGCCTTTGGCGATATCAATCCCCAGGCGCCATCCCATATCCTGATCATTCCGAAGGAGCATATCGAGTCACTCAACGACGCCTCCCAGAGCGACGAAGCAATGCTTGGGCACCTGCTTCGCCTGGCGCCAAAGATCGCCAATCAGCTCGGTATCGCTGAGTCAGGATTCCGCGCCGTGATCAATACCGGCAGTGATGGCGGCCAGACGGTCGATCACCTCCACGTCCACCTCCTTGGTGGCCGATCGCTGGCCTGGCCTCCAGGGTAGTCGATTCAGGATCCGGCTGGTTCCGTCACCATCTCCCAGAGCGTGATCTCCGTCGGACGCGCCAGCATCTCTTTGATGCGTTCGCGGAACAGCCTGATATGATCAGATTTCGAATGCTGATCTAATCCATCAAGGCTGGTCCAGTTCTCGTAAAAGACAAATCGGGTCGATTGCGATGAGGATTGGTGAAGGTCGTAATTGATGCAGGCATCCTCTGCCCGCGTTGCAGCGACCACTTCCCGTGCGGCTTCGAGAAACCCCTCCTCGAAGCCATCCCGGATCTCGATATAGGCGATTACTGTGACTTTTTTCATTAATAATCCTTTAGTTACCTGTTATTCTGACTGCCTTTATTGACACAATTGATAAGATTGTTACTTCAACAGCCGGGCAGCAGCCGGGCATTGGCGTGACAACAAACACTGGTTGAGATTAACAAACCAGACCAGCAAAGAGGAATGAGAATGAACAAGTTGACGGCAACGATAGCGACCTGGTCGACGCTCCCGTTGAGACTGGTGCTGGGAGCAATCATGATTGCGCACGGTGCGCAGAAGGTGCTTGGAGTCAGCGGTGGCCGCGGATTCAGCGCGTGGATTGCCGGGCAGCCCCCGTTTGACTTCATGCGGCCGGCCTGGTTCTGGCTTGGAGTGGCCGCCTTCTCCGAGTTCATTGGCGGAATGATGATCGTCATTGGCCTCTACACGCGGCTGGCCGCCTTCCTCATCGCCTGCACGATGGCGACCGCCGTCTTCGGTGTCCACTTCCGTAATGGATTCTTCCTCTCCCAGGGTGGCTATGAGTTTGCTCTCGCCCTGTTGGGAATAGCGGTCTCGCTAATGATCATCGGCGGCGGCAATGCATCTGCCGACCAGAAGCTGCGCTGACCCGGACTACCGTGGAAAGAGCTGATCGAGCTCTTCGCGCGATGCCGGAGCGCCATACTCGCAGAGTTCAAAGGCCTCGGCATAGCGAATCTCTGTCGCACGCGCCTCGCCATAGCGGGCAACCAGCATGTGGCGATACGTGTCGGCAACCTCGGCATCCATCTCGATCAGCCACTCCCTGATGAAGCGGCGGCGTCCCTCCTCATCGTCGGGCACTCCCGGCAGATAGCGACCCATCCACGAATCACGGTCGGCAAATTGTGAGGGCATGGCATCGATACAGGCTCGCTTGAGGTCGATGACATCATCGATGGCAACGGAGATCGACGGGTCAAAGGGGTAAGGCTTCCGAAATCCATCCGAGTAGAAGAGGATAACCGGGTTCTTTTTGCAGGGTGGCGTGTCGAGTGCAAAGAACGGGGCGGCAACGAGCACCGCTGCATCCTGAACAAGCGTCCCGGTATAGCGGTGATCCGGGTGATAATCGTTCGGCCGGTGGCAAAGGACGACATCGGCCTGCCACTCACGAATCAATCGGGCAATGGTGCGGCGGTTTTCGATCGTCGGCAGCAGTTCTCCATCGTGAATATCGAGCACCTGGGTAGTGATGCCGATAATCGCCGCGGCATGCCTGACCTCGGCGGTACGCCGCAGAGCAAGCTGGCCACCGCCCATGGCGAAATGACCGACATCTCCATTGGTTGTCGCAACAAACTTGACGTGATGGCCGGCTGCTGCCCACTTTGCCGCAACACCTCCGGCTTTCAGTTCGCAATCGTCGGGATGAGCCCCGAAAGCAATGATCCTCAGAGACATTGATCACTCCTTTAATTAAGTGTCGATAATCAGGGGTTGAATACTACCAGCCACTCCCCCGTCCGCCAATCGGATCACCGGCGGGGGTTGGCAGCCGCCGCGACGGCTGCCGCGGAGTATCAGGCCGGTTAAGAAATCGCTCGATCTCCTCAGCGAGTAAACGACGATGAGGATCAGTGGCAAGGCCTGAAGCTTTCAGGCTGCGCAGCGCCGCAGCCGTTTCGGCACGCACCAGGGACGAGGCGCTTTCGAGGGAGGCAAGATCCATCAGCCGTCGCACGAGCTGTGCCTGAACTGTCCGCTGAATGGCAAGATGGTAGGCGGAGCGCGCCGCCGGGCCGCGCCAGACTGAGGCGATCATCGCATCGAGCACCTCCCTGAGACCGGGAAGCTGTGGGTTCTCGGCGTGAAAGGCCACCAGACGCTCGGCCCGACTCGGCGCCAGCAGGGCATCGAAGGCGAGATCAGTCGCGATCGAGGCTGCTCCAAGGACATCGAATGCCGGATCGGTGCGGCGCCCGAAGTACTCGATTGCCCCACCCTCAAAGCCGGTCGCCACTGGCGGAATCAGGTCGATGATCGATTGCGGGAGGGCAAGACTCTCGACGGTGATGGTATCGAGAATCGCGCGCAACGCCGCGCGCTGGTGATCAGCCGGCACCAATTCCCTGAACTTTGCCGGATGCGGCCCCTGAGCTCCCCTCACCGCGTAGGTGAACCAGACACCGCCAAGCGATTTCGCGGCGGCATTGAGCTGGTAGCGATGGTGCAGGTAGAGTGGAAGCAGCTTCGCTTCAAGTGACGAAAGCGGCTGGCCAACCGCAAGATTCTTCAGCCCGAAGTTTGCCAGAGCAATTCGGCGCACCTCCATCTCATGGCGCAGTGTGGCGATGGCATCGGTCCCGTTATCCCAGACACTCGCCAAGGGATGGGCTGTCCCGACATCACGTGCATCACCGTCATCGATGAAGAGCATCCCCGCAGCCACTCCGCGCTCGATGATCTTCTCCAGTTCGGCTGTCTCGTTCGCCCCTGCCGGAAACTGGGCATAGGCATAGGTTACCGAGAACTTGTCATACACACCAATGCCGACAGCGTAGGCTTTGGAGAGATCGAGCCGGCCACCGCTGATGGTGACCATCGGCGCCGGATAATCCATTACCGAGCCGCGATCGTAACTGCTGGCGGCGAAATTGTGCGAAAAACCGAGCGTGTGACCAACCTCGTGGGCCGAGAGCTGCCGAATACGAGCAAGAGACATTGCCTCGGAGTCGGTTGCCGGATCGCCAGTCGAGGCAGCCGAGAGGTAGTCCATCGATGGAGACTCCCCGGCAGCGCAGCTCAGCCCGGGATCATCGCTTCCCTGCTCCGGCGAGCCATTCTGGGCAATCATCCCCGTGCCGAGAAGCATATCCTGGCGAATACGGAGACTGCCAAGCGAGACATTGCCCTTGATGATCTCGCCGGTGCGCGGGTCGACTACCGATGAACCATACGACCAGCCGCGCGTCGAGCGGTGCACCCAGTTGATCATGTTGTAGCGGATGTCCATCGGGTCGGCATCCTCCGGCAGCACCCGAACCTCGAAGGCATTACGAAAACCAGCCGCCTCAAAGGCCTGCGCCCACCACGAGGCTCCCTCAACCAGGGCCTGACGAATCGGCTCCGGGACACCATTATCGACATAGTAGATAATCGGCTTCACGGCATCGGAGACAGCCGCCGAGGGATCCTTCTTCTGCAGGCGGTGACGGCGAATCCAGCGCTTCTCGATCGGCTCGCTGAATGGCGAGGCATAATCGTGAAATGTCAGCGGCATGGCGCTGACTCGCGGATCGTAAAGCCGCGGCTGATAGCCCCCGTCGGGCAGCTCAACCAATGAGTGATGCTGACGCACCGTCACCGACTGGCCCGATGGCGTGACACTGCGCAACAGCCCGCCGGCATCCTCCCCGGTGAGCGTAATGATCGTCTCGATCTCGGTGTTCTTCGGGAATCCCTTTGTTCGCGACAGGTAAAAGGCGCTCCGTGACTCGTCAAAACGAAAGTTGCCCTGACGTGACGAGCGTAAACGCTCGGCGACGCCGTGAGCATCGCGTAGCAGAAAGGAGGTCGCATCGACCAGCACCCGGTCTCCCTCGACCACCTCGACACGGAAGCCCCAGATGACCGATCGTGCAAACGAGTCAGCCACCGCACGCCGCTCCGCCACATCAGCGCTCAGTGCGCGGTAACGATAGTTCGGCTGGACCAGCAGCACCTTTGGACCCACGCGTTCGAAGAAAACAACCGCTCCCGTCCCCAGCTGCCCGCGGTCGAGCCCGATCGGGTTCGACCCCACCCCCGCCGGCAGCGATACCTGGTAAAGAAACTCCTCGTTGAAGCGGGCAATCTCCATCCACATCTTTCCCGCTCCGGCATCCCAATAGAGCGGGAAATACCCGTCAATCTTCTTTGTTCCAGCCGTCAGCCCGGTAATGGTCCTTGACTCGGGACGATTCTGCGCGGCAGCTATTACCGGCAGCAGAAGAACGATTACCAGGAAAATCGCGCAGCGTAAGCAAGACTTCATGAGCTCTCTCCCCGAAGAAAATCGAGATCGAGCAGTTGCCCGAACCCGGTGACACGCGTGAAGCGTGGATTGTCGGCGAAGCGTCGATGATGGTCAAGCAGGATGGCACGCAGCCCCACAGCCAGCGCCGCCTCGACATCCTCCACCGGGTGATCGCCAACGTGGGCGGCCTCACCAGCGCTCACTCCCATCGAGGCCAGTGCCTCCTCAAAAATTGCCGGTGAGGGCTTGGCGGCTCCGGCAATTGTCGACACCATCACCACGTCAAAATATTGGCGCAACGCACAGGCTTCCAGCAGCCCGAAGAGCCGTGAATCAAAGTTGGAGATCACCCCGAGCCGCAATCCCCTCCGCCGCAACCCGGCAAGTGACGGCCCCAGATCGGGGAAGAGTTGCCAGGATTCACATCCGCCAAAGGTGTCATAAACTTCATCAAAGAAGTCATCGAACCCGGCGAATGGCCTCCGCACCTCGTCGGCTTCACCAAAGACGCGACGCACCAGCCGCTTCCACCATTCCTTCTCACGTGCGATCACCACGGATGGCTCGGTTCCCTTCGCGAAAGCGAGAGCCGGCTGCTCGCCGAAATGGCGAACAAAACGGGCCTGCAACTCAGCCGGGTCAGCCATTACCCCGTACCTCCGGGCACACGTGGAATAGATCTCGCCAACGCTGCCACGTGGCTCGAAGAGTGTCCCTCCGGCATCGAAAAAGACCGCTCTGATTGCACTTGCCATGTATTCCTCCGGCAGATCGTCATCCTGCTGGTAATCCAGACCGGGATAGTCTACATTTACACGATCATTCAAGACATCCTTCAATCTTGCATTTGACGGGGGAGTTTACTTCATGAGGAATAGCAAGTTCCAGTTGACCGCTGGCCTGGCAATCGCTGCGGTGATTCTTGGTTTGAAACTCGCAGCGATCCAGCCGGCAGCGGCTCGCGCCTTTGATGGCGAAGCCTACGCCATTGTCAACGCCAGAATCGTCACCGTCACCGGCTCGACCATCCCGAAGGGAGCGCTGGTGATCCGCAACGGACTGATCGAGGCCGTGGGAGCCGACATCTCCGTTCCCGGAGACGCGCGGCTCATCGATGCCAGCGGCCTGACGATCTACCCGGGACTCTTCGATGCCTACACCAATCTCGGGCTGCGACCGGCACCAACTCCCGCCGGCCCGGCCGCGGCCGATCCGACACAGGCGTTTCTGGCACAGCTTGCCGCCCCGCCATCGAGCACCGGTCTGCTCCCCGAGGTGACGGTTCTCGACCAGATGCAGGTCAACGCAACCACTTTCGATCAGCAGCGCGCCGCCGGCATCACCACCGTTCTCACCGGGCCGCGTAACGGTATTTACCAGGGGCAAAGCGCCGTCATCAACCTCGGTGGTGAGTCTCCGGAAAAGCTGATACTGAAGGCCCCGTTCTCGCAAAATATCGGCTTCAACGCCGTCCGTGGCAGCTATCCCGGCTCACTGATGGGAGTCTTCTCGTTCCTGCGCCAGTCATTGCTTGACGCTCGCCATTACCGCGAAGCCTGGACTCGCTATCGCCAGTCACCACGCGGCAATCAGCGACCCGAAGTCAACAAATCGATGGACGCCCTCCAGCCGGTGATCAATGGTGAGATGCCGGTGATCTTCAACGTATCCAGTGTGCGCGAGATCAAACGCGCAGTCACCCTCGCCGAGGAGTTCAACCTCAAATACCTTCTCAGCGGCGCGCAACAGAGCTACCAGATCGCAGACTACCTCAAATCAAAGAATGCGACCGTCCTGCTTTCGCTCAGCTTCCCCCAGAAACCGGCAGGTCTGGAGGATCCGGAATCAGAGTCGCTCAACACTCTGCGCGAGCGGGCAAAGGCCCCGGAAACAGCAATGATACTCCACAAAGCCGGCGTCCGCTTCGCCTTCACCTCGGGCAACCTCGTCCGGCCGGGGGACTATATCGTCAATGCGGCACGAGCCATCGAGGCCGGCCTGCCAAAAGATGAGGCCCTCCGTGCACTGACGATCAATGCCGCCCGGATTCTCGGCGTCAGTGAGCAGCTCGGCAGCATCGAGAAGGGCAAGGTCGCCAATCTCGTCCTGACCACCGGCGATCTCTTCGATCGCAACTCGCGGGTACGCCACGTCTTCGTCGATGGTCGCAAGTTCGACATTAAGGCTCCCGAGGCCCCGCAAGGCCGCAATGGCCCGGGTGGTCCCAATGGAACGGGTGGAACGGGCAGTGGTCGCGGGCCGGGCGCGGCAGCTGCGCCATCAGCCACCGCGACGATGCTCGCTGCCGGCACCTGGATGCTGACAGTCCAGACTCCGGCCGACGAGGTGACCAGTACCCTCACACTGACGCAGGACGGCGAATCACTCAATGGTGAGGTCTCGACACCCTTTGGCAATGCCCGAATCACCGAGGGGCGGATTCGCGGCAGTGAAGTAATGCTCAACTACTCACTCAGCGTTCAGGGGCAGACAATGCCCGTCTCGATGCGCGGCCGGATCGAGGGTAACTCCATCCGCGGCACGATGGAGGCCATGGGCCAGAACTTCAATTTCACCGGCGCGAAGCGCCCCAACCAGTAGCAGCGATTTTCAGAGGAGAGAAGATCATGAAGATCATGAAGATCATGAAGACCAGGAACAGATGGCAGACACCATACCTCGCGGCGCTGGTGGCAGCCTTTGGCCTTGTGGCCGTCTTCAGCATCGCTGCCAGTGCGCAGCAGTCCGAGGAGATTCTCATCCGCAACGCGACAATCCTCACCGCCTCCCACGGGACCATTGAAAATGGCTCGATCCTGATTCGCAATGGCAGGATCGCCGCCGTTGGCAAAGCGGCAGAGGTCAAAGGCTCGGCCGGCACAAAGGTGATCGACGCGACCGGAATGTTCGTCACCCCCGGCTTTGTCGATTCGCACTCACACACCGCTCTCGATTCGATCAACGAGGGGTCGCTCTCGGTGACCGCCATGGTCAGGATGCGCGATGTCATCAACGATACCGATATCAACATCTACCGCCAGCTCGCCGGCGGCATGACCACCATTCATCAGCTTCACGGCAGCGCCAACGCCATCGGCGGACAGAACTCGATTATCAAGCTCAAATGGGGGCGCCCCGTCGAGGAGATGATCGTCAGCGATGCGCCACGCACCATCAAATTCGCTCTCGGCGAGAATCCGAAGCGCTCCAACGCCAACTTCCCCGGAGTGGCGCGCCGCTTCCCCGCGACCCGCATGGGTGTCGAGGAGACCATCCGCGAGGCCTTCACTCAGGGGCGCGAATACATGCAGGCCTGGGATAATTACGAGGCCGCTCGTAAGCGCGGCGAGAATCCACTGCCGCCACGCCGCGACCTCAAACTTGAGGCCATGGCCGATGTCCTTCGTGGCAAGATCGATATCCACTCCCACTGCTATCGTGCCGACGAGATAGTCATGCTGTTGCGCCTTTGCGAAGAGTTCGGCATTCGCGTCCACACACTTCAGCACGTCCTTGAGGGCTACAAGGTTGCGCCGGAAATCGCACGTCACGGTGCAAGCGCCTCGATCCTTCCTGACTGGTGGGCCTACAAGATGGAGGCCTATGACGCCATCCCCTTCAATGCCGCAGTTATGACACGCCGCGGGATCGTCGTCTCGATCCACTCTGACAGCAATGAGCACGCTCGTCGCTTCTATCAGGAAGCTGCCAAGATGATGAAGTATGGCGACCTCACTGAAGAAGAGGCACTGCGACTGGTCACTCTCAATCCGGCTGTCCAGCTTCGACTCGATAAACGTATCGGGAGCATCGATATTGGCAAGGATGCGGATCTCGTCATTTTCAATGGCCATCCGTTCAGTGTCTACTCGCGCCCGGAGATGACCATGATCGAGGGGACAATCTACTTCGACCGCAAACAGGATCTCGCCAGTCGCGAGAAATTGGCGAAAGAGAAGAAGGATCTGATCGAGCGTGAGAAGAAGGCACCGACCCAGGCCCAGCCGACCCAGCCGGGTCGTCCGCCCGTGCCAACCCTCTCCGAGGATGACCTCGATGGCCACCTCCACGGCTATCCGCGGCAAAACCAGAAGCAGTGACCACAGTCGCTCATATTCTGATGGAGAAACGAATGCGCAACAAGCTGATATCAACGATTATTCTTACTCTGGCGTCGGCCGCACTCGCCCTCGGTCAGGCCAAACCGGCCCCCCAATCAGCGGGAATGCCGACGAGCTATGTCATCCGCAACGCGAAAGTAGTCACCGTCTCCGGCACGACAATCGAGCGCGGTACCGTCATCATCCGCGATGGCCGGATTGCTGAAGTTGGCCCAAACCTCAAAATACCGAAGGGCGCGCAAGTGATCGATGGCACCGGCCTCTCACTCTACCCCGGCCTCATCGACTCCGGTACCGTCCTCGGCCTGACTGAAGTCGGTGCCGTCAGCGCCACTGTCGATACCACCGAAATTGGCGACTTCAACGCCAACATGAAGGCACTGACGGCCGTCAATCCCAACAGCGAGTTGATCCCCGTAGCCCGGATGAACGGCGTCACCACCGCACTCACCTGCCCGCAGGGCGGTCTGATCGCCGGCCAGTGCGCCATCATCAACCTTGATGGCTGGACACCCGAAGAGATGAAGCTGGCGGCTCCCGCTGCCATGCATATCAACTATCCTCGCCTCGGCTTCCGCGGTGGCGGTGGCTTCGGTGGTGGCGGCTTTGGCCCCCCTTCCGAACAGCAGCGCCAGGCCCGTGACCGCCAGGTCGAAGTGCTCCGCAACCGCATCGAGGATGCCCAGGCCTACCTCCGTGCCAAAGAGGCCATTGCCAAAGATAAGACACTCGCGCCACGCCCTGCTGATCTCAGTCTCGAAGCAATGATCCCCGTCCTGCGCGGCGAGGTCCCCGTGCTCGTCTCTGCCAGTGGCGTCGCCGAAATCAACGGGGCCATCGAACTCGCAGATAAGTACAAGCTCAGGCTGATCATCAATGGCGGCAATGAGGCGATCAAAGTCGCCCGAACGCTCAAAGAGAAGAAGATCCCCGTCATCCTCGGCCCCGTCCTCGAACTGCCCGGCAGCGAGGATGCACCGTATGACGAATCTTTCGCCCGTGCCGCCGAACTGCAGAAGGCCGGCGTACTCTTCGCCTTTGCCACCAATGAGGGCGCATATGTCCGACTCCTCCCCTATCACGCCGGCGTCGCCGCGGCCTTCGGTCTCCCTCGCGAAGAAGCACTCAAGGCCATTACTCTCTACCCGGCGCAAATCTTCGGTGTCGATAAACTCGTCGGCTCAATCGAGGTCGGCAAGGTTGCCAATCTTGTCCTCTCCGATGGTGATATCCTCGAATACCGCACCCGCATCAAACAAATCTTCATCAATGGTCGGCCAACTGACCTCGCCAACAAACATACCCGACTTTACGACAAATTCAGGGAGAGAAAGTAATCCCCACCCCTCCCCACAAACAGAATGCCGGGTCAGTAATCGAGTGACGATTCGTTGCTCGATTACTGACCTCCAGAATTTATGCACTGAACACCTTGCCAGCAGCCCCGCGTCGCTCCCCCCCCCGTGCCTCTCCACTTGCCACCACCCCTTCAAACTACCCCAATTCAAGGTCTCTGCTCGCCCACAATCAGCTCACTTTCGCCCAAAGAGAATTACTTACGGAATGGCCTGAAAATATGCTACATTGAAAGGTGTATTTTCTCGATCAGGCAGAGGTCTGAACAAATTAATTTCCGGTCGCGTGGGCCATCACAATCGACAAATTAAATTGCCTGATCAATACGATGATTATGTGCCTGCCACCAAACAGCAGGTGATAAGCAGCAACTGCTACCCGCAAACGTTATTGAAGATCATGAAATCACCGGTTCTTTCTTTCCGCTATGCCTCAAAGCCATGAGCAGCTATTCACTGGTATGTCTGCATCCCGGGCAGCACTACCTGGCAGACGCCAGCAACAATGAATAATCTTTAACCTGAAGAGACCAGCAGTATCATGAGTGCGCCATCAGACACTAAAACCGTGACAATCTCCGTCGTTATTCCAGTCTACCGTGGGACTGAAACCCTGCCCGAACTTACCCGGCGACTGGTTGAGACATTGTCAGGGATTACCCACAACTTTGAGATCCTGCTGGTGAATGATGCCAGTCCGGATCAAAGCTGGTCAACAATCAGCCAGCTGGCCATGGCCAACCCTGCGGTGGTGCGTGGTATTGATCTGATGAAAAATGCCGGTCAGCATAATGCCCTGCTCTGCGGTATTCGACACGCGCGCCATGAAATCATTGTGACGATGGACGATGATCTTCAGCATTCGCCTGAGGATATTCCATTATTGCTGAGCAAACTGATGGAAGGCAATGACCTGGTTTACGGCCTTCCGCTGCAGGAACCCCGCAGCATCATGCGTAACCTCTTATCAAGGGTGATCAAGAGAGTGATCCTCAACGGGAGTAAAGGCACGGCGACCAATATCAGTTCCTATCGTATTTTCCGCACAAGTTTGCGTGAAGCTTTTGCCGCAGCACACTCCCCCGGGGTCTTTCTTGACTTGTTGCTCTCCTGGGGTGCAGGAAAGACTGCCGAGATTCGTATCGCTCACGAAACACGCAGCCGAGGCTCTTCAGGCTACACTTTGTGGAAACTGATCTCCCATACCATGAATATGCTGACCTCTTACAGTGTGATGCCGCTCTATTTCGCCAGTATGATCGGATTTCTGTTTGTGGCCTTCGGCATGGTCGTCATGGCATATACCTTCGCCGATTACCTGATTCAGGGGCGGGTTGCGCCAGGCTTCACTTTTCTCGCCTCAATCATCTCCATTTTTTCCGGCACACAGCTCTTCGCGATCGGGGTGGTTGGACTCTACCTTGCCCGCATCTACGTCGGGATGATGGCCAGACCGGCTTACGTGGTGAGAACCATGATTGGATCGAGCGCCGCGGAAAGCCGGGATTCTGAGGTGAGAGAATGACGCAAAGTATCAATTATCTGGATATGTTGCAATCCGCACTGACTGTGGAGGGAGCGCTTCACTCCATGACAGATGTTACCGGATGGATTGAGGAGCGTAAGGCGGATACGCCATTCGAGGTTACTCCGATACCATTCAGCCGGATGACTAATTGGGGGTTTGATGCCGATACCGGCAACCTGCGACACATTTCCGGCAAATTCTTCTCAATCGAGGGTATTCGCATTCAGACCAATTGGGGATTCGTTCCGGAATGGGATCAGCCGATCATCTGCCAGCCGGAAGTCGGTTATCTGGGTATTCTCTGCAAAAAGATCAACGGAGTCTTACATTTTCTGCTGCAGGCGAAGATTGAACCGGGGAACATTGGCGGAGTCCAGCTGGCACCGACACTGCAGGCGACAAAAAGTAACTATACCCGGGTACATGGTGGAAAGAAGCCTCCCTACCTTGAATATTTTCAGTCACCGGGAAATGCCCGGATACGCCTTGATGTTTTACAATCGGAGCAGGGATCAAAGTACCTGCGAAAGCGGAACCGCAATATCATTGTCGAGATTTTCGATGATCTCCCGGTAGAGGAGAATTTCTGCTGGATGACACTGGGGCAAATCGGCTTGTTGCTCAAACGTGACAATCTGGTAAACATGGACACACGCACGGTAATTTCCTGCATCTCCTTTGGATCTTACGAACAAAGTGCCCTGGCGTTAATGAAATCTGTTTTGTTTCATGATGCGGCACACAGCAATGACCAGCGCCATATGCTGCTGTCGGCATTGGATAATGAGAGACATCTCCACAGTCTTCCTGAGCTTATTTCGTGGATCACCGAGATGAAATGCAGGTTCGAACTTGATGTCGCACGTTTGCCGCTCAATCACGTCCACGGCTGGCAGCGCGATGAGCGACGCATTTATCATCACGAGGGACGTTATTTTTCAGTGATAGGCGTCTCGACGACAATCGGACGTCGCGAGATAGCCTCATGGTGTCAGCCACTTGTTCAATCGGCCCAGACAGGCATTATTGCGTTTCTGATCAAGTCGATCAACGGAGTCTATCATTTCCTCGTTCAAGCCAAGCTGGAAGCCGGCAACCTCGACATCATTGAGCTTGCTCCGACGGTGCAGTGCATCAACGACAATTACCGGGAGAGTATTTCTGAACAGAAACCGGCATTTCTCGACTATGTGCTGCAGGTGAAGCAGGAGCATATCTGGTACGATGCCCATCAATCCGAGGAGGGTGGTCGATTTTACCACGAGCAGCACCGCAATATGATCGTCGAGGTCGACAATAGTTTTCCTGAGGAGTTGCCACCAACGTATGTCTGGATGACTCTCAACCAGATCAAGTCATTCATTCACTTCAACAATTATTTCAACATGGAAGCCCGCAGCCTGATAGCGGCGATCGGATTGTGGTAGGAGCACGGATGAAGAAGCTTCGTATCGGGATTATGGGTTGCGCGAGCATCGCCAGAAGATTTGTCATTGGCGCCTTGCGAAGCATGCCGGAATTTGAGCTGGTCGCGGTTGCCAGCCGGGACAAAGAGAAGGCCGAGCGATTTGCAGGCGAACACGGACTGGAGCCGGTGGTTGGGTATCAGCCTCTGGTCGAGCGTACAGATCTGGATGCCGTCTATGTACCGCTTCCGACAGGATTGCACGCTTACTGGGCAGGCAGATTGCTGCAATCCGGTAAACACGTGATGTGCGAAAAATCACTGGCCTGCAACCACAATGAAGCCGTGGAACTGGTCTCATACGCACGCGCTCACGATTTAGTGCTAATGGAGCATTTCCAGTTCATTCATCACCATCAGACAGAATTCATGCTGAAACAGATCAGCGAGGGAAGTATTGGTGAGATCAGGGTGATGCGTGCATCTTTTGGTTTTCCGCCACTCGATCCTGGTAATTTTCGATACGCTTCCGGGCTCGGTGGCGGAGCGCTGCTCGACGCGGGAGCCTACACCCTGCGTGCGGCGCAACTCTACCTTGGCAGCGAGATCAGGGTGAGAGCAGCCGTCATGGGGGGTGATGCAGCCCACGAGGCCGATCTTCGCGGGGCGGCGTTGGTGGAGTCTGCCTCAGGTGTCGTAGCGGAACTGGCCTGGGGGTTCGACCATTTCTATCAATGTGCAGTTGAAGTCTGGGGTACTCGAGGCCGCTTGCTGCAGGATCGGGCCTTCACTGCCCCGCCGGGCTTCAATGCGACGGTGATTCTTGAGCAGGATGGCCGAAATGTCAGACATCAACTGCCGGCGGATAATCACTTTGTTAACCTGTGGCGTTACTTTCACGCACAGGTCGTCGAGGGGATCGGGCGCGAATCAACCCTGAAGGCACTCGAAGATCAGGCAAGACTGATCGAGGAGGTACGGAGGTCGGCCTCAGAGAAGGATAAGGCATGAAGGCTCTGGTGCTTGGATCAAACGGGTATCTCGGGCGACATCTCGTCGCCTCAGCCCGAGATGCGGGATGGAGTGTGCAAACTTCTGACATTCAAACAACTGCATGGGATGGCGATTCAGGCTACCATGCTTGTGATGTGCGACTACCTGATCAGATTGTCAACCTCGATTTCGATGTCGATCTGGTCTTTATGTTTACCGGATTATCCGGCACCATCGCGGGTTTTGAAAGATTCAACGATTACATCGATATCAACGAAAAGGGATTGGTCGGAGTGCTGGAACATCTCCGCAGCCTTCCGCGAATGCCAAAGATTATTTTCCCGTCACGTCGGCTCGTCTACAAGGGTGCCAGGGGGAAGCGACTCAGAGAAGAGGACGAAAAAGAGAGCCTGACCATTTATGCCGTCAACAACCGTGCTGCCGAAAACTACCTTGAATTATATCAGAGGGTATTTGGTCTTCGTTATGCCATCTTCAGGGTGTGTGTCCCATACGGTAACAGATTTGATCAGAGCTATTCATATGGCACAGTCGGGTTCTTCCTGAGAAATGCCCTGGCTGGCAGGGATATTACCCTGTATGGGGATGGCTCGCAGCGGCGCACCTTCTCGCACGTTGATGACATCTGCTCACAGCTTATTTCGGCCGCCCCGCTCATTACCAGTGATGGTCATGCCTATAACATCGCCGGAGGTGATGATTTAAGTCTCCATGATTCGGCCAGTCTCATTGCCCGACGCTATGGGGTACGAGTTGGCTCATCACCCTGGCCCCCTCTTGATTACAGCATCGAAAGTGGTGACACCGTCTTCGATACGGAGAAAATAACCGCTCTGACGGGGTATCAGTGCCGCTGGACTCTTGCCTCCTGGTTAGACTCAATTTGATTGCCCCGGACGGATGTTGGCCAGACAGATATTGAATGGATGTTGAATGGATGTTGAATGAATATTTGCCAGCCAGCAGGCGAAGAGGCTACGGCGTCTCTGATTTGGCATAATAGCCCTGACGAGTGCGAGCGATGAGCTTGCGGTTGCTCTTCGGTGCAACACTGACTTTGACGTTTCTGAAGGTACCATCGCGCTTGTCGTTGGTGGGATAATAGCTG
>CAIKMY010000327.1 GCA_903828635.1 uncultured Acidobacteriota bacterium
CGGTGATTCGCTTCGCGCTCGACAATCCGCGGAAGATCTCCTTCATCTCGTTCCAGCCGGTCTCCTTCACCGGCCGTGATGAGGATATCACCGACGATCGCCGCCTGCGTCAGCGCTACACGCTCTCGCACATGGCGCACGATGTCAAAAACTCGCTCGGGATCACCGATCCGCATCGTGACTGGTTTCCGATCTCGCTGATGAGCGCTTTCGCCGACTTTGCCGACCTTGTCCATGGACCAGAGGCTGAGTGGGGTCAGATGAGCTGCGGCTGCCATCCGAACTGCGGTGTGGGCACGGCGATCATGATCGACAAGGAGACGCGGGAGATGGCGCCGGTACCGGAGTTCATCAACATCCCCGGGCTCGTCAAGGACATGCAGAAGATCACCGATGCCGCCCGCGGCAAGACGATGTCCAACTTGATGATCGCCCTTGCGCTCCTCAAGCATTACAACTCCTTCAAGGCACCGAGCCAGTTCAAGCTCGCCGATCTGCTGAAGAAGTTTGACAAGACCTTCGGCCTCTCCGGCAAGGATTATGGCAAGGTCTCGCCCGATCGTACCATCGATGATGTCATGAGGCGTCGACAGGATCGCTGGAACTTCCTCTTCGTCGCCGGCATGTGGTTCCAGGATCTCTTCAACTATGATTTCCGCCGCACCGAGATGTGCATCATCCCCTACGGCACCCAGGAGGGAGAGATCAGCTTCTGCGCTTATAACACCGGCATCGGCTGGCGCAATATCATCGAGAATATGCACCAGAACGCAACGGTCGCCAAGTGGTATCAGGAGCACGGCCGTCACGAGATCTTTGCCAACAACCACAAGGTTGCCCTTGCCGACACCGGCCACCGGCTCGCAGTCAATGCCACCGATGCTGCTCGAGGTCGCGAGAAGAGCGCCCTCCCGCAGACGGCCAAGGAAGAGCAGCAGATGATGCGTAAGCTCTACATGCAGTCGGTTCTCAAGCAGGCCAATGCGGCGCCGAAGCTGGTGCAGATCGGCGGCAAGAACGACAAGAAGGATGAGGGAACCGGCGCAGTGACGACGAACTAACTACAGAGCAGGATAACACCCGCACTGCATAATGGCTGTCGGCGAATGTCTTCGTCCGGCAGCCATTCTCTCTTTGCAGCATAAGGCATCTCCGCTGTCCGGGTTAAATTCTCTGACGCTTTCGTCTCAGACTGAGTATTGCTATGCAGCATCCGATCCCGAAAAGCGCCAGCAGCAAATAATCTATCCAGACAGCTCGTCCCTGCAGGGTGCGGATCGATGACACCACCAGGATCACCAGAGCGGTTGCGGTCTCCAGCTTGCGCAACCAATCACCGGCCAGACGCAACAATGAGAGTATCCCTTTTACCAGCCACAACAGACCGAGGCAGGTAATAAAGAATTCCGGTACCCGGTCCGGACCTGACCACCACTTACCTGGCGTCAGGATCCCGCCGAGAAAAATAAGCGCTCCAACTGCGAGTTGCCAGACATCTCTCAGTTTACCGATCTCTTCAAACTCAAAATCGCAATTTGGACAAATACGGTTCTGGTGGTAATGGGATGATTACATTGGGGACAGGTTGTTCTGAGCATAATTGTTCCGAAGATGATCAGAACGTTATCTTACCACCGGAAGAAAAGGAAAAACAGACGTGGTGTATGGTCATTATGAGTCTCTTGACTGAGGCAATCCCGAAGCTGATCCAACACGTAAGTTCTGATAGTTTTACACGATGGCTGGCTCACCCCGCGAAGCTCATCCAAAAAAAAGTCCGAAGCCGGCAAGAAGCTTCGGACCCTGAGATAATGACTCAGTATGGACCTCACGGATCTGCCAGCGGGCAGAAGATACCCCTCGTCGCGGTAATGTTGTTGATCTGTTCAAGATTGATGGCAAGCTGATCTATCTTGTTCAGATCATTACTGGCATAGAGCATTCGCGCCTGGTTCATAAGATCGACAACCCGCGGATTCCCCGGGAGTCGCACGAGCATATTGGGTCCGTTGAAGAAGCAGCTCGCTCGATTGAAGACCGAGAGCGGGTAGCTTCCGGCGTTGAGTTGAGCGACGACATACTGTGCGTTGAGTCGCTGTTGCGGCGTGTCGAGTGCAAGGAGTGCATCGACGATCTCGGCATCGCTGAGAGCATAGCGGTCGACCGTGAGAAGATAGATTTTGCCGACACCACCAATCGACTCGTACAACTGCCGACGGGTTCCGTCAAAGAGCAGCCAGACATCGATACTGTTGTAGCAGGCGGGAGTACATGTCGGCGGCGGTAAACCATCGAGGAAGATGTTGTTTTCACTCTGTTCACCGGGATCGAGTCCGACGACAATGGTGTTGAGCCCCTGAGCAGTGTTGCCGGGACCGGGCAGGATACCAGTATCGACATAATTGGGAAGATTGCGTTCAACGACGCGATAGCTGCCGGACTGGAGCCCGGTGAAGCTGTAAGTGCCAAGATCATCGGTCGTCACGCTGGTCTGGCCACCATTGACATCGACGAGACGGATGAGAACTCCGGGAAGCGGCTCCTCATCGGCATCGACCTGGCCGTTGCCGTTCTGGTCATTGATCACACGCCCCGAGATGGTCGCGCCCGACTGAACTGTCGCCGGGATATAGCCAATGCCATCGATCTCTGCCTCGTCGCTGCGTGCAATGTTGCCTGGAACCTTGCCTGTCGGATCGGCGACGTAAAACTTCTCGTCACGGGTACGATTGGCATAGACCGCAATATATTTGACCGGGCTCTCAAACTGCCACTGCGAGGAGAAGTCCTCCCCTTCCTGCGGCGAGGGCGAGGTGCCGGCCGGCTGCGCGGTGAAGGGGGTAACGCCGTTGAAATCCTTGTAGCCGTCGGCAATCAGATATTTGAGCGAGGCTCGGACCCATTTGCCATTGCTCGGCATCACGCCCGTGCCGCCAACTCCGAAGTAGTTTGGCGTCGTTGCCGCCCGCTGGGCCTCGGCGACATCATTGGTTCCCCAGACGGTAAACTCACAGGCCTCAAGCACGACACCGCCGAGTCCCCCTGCCGGCGGGTTGGCCGCATTCGGGCCGTAACCGGGGATCTCCGGATCAAAGAGATGGTCGATCGAGGTGAAGACCGTCACCTCCGATGCCGCAGTGTTGTCAACCGCCTCGCCGGCACGCCAGACATATGGATAGCGCCCGATGTGAACAAAACGGAAGTTGGGATTCCTCAGCATCCCCCCAATCAGCACCCGGTTGGACGGATCGAGACTGTCCCGATCTCCAACCTCACTGCCCGCCTGCGGTATGCTGAAGGCGTTGAGATTCTCAAAATCGTAGCGATCACTGAATCCATTCCCCGTATCCCCCGCCAGCGAGCCAACGAATGGCACATCGGAAGGGGTAAAATAGGCCAGCTTCGCTACCTGATAGTTGGCCGGTGCCACCCCCTGCTTTGTCGGCAGCTTGATCTGACCGGCAGGACTGTCGTAGACGACATCCTCGACCAGCTGACCGAATGATGTCGTCGCAAACCTCCAGCTTGCAACCCCGATCCCCACGGCGATTAACGCCGCGATCAGAATGACTCTCCGTTTCACTCTGTCCTCCTTAGACCTCTTCATCAAATCTCCTGAGATCTCCTGCAATCATCTGATCCTCTATGCTCCATCCGGAACTGACGGTCAGATCCCGAGACTCAACCCTTTGCCAGGCCTCATCCGGCTCGCGCCACTCTCAGGTGCTCGCACGCATGAACTGGTTGCCTGCTTCAGTGAAGCCCGCTTCACGATAGATACGGGGTATGTTGAATCGACTCGTCCGCCTCGTCAGTCACCTCGAAATACGGGGAGAGGAGAGACCGGAAGGCACTTAACCCGGGGCGGTAAAACAGGTAATGAGGCCTGCTGTGAAGCTAACCTGCCAGGGCCAACACGATGAAGCCGCTAATCAAGCCCATAACTCAAACCAATGTAACAGATATACCACTGCCGGTCTTTATAACAGGCCCATAAAAACAGGCCCATAAAAACAGGCCCACAGCCCTAACCAGTAAAACAGTGCCAGCGGGGTAAGAATGA
>CAIKMY010000328.1 GCA_903828635.1 uncultured Acidobacteriota bacterium
CTCAATTCTCAATTCTCAATTCTCAATTCTCAATTCTCCATTCTCCATTCTCAATTCTCCATTCCCCCTCCCCCCTTTGCTGTTATAATCCAGAGTTATGATTCGCTATGAAGATGTCGAGCGCAAGGTCGAGCATCATCACCCGGAGGCAGATATCAATGTGCTGCGGCGGGCCTATATCTTTTCTGCCGTCAAGCACAAGGATCAGGTACGTGCTTCAGGCGAGCCGTACCTTGTTCATCCGCTGACGGTGGCAGCGATTCTGGCTGACATGAAGCTCGATATCGAGACGGTCTGCAGCGGATTGTTGCACGATGTGATCGAGGATACACTGGTCGAGCCTGAAGAGATCTCGCGTCTCTTCGGGCCGCAGGTGGCGCACATCGTCGATGGTGTGACCAAGATCAGCAACCTTGGCAAGAAGATATCGAAGGAGCAGGCACAGGCGGAGAACCTGCGGAAGATGGTGCTGGCGATGGTCGACGACATCCGTGTCGTGCTGGTCAAGCTCGCCGACCGACTTCACAACATGCGGACGCTCTCCTACCTCAAGCCGGAGAAGCGGTTGCGCATCAGCCGGGAGACGCTTGAGGTTTATGCACCGATTGCCCACCGTCTGGGCATGAGCCGGGTGCGAGCCGAGCTTGAGGAGCTGGCTTTTCAATATCTCGAACCGGATGCCTATCGGCGATTAAAGGATGCGGTCGAGGGGCGCCGTGCCTCAGAGGAGGCCTTTCTTGAAGAGGTTCGAACGAGGATTGCTGAACGGTTGCGGGAGAATGGCGTCGATTTCGTCCGGATCGAGGGGCGCATCAAGCGGCTCTACAGCATCCATCTCAAGTTGAAGAGACAGAGGATCACGCTCGACAAGGTCTACGATCTGGCGGCAGTGCGCATCATCACCAGGGAAGTTCGTGACTGTTATCACGTTCTCGGGATAATGCATCAGCATTGGAAGCCGTTTCAGGATCGGATCAAGGACTTCATCGCCAATCCCCGCGAGAACGGCTATAAGTCATTGCACACCTCGGTGATTGGTGAGGAGGGGCATCATTTCGAGGTACAGATTCGGACGGAGGAGATGCATCGGGTAGCCGAGGAGGGCATTGCGGCTCACTGGAAGTACAAGGAGGGGAAGGGCAGTGACACGACAGAGGACGAGAACATGCTTTGGTTGCGGCGTCTGGTCGAGTCGCAGGGGGACCTCTCTGACGCGATCGATTTCGTCGACTCGTTCAAGATGGATCTCTATCCGAAGGAGGTTTACGCGTTCACACCGTTGGGCAAGGTGATCCAGCTCCCACGGCGGGCGACTCCGGTCGATTTCGCTTACGCCATCCACAGCCAGATTGGAGATCAATGCACCGGGGCGAGGGTCAATGGCCGGATCGTGCCGCTGCGATACCAGATCGAGAATGCGGACGTGATCGAGATCCTGACGACGCCTGGTCACAAGCCAAGCCGTGACTGGTTGAACTTTGTGGTCACGTCAAAGGCACGAAGCAAGATCAAGATGGTCGTGGCCGAGAAGCAGCGGGCGGCCTCGATTGAGTTTGGGCGCAAGCTCTTCGAGAAGGAGGCAGCACGACTCCGGCTGAAGACGAAACAGTTGCTGGAAGACCCGGCGATGGAGAAATTTCGGCAGGAGAGCGGTTATAAGAGGATGGAGGATCTCTTCGCGGCGATTGGCTATGGCAAACTGACGGTGCGCAATGTGTTCGGCCGTTTCGTTACCGAGGATGAGCTGGCCATTGCTGAGCGTGGCGCGGAGTCGAAGCTGAGCAAGGTGACCCTCGCGATGAAGCGTGCGCTGCGAATCGGCGACGATCGGATCGCGATCAAGGGCACCGATGATGTCATGAGTTATCTGGCACCCTGCTGCAATCCGATTCACGGCGAGCCGATCATCGGATACATTACTCGCGGCAAGGGGGTGGGTGTCCACTCGCGCGAGTGCAGCAATGCCGCCAACCTGCTGATCAACCGCGAGAGAATCATCGATGTTGCCTGGGTTGGTGATGGGCGCAATCGGCCGGCATTCGCCGTTAACATCTCGGTACTGACACGGGATCGACAAGGGCTGTTGGCGGGGCTGACAAATGCGCTCGACAACAGTAAAGTCAATATACGCAGCATGAAGACGGACCCGCACGAGCGGCGCAAAGACGACTGTCGGCGCATCGACTGTACGATCGAAATCTCAAATCTGAAGCACCTCGAGAAGGTGGTCAACGCACTGAAGAATGTATCGGGAGTAATTGATGTTGAAAGAACAAGCTGAGCGGCGGCCTGATAATCAGAGCCTTCGCCTTCTTCGCGGTGCCTCGATGAGGTGGGTGATGGTGGTGCTGATAATCGGGCTGGCGGTGGCGATCGTTGCCTCCGTCTCCGGTCGTGAGTCTGATGGTGAGAAGCGGGACCGGTCACGAGAGCAGGTTGAGGTGGCGCGACGTCGCAAGCCGAGGCCCGGGATGATGAGAAGAGAGAGGCTGAAAGGGAAGCGAGTACCGATCGCGGGGGCCGCTGATTTTGAGCAGAGGGCAGGTAGTAAAGGGGGCAAAGAGGAAACCGGATCGGCAGCGGAG
>CAIKMY010000329.1 GCA_903828635.1 uncultured Acidobacteriota bacterium
CCGTTTGGGCACCAGTATAATTATTTAGACCTGCAGCCTTTAGTTCTGTATCTTTCTGAGCATCTTTATTAAATGTTGTAGATATAGATGTAGCAATTTTATCTACTACAACTGGAGCAACTGTAGTTCCAGCACCTGATGCTTTAACTTGTGGATTAGATACAACCTGCTCTGGAATAATTTGTTCTAATTTACTAATTACTCTTGCTGGTACAGTTGGCGCAACTACTGGCGCTACAGCCTGAACTACCTGTGTTACTACCTGTTGAACTTCAGCCTTGGCTGGAGGGGTATCTTTAGGAGCCTGAACAACTGCTGGAGAATTAACTGCAGCAGCAGTTGCAAGACCACTTTCAGTATCCAAACCGTCAAACGAAATAACCCCCCATATATTTTGAATAATAACTCCTTATTGAGCAAATAGAATCCTGTATTGGTGAGCACGAAGAGTCTAAACAGACAGCCTTTCTTCTTCTTCGGGCAGTTATCAACTGTTACCCTCATTCCCGCTGAACTACGGCTGAATAGCATCTCTTTCGTCTTTCCCCGTTAATGCCATCAAATCGTGGGACCGGGGGCACGGGCCTCCGGCTTGCCTCGTCTGCTCCGGATGCACCGAGGCCTTCCTCCATAGCAGCCTGACAGGGGCAGCCTGACCGGGTACAAGTCGCAACTTGTCTCCGGGATTCGTGCCCCTCCCACACAAAATTCTGAAAGTTCATTATTATTAGCGTTAAGTAAGAGGGTTTTGGCTCATTAGCATGACTGTGACAGGAAAGTTTGATGACAGGTATCGATGTCGGAGTGATCAGCCGTGCGGGATGTCGTGAGGGTAATTGTTGACAGGCGTGCTCAATCGTGAAACTTGATTGCCAATGCGGCTCGGCGACTGTTGAATTAACATTATCAGGGATGGTTGAAGCAGCCAGCCGCCTCAACTACCGCCCGTGTGATTCCAGCCGGTAGAGGTGGGTTCGCGTTCTGACAAAAAGTGCATTGTCAGAGGCCGCTGGTGAGGCAAGACAGCCCTCATCAAGTCGGTTTTCGGCAAGCAGCCTGAAGCTTCGTCCGGTGGCGAGGACGGTTGCCTTGCCCTGTTCATCGAAGAGCCAGATCTTACCGTCGGCATAGAGTGGCGAAGCGGAGAATTCACCGCCAATGCGCTGCTGCCAGACCATCTCGCCCGTCCTGGCGTCAAGGCAGGTGGCAATGCCGGTATCTCCAATCATGTAGATCAGGTCGTCGACGAGGAGAATCGACGGCTTGTTGGAGACGCTGCGTTTGTATTTCCACGCAATCTGTGTCCCGGAAAGCAGTCCGGAGCCACCGGTGCGCAGAGCAAAGAGCTGCCCTGTTGAGAAACCGGTCGGGAAGAAGATCATCCCAAAGCCGAGAACCGGACGCGTGCTGGCCGAAAACTGGCCGTGCTCCTCGACTCTCCAGAGTTCGCGGCCGGTCAGCGGATCATAGCCATAAGCCGCACGCGAGCCGAGGCTGATCATTTCGTCGTGGCCATTGATCGTCGCCACGTGGGGGGTGGCAAATGCCTTACGATAGTCGCCCTCCGCTGATGGCTGCCCCTTTTCGTTGAGATCACGGAAATCTACTGAGCGATTGGTCTGCCAGACCGTCTTGCCCGTTCGCTTGTCGAGGGCGGTCACGAATTGATGGTCACTACCGTCGAAGTGCATCAGCAACAGATTGCGATATAGAATTGGCGATGAGCCCGCTCCACGGAAGTGATTGCACTCGATGTCACGCCGTTCCCAGAGAATCCTGAAACTTCTGGTATCGATGCAGGCCGTGCCCGGGGAACCGAAGGTAATGTATACGCGCCCATCCTCGATTACCGGCGTCGGCGAGGCATAGCTGTTGAACGGATGGGCGTACTGGGGTTTGTCAACCTCGAAGAGGCGCAGATCCCTGACAATTCGCCCGGTAACCTTGTCAATACAGATGGCAAAGAGCTGACGGCCATCCCGACTTGCCGTGGTCAGCCAGATCTGATTGCCATGGATTACTGGTGACGACCAGCCACGGTCGTGGATCGGTGTCTTCCAGACAACATTGCGCGTCTCGCTCCATTCGACCGGCAGCCTGCTGGTCGCCGAAGCGTGGCCATTACCCTCCGGCCCGCGAAATTGTGACCAGTTGCGACTCGTCGCCGCCGGTGGCGTCAGCAGGCTGACGAAGATGATCAATACAGGAATCAAGGACATCGTTGATTGCAACGTTGAATGCCTACTTGATCGTGACACTCAGCGTGTTGGCTGTCTTGTTGTCACCGGAGAAGACGATGTCGAGCGCTCCGCGCGTGATATCGCGCGGGATCGGCCCGATGTTGACCTGGTCAAGCCCGACGAAACCCGGCGCCGGTCCAACGTAGAGTACCGGCAAGGGGCGGCCACCAAGTGTCGCTGTCGCCGTCGACTGGCTGCTGATCCCCCGAATCCCGGTGCCATAGAGCACCAGATAGAGGGCATTGCTCTCCGGCCCGAGATCGATCGGCCTGGGTTCCCAGCGTCCCGCCGTGCTGTTGAACTGCGCGACGCTCTCCTCTGTGTACTGCTGGCCGATGAAACGCAAAATCTGTGCGGCCGCAATCCCTTTGCCATCACCATTGGCCGAGAAGAGCCCGGGTGAGTAACGCTCGATGGTCGTCGTTCCGAGACTGACAAGGTTCCCGCCTCGCCTGACACGGATCGTCGCCGCGCCCGCCGGGGTGTTGGCCGGTATCAGGTAGTTGATCTGCTGGCCGGAGACGAAGAAGAGCGGGGCATTGCTCACCTTTCCGGTGACGTCGGTAAACTCCACCACCGTGTCACCCAGCGTCGTCGGCAGCGGCTGCCCCGGCGTTGCCAGCAACACTCCTGAAGCAAGCCCGACCGAGAAGAGCGAGCCGATCATCTCACTCGTCAGTGGCGCCGTCGTCGAGTAGCTCGCCGCCGAGACTGTTCCAAAAGGAACCGGTTCGATGCTCGCACTCGTCGTGTAGATGTAATCCTGCAGGCTGCTCCCGGTGCCATTCGCCGCATTCCCTGCAGCATAGAAGGTAACCTTCCCTCCCGGCTGCGATGGCGCCCTCCACGTGAAGGTCCACGATGCCTGGTTGGTTCCGTTGGCTGACTGGCCGTTGAATGACTGCTGGATGTAACGCCGCCCCGCAAAAGATCCCGAAGTCGCCGTCGAAAGCTGCGTCCTCGTCGTGTCCGTCGCCACCAGCGTCCCGGCTCGCGCCCCCGCTCCATCCAACACCGTCAACTGGAACCCGTATGCCCCGCGGCCTGACTGGTTCATCGTCACCGTTACCGCAATCTCCTGATCCGGCAGGTAGTAGGCCGGCAGACCGCTGATCGTTAACATCCCCGGTCCGCTGTTGAGCGCAAAACTGGTGTGACATCCCGAAGTGGTACAGTTCGGCTCTGCCGGTAAGCTGCCAATCGCTGGTGCTCCCGTGCGCGAAAGTGGCGGCCCCCCGGAGTTTGCGCCAGCCGACCTCTCCAATGACAGCAGACTGATAAAACCGCTAACCGCCAGCACCAGCAGAAGGAGCTTCAACCCTTTACCTTTCACCACCACTACCCTCCATTGTTACTTGTTTGATTAACCTATATGATTCTACGCGTTGAGGCTGGTTGCTGCAAGGTGTCATCGAGAAGACTATGGACTATGGACTATGGACTATGGACTATGGACAGTATGGACAATATGGACAGTATGGAGTATTGACAATATGGACAATATGGACAATATGGACCGGATGTCTGCCCTCAACATTGACCTCTCTTGTCATCGAGGTGATTTGCCATGAAGAAGCTCATAACACTTACCCTTGTTCTGTTCTTTACCGTGATACCGGTCAGCGCGCAGCAGTTTCGGGTCAAAACGCACACGCTGAAGAACGGTATGAAGATCCTGGTCGAGGAAGATCCCTCGATACCAAACGTAGCCCTCTACATCTTCTACCGTGTTGGTTCACGCAACGAACGACCGGGGACGACCGGCCTCTCGCATTTCTTTGAGCACATGATGTTCAATGGCGCGAAGAAATATGGTCCAAAGGAGTTCGACCGGGTGATGGAGGCTGCCGGCGGGGCCAACAATGCCTATACCAGCGAGGATGTGACCGTCTATCAGGACTGGTTTCCAAAATCGGCACTCGAATTGATCTTCGACCTTGAGGCCGACCGCATCGCCAATCTCAGCTTCGATCCGAAGGTCATTGAATCAGAGCGTGGCGTCGTTGCCTCCGAGAGGCGAACCTCGGTCGATGCCAACAACTTCGGCGTGCTCTATGAGCAACTCCAGGCGGCCGCCTTCACTGCCCATCCCTACCAGTGGCCTGTCGTCGGCTGGATGGTCGATATCGAAAACTGGAAGATGGAAGATCTCCGACGGCACTTCGAGATGGGATATTCTCCATCAAATGCAACAATGGTCGTCTCCGGAGATGTCAGCTTCGATGAGATCATCCGGCTGGCAGAAAAACAGATCGAGCCCATCCCCGCGCACGATCCGCCACCAAAAGTGACGACTCGCGAGCCTGAGCAGCTCGGGGAGCGACGCATCATTGTCAACAAGTTTGCACAATTGCCACTCCTCATGATCGGCTACCATGTCCCCGAGGCGACTCACGCTGACTTCTACCCGTTGCAGGTCCTCCAGACCATTCTTTTCAGCGGCCAGAGCTCGCGGATGTATCGCCGGATCGTCGATGGGGATCAGCTCGCCCTCGCCGTCAGCGGACGCTCCGATATCAGCTTCGACCCGACCCTCTTCGTCATCAGCTCACAGCCAAAAGCCGGGATCAATCCCGAAGCTGTCGAAAAGGCAATCACTGAGGAGATTGAGCGGCTGAAGACCGGCTCGATCACTGATGAGGAACTCGAAAAGGCTCGCAATACCCTGCTGGCCAATTTCTACCGCCAGATGAAGACGATCAGCGGCAAGGCCAACACCCTCGGCACCTATGAGGTCTTCTTTGGCGATTACCGCAAACTCTTCAACGCTGCTGACGAGTATCGCCGTGTGAGCCGGGATGATGTTCAGCGGGTGGCCCGAACCTGGTTTGCCTCGCGAAATCGCACCGTCGCCACCCTCGTTCCCGAGAAACCGGCGGCTGGCAAACCGGGCACACAAGACTGAAGTCGTGAGAGGAGATTTGACCGATGTTGCCAAGACTGATTACTCTGCTGACCGTCGTTGCGCTGCTGCTGACATCCGTTCCGGCCCGTACGCCAACCCTCTCCCAGGGTGGTGGATCGCTCCGCCTTCCCCCGTCGAAGAGAATCATCCTCAAAAACGGCCTGACACTGATTTTTGTCGAGCAGCATGAACTGCCAATCGTCAGCTTCAGCTTTATCGTCCGTGCCGGTTCGATTGCCGATCCAAAGGGCAGGGAAGGTCTCGCCGACATGACCGCAGAGCTGCTGCGCAAGGGCTCACGCACTCGTCGCGCCGAACAGGTCGCCGCCGATCTCGATTTTATCGGTGGCACCTTCAACGCCAGTGCCTCTCTCGACTTCACTTCCGGCAGCGCTGAGTTCCTTCGCAAGGATCTTGATCGCGGCCTCGAATTGCTCGCAGACCTGCTGCTCAACCCCGTCTTCCCGCAGCCTGAGGTTGAGAAACTCGCCCGCCAGAATATTGATGGCATCAAGGCCGGCAAGGATCGCGCTCAGGGCGTCATCGGTAACTATTTCAACCGCTACCTCTACGGTGATCACCCCTACGGCCGTCCGGTCTCCGGCGACGAGGAGTCGATCGCCCGCATCACCCGTGACGATATCACTCGCTTTTACCAGAGCTTTTATACCCCTTCGAACACCATTCTCGCCGTCTCCGGTGATTTTGAGACCGCCGCCATCGAGCGGCAGATCGGGGATAAGTTCGGCACCTGGGTCGATCGTCAGGCCCCGACCATCGCCCTCCCGTCACCCGTCGAATCTCGCGGACGTCGCCTGCTCATCGTCGACAAACCCGACTCAACCCAGACCTTCTACCAGATCGGCAATCTCGGTATCACTCGCAATGATC
>CAIKMY010000330.1 GCA_903828635.1 uncultured Acidobacteriota bacterium
CCGGCTGGTCGGTCTTCAATGACCATTTTCGGGACGCTCTCCGTGGCAATGTCTTCGAGGTTCGTGAAACCGGATATCTCCAGTCAGGCCGCTATGCCGATTGGGTCAAGACCGGGATCTGCGGGGCGATCGACGATTTTGCCGACTCGCCGCTCGAATCGATCAACTATGTCGAATGCCACGACAACCATACGCTCTGGGATCGATTGACGATCAGCACCCTCGGAATGGGCGAGACGACCCCCGATGATCGCCGGGCGATGGCCAGGCTCGCTGCCGTCATTCTCATGACCTCGCAGGGGATCCCTTTCATTCAGGCCGGGCAGTCGTTTCTCAGAACCAAGCTCGGCAGTCACAATTCCTATGACAAGCCCGACGCCGTCAACATGATCCGCTGGATCGACAAGGCAAATAATCTTGATGTCTACCAGTTTTATCGCACAATGATTGCCCTGCGGCGTGACCATCCTCTCTTCAGACTGGAGACAGCCCAGGATGTCAGGAGGGCAGTACGCTTCCTTGATGACAGTTATGGGTTGATTCTTCCTGAGGGGTGCATTGCCTGGACGATTGACGACATCCGCGGGCACGACGAGTGGCGACGTGCGCTGGTGGCGCTCAATCCCCATCCACGTCCGGTGAGGGTGCCGATACCTCGCGGAGAGTGGAGAATCCATGTCGATGGCCAGCGGGCAGACTTGCATCCGATTTTAATGATTTCAAAGATTGATGGCGATCACTCTCCGGAGTGGATCAGTCTTCAGCCGCGCAGTGCCATGCTGCTCTCGGAGGCACACTCTGCGGATGGTGATCAGCCAGCGGATGACCGTGCAGGAGAGGTGAAAGGGAAGTAATGGAATTGAGGGAAGAGGCCTATTTCTATGATCTCTGTATCGTACCCGAGTGGCGCGAATTCTTCGATCAGATGATCGAAGATCAAATCAAACTGCCGGCGGGCGGACGAATTCTCGAACTTGAGTGTGGCAGCGGCGGAATGGCTATTGATCTCTCATTGCGGGCTGGCAGCAAAGCCGAGGTGCTTGGAGTCGATCCCGACCCGCAGTTGATCATGCTTGCGGCGGAGAAGGCGCGCATCAGGAAGGCCGATCACGTCAATTTCTCCGTCGGTGAACTGACCAGTGAGCCATCCGGGCTTCTGCCTGACAAACATTTCAGCCTTGTCATTGCTGACACTTCGCTGATCCCGTGGAGATCGCCGACCTTCACCCTTGACGACCTCGCCAGAGTCACGGCCCCCGGTGGCAGCATTGCCCTCAAGCTGGCCAGTCGTGGCAGCTTCGATGAGCTCTTCTCGATATGCTGGGAAGCCCTCTTTGACCTTGGGATGCTTGACTGCTCCCCGGCCCTCGAGGCCATGATCGAGTCACGCCCGTTGGTGGCCGCCATTGAGCAGCAGGCACTCAGGGCCGGCCTGGCGCAGGTGCGGAGCCTTACCCGCAATCAGCGCTTTCAATACCCAACCGGAGCCGCCCTCTTCGATGCCCCGCTGATCAGGTCGGTCTTTCTCGACTCCTGGCTCGCCATCCTGCCTGATGGCGAATCACGCCGTCGCCTCGTCGAGACCATGACCACGATCATCGACCGCGAACGGCGTGAATCACCCTTTGACTTCTCGGTCAAGGCGACCCTCATCCTCGCTAACACGGGCCGATGACTCGCACACTGCTTCACGGTGCGAAGTAGCCGAAAACGTCGATAAAGATGTTGACGGAACTGCTCGCATTCACCATAAACAAGCCACCTGACCCCAGCCTGACGGTGAATGAGTTTGGAGCAATGTCCGGCGTTGAATAGACCGATAATACCGTGTTGGGCACTGACTGGTTGTAGGGATAGAGCGTGATCGATCCTGATGAGGAGTTCTGATTGATCAGCGTCAGGGTGCCGACTATCGCCTCGGCATCACTGGCGATGGAGAGGCCGTTACACGAGATGCGTCCGGTGACAGTCTCCGGCTGCATGGCATAGAGCGGACGCCGCAACTCGAAGCATCCGTATTCTCCTCCCCTCGACTCAAAGAGGCGCATCCCGCCCGAGAGCGGGTAGAAGAGATAGCCGCGTCCGTTGGCATCGACCTGCTCTGCACTGAAATATCCGGTGACATCGATCGTCAGGTGGGCACGAACGCTACTATACATGCTCAGCGTTCCACCACTGCCGAGTGGGGCCACGAGGTGATTGGAGGCCGACTCTGCCGGCGCCAGGCTCAGATTGAAGGAGGTCGGGCGCGAGGCCGAAGCTGAAGCAAAACTGAGATACCCGTTGTTGTATGAAAGGTTGGTGGCACTGACATTGCCGATGATTGCCCGTGCGCTCAGAGGAATTGTCATCCCGTAGCAATTGATTGTTGCCCGCTCGACGCGCGACCCGCCGATCCCGATTGCCGTCGGCCCGGAAAGGCAGGCGGCTGCCCCCGATCTTGTGTCGAGGAACCGGTAGGAGTTGGGCATCGGGTGGAAATAGAGGCCGCCGGGCGACTGCACCCCATAGTAACCAATGATATCGATCACCATGTGCACCTGCGTGCTGGAAAAGACCTCAAAGCCACCCTGCGGATCGACCGGCACGGTGAAAGTGGTAGTCACCGTCTGCCCGCCGGTGTAGTTGATCGCGCCGACTGTTGGCCGTGCGGCTCCTCCGGAGCTGATTACATAATAGCCATTGCCCGCACCCAGATTGGTGACAGTCGCCTGGCCAACAAGTACCTGAGCGGCCGCCGGGATCGAATTGCTTCCGCAGATGATCCGCGCGTTGAGCTTGAGCGGGGAGGCCGCACCTATTGGAGCACGTGGTGAGACGCAGGCTCCGTCGGCTGACCGGGTGTCGAGCCAGCGCACCGGCGATGCCAGCGGATAGAACATCAGCCCTGGCGGTGCCTGAGATGGTGGCTGGTCAGTATTTCTCTCACGCACGATCAGCGATACCTGTTGCTGGCCCCGCAGACCATTGAGGTCGATTACCTCGACCGTGAAGGTGAATGCTCCGGTCTGAATCGGTGTTCCTCGCAGCACTCCGTCGATGGTAAATGCCATTCCCGTTGGCAATGACCCCCTCAACATTTGCCAGCGGTAGCCGGGGGCTCCACCATTGGCACTGAAGACGTACTCGTAGGCCTGGCCAATCTCCGCTGATGGCAGGGTCGAGGTGATCACCACCGGCACCGGCGTGACGGAATTTGCCGGGTAAATGAACCTGATCGCCGCTTCATCGTCACTGCGCAGGCTGCCACATCGCCCGTCAAAATGGGCAAAGGCGTACATCGAGGAGTTGCTGTCGCGCGAATGGCCCAGCCCGAGCACATGGCCCATCTCATGAGTGGCAATCTCCCGCACATTGCACGATTCGTTGAAATAACACTTCGCGTATGGATTGAAGGAGATATTGCCCTCCATGGCCCGGTAAAACGTCAGACCATTGATCGTCGTCCGTTGCGAAATGTCGAAATTGGAGATGCCCGCAGCCGCCAACACTCCGGAACAGCTCTGATTGGCCGGGATCGAGAAGGTGGAATAATCGTCACAATTGTTGAATGAGATCGTGTTCTCGCCGTCGATGCTCGCCAGTCCGCAGGTCGTTGTCGTGCCACCATTGACCAGCCTGATCGAGGAGTTCTGCACGCCTGACCAGCTGTCGAAGCTGGCGAGGATGTCCTCGCGCATGCGCGTGCTCGGGATGCCGTCCGGATTGATGCGGAAGACAACCGGCTTTCCTGTGTCCGGCTCGAACCAGCGCTGCGGCAGAAACGGGTCAAGCAGAGTGAATCGCTGCTTCATGGCAAGATAGGAAAAGCTGGGGATCTCCGTCGGCAGCGAGCGCATTGTCGTGTTGCGGAAATGGCGCTCCTCGTGAGCGCTCGAAAGCCGCGCCAGTTCACTGATGCGGTCACTCAATTGCGCAAGATAAGAGTCGAGATCCGCCTGATCCGTCGACTCGCCGCCACGTGAGCGCCCGACGACCGTCACCTGCTCGTCAGGAGTCTCTCGTCTGAGGACCGGTCGCCCGGTGATCGGGTTCCTGATCACGTTGTATTTGCCCAGATACCACTGATAGACCCTCAGACTTCCATCCGGCCAGGTGTCGAGATAGAGCAGAACCTCTTCAGATTGGTTGAAACGGGGGATGCCGACAATGTAAGAACCACGTCCTCTCAAAATACCCCCCGGCTCCTTAATGACGATCTGCTTTGATGAGATCGAACCCTTGAGTACCTGGTAGACTTCGAGTGTCGTGTAGGTGAAAATCGATTGCCGTCGCTCATCAAAGTCACTGGTCGAAAAAAGTACCCGGCCGCGGACAATGGCCCGGGCACCGATGATCATCTCCTCATCGCTCGGAACAATGACTGTGCTTGCGTGGCTGGAAATCGTGCTGAGAACCGCAATGATGACGCAGGCGGCGAGAGTGTGTGTCAGATATGTTATGCGGGAAGTCATTATCAGCTTCTCCTTGTTCCTGATGTTTATCAAGCGCTCAACCAATCGCAATGTGTGTGATACTCTGCCTGATCCGGTAAGTCCTGTGAACTCGCGACATCGGGGTGGGGTAGAAACTGTCGCAGGATCAGGCGCAGGATCCGGACGGGGCAGGAAGATACCCCGTTACTTCAACACGAAACCACCTTTTTGTCAATGAAAAGAATGCGAGATCATCTGTCCGATGATACAGGTCTGAGCATGGCGTTTTAATCCGGAGTTTTATTGAGGATGAGGTTTTCATATTGATTCTTGAACTGCTTCTATTACCATCGATTCTCGACAGCCTGCTGCGGGCAGTGCTGATCGTGGCAAGGTTTCTGCTGCCGAGGCGCGTGGCAGGCGGCAACCGCGAGGTACGGGCGCTTCTGCCGGCATCAG
>CAIKMY010000331.1 GCA_903828635.1 uncultured Acidobacteriota bacterium
ACAACTGCTACGATGAGTTGCGGCGGCGGAAGAAGCGAAACGAATCCCTGCTGGCGGATCTGACTGAAGATGAGGGGGCCTACCTGGAGATCCGGATGGCGCGCCCGGCCTTCAACCTGCATCTCAACGAAGAGGAGCGTGAGCGAGCTGCGGAGATTGCCGGCAAGCTGTTGCAGCGGCTTTCGCCGGAGGATCGGGTGGTACTGACGCTGCTTCACTGTGAGGAGAGTTCGGTAAGGGAGATTGCCACGCTGACGGGGTGGTCAGAGGCCAAGGTCAAAATACGAGCGTTCCGTGCAAGGAATGCCATGCGTAAAGCGCTTTCGCGATTAAACCTGACCGAACAGCGCAAATCGAAGTCGTGAGTGAGCCCGGGAAAGAGAAGATGCTGACAGAAAAGATCAAGGCGCAATTGCTGATAGTGGCGACCTTTCTCCTTGGGATATTGGTTGGCGCTGCTGGATATTATTTGCTGGTGGAGCGCGGGACCGGAGGTCTGGCAACGACACCGGAGGGGTTACTGGAGGACATGACGAGGTCGTTACGGCTGAGCGAGCAGCAGCAGACGGAGGTCGAAGATCTGCTGAAGGAGTCGCGTCAGGAATACCAGGATCTGCGCAATCAGAACCGGCCGCAGTTCATCGCGTTACGTGACAAATTGCGCCAGCGAATCAAGGGGGTGCTGACCCCTGAGCAGCAGCGATTGTATGACGACTGGAATCGGGATCAGGATGCGAAGCGTGAGCAGCAGCGCTCGCGGGAGGACGCCGGCCGGCGCTGACGGGCAGGGGATTGAATGATCAAAGAAGCGACTGAGACAACGACTGAGGCGAAGATGACGCGAATAGTGAAAAGGCTGGTTGGCGACTTCCCTGCCCTGGTGATGGCGATGGAAGCGATGCTGGCGATCCTGTTGGTGGCGGGGATGGCCATTGGTTGCCGGAGGGGCACGGGATCGGGCGAACTGGTCATGGTAATTGAGAAGCGGATACCGACCTTCGATCCGCGAGTGAGTTCGGACTCGGCGGCGGAGCGGTTTCGGCAGCTGGTCTTCAACGGACTGACGAGGAAGAATGAGAACTTCGAGCCGGTACCGGATCTGGCGGAGAGGTTCGAGGCTGCGGATGATTTTCGGACGTTTACCTTCTACCTGCGGCGAGATGTCAGATTTCATAATGACCATAAGCTCTCGTCGCTCGATGTCAAATATACCTTCGAGACGATGATGGCCGGAGGCTTTGCCTCGGACAAGAAGGCGGAGTTCATCCGGACGCTGGCAGCGGTGGAGGCACCTGATCCCTGGACAGTCATCTTTCGCTGCAACGAAGCATTTCCCGGGCTGCCAAACGCCATTCTGCCGGTGGGGATCATTCCGGAGGGGACCACGGAGCAGCAGGCAACGAAGCCAGTGGGGACGGGCCCATTCCGTTTTGTCAGTTATACCGAGGATCAGGAGGTCGAGCTTGAGGGGTTCGGCGACTATTTTGACGGAAAGCCATCGATCGGACGGTTGCGGGTCAGGATCGTCCCCGACAGCAGCACGCGGGAGAGTGAGTTGAGGAAAGGGTCGGCTGACCTCGCGATCAATGCCGACTTCGATCCGGTAACGATCGAGGGATTGCGCCAGGTGCCCGGGATCAGGGTCGAGTCGATCGACGGGACAAATCTCACCCATCTCGGAGTCAACCTCAATGATCCGATACTGAGAGAGCGGCGGGTGCGCCAGGCGATCGCTCACGGGATCGACCGTGATTCGATTATTCGCGACATTCTGCGAGGGCAGGCGCGACCGGCCGTCAGTGCGCTGCCAAGGTCACAGTGGGCATATGAGGCGGGGGCGAAGTCGTATGACTACCAGCCGGAGATGGCACAGACGCTGCTTGATCAGGCTGGTTATCCGGTGAAGGGGACCGAGCCGAGATTCAGGCTGACGCTCAAGACCTCGACCGTCGCCATCTCTCGCAAGCTTGGTGAGGCGATTCAGGAACAGCTGCGTCGCGTCGGGATCGCCATCGAGCTTCAGCCGCTCGAACGGCAGAAGATGACCCAGGACATGAGCGAGGGCAATTTCCAGCTCTACCTTAATACCTCTGTTGGCGGGAATCAGAGTACCGACTTCTTCAAATTCGCCTACGCGACAACGTCTGCTCCGCCGAACGGACAGAATCGCTCCCGTTATTCGAGCAGCGAGGTCGATTCCCTGCTGACCGAGTCGCAGACGGCAAAGCGCCCGCGCCGGAAAGAGATCTTCTCACGCATCCAGTCGATCCTTGCCGAGGATCTGCCGCACATCTATCTCTGGTATCCCACCACGACCGTCGTGCGTCGCGACCGGGTCTCAGGGCTCAATCTTGAGCCGTCAGGAGACTGGCAGGTCGTGCGCCGGGTGTCACTGGCCAATTGAATCGACACCCGGGCGCGCGTACCTTCCGGGTGCGTGCGCCTCCCCTGGGTGCGCGGGCCTCCGGCCCGCATCCATTGCCTGCATTCAAATGCCTGCATTCAAAAACAGATAGCGCTGTAAGTTCGGCGAATTCCTGTCGTGACAGGAAGGAGCGGGCCTCCGGCCCGCGCACCCGGAGGAGGCGCACGCACCCGGATCACTTTTTCACCATTCACAATTATTTTTTGGAAGAGAAGCGGATACTCAATTCCCAGAGAGAATGGAATGATGAGGAGCGTCGGGACATGGAGTGACGAGGAGCTGCTGGCAGGGATGTTGTCGGGTAACGGTGACTGCTTTGATGAGCTTTACCGTCGGTGGCAGTCGGGAGTCTACCGTTTTGCGTTGCGCCTTTCCGGATCGGGGAGCATTGCCGAGGATGTGACGCACGATGTCTTCATGTCGCTGATACGTGACGGGCATCAGTATCGCGGGACGGGACGACTGGGATCTTATCTGCTGAGTATGGCGCGGCACGGAACGATGTTGCGGCTGAAGAGAGAGCGGCGTTACGAGCCGCTTGAAGATGGAGAGGCCACAGGAGATGGCGGCGGTGCGGCTGTCGTTGACGCGCAGAGCGATCCGCTGGAGCAGATGGCGCGAGAGGAGGCCGTCGATGCGGTGCGGCGTGCGGTCCTGGGGTTGCCACTCCACTACCGCGAGGTCGTGCTCTTGTGCCATTTCCACGAGCTCAGTTATGCCGAGGCTGCGGAGGTGATTGGCTGTGAGATTGGCACGGTAGCCTCACGGATGCACCGGGCGAAGGGGTTGCTGTCGATGAGGTTGCGCGAGATGACGAAAGAGAGCGCGGGGGTGAAGCGATGATCAGGAACGGGTATGGGGAGGGTGAGGATCGGCTGAGCGGGGTGTTGCGAGAGCTGGCACAGCATGAGCGGGCAATCAGTGCGCCGCCAGAGGTGGGTCAATCGCTGCACCACGCCTCGCGTGAATGGATCAGCGGACAGCGCCGGCTGCGAGCACGGCAGCGGGTGGTGATGCTGGCGACGGCGGCTTCCCTGCTGCTGGTAGTCGGGGTAATTGGCATTGGGGTGAGGGTTGCCTTGCGCCGGTCGCCGGAAACGCTGATCAGTCAGGTGCCTTCGCAGATGCCACCACAGGTGATCGGTAGTGTGGCCGGGAGTACGGTATTGAATGATGAAAGCCGGCTGCCGACCGTGTCAATGTCGCGAGCCGTCTTCCGGGGTACTCAGATCGGGCAGGAGCGTACTGGCGATGATGTTGCCGCCGTTCTCTGGTTGAGGGCCTCTGATAATGGCGAGGCGGGCAGTTTTGAATACACGGTGACGACGCGACTGTCGGCAGCCAGCCTGCGACAGTGGGGACTGACGGGGATTGTGCCTGATGAAGAGGCACGTCGGAACTCAGTGTCATCTCTGTCAGAGGGTACGGGTGGTGCGATAGTTGAAGTAATGGGTGGTGATATGGTTGATGCGGAGATAGTTTACGGCGAAAACGGGATGGCACGAGCCATTCGTGTCCTTCGCTGATGGTGTTGAGAGTGAACGATTAAGGAGGCAGATGAGATGACGGGAATGAAGCGGTCGGCAATGGATCAGTCGGCAATGGATCGGTCGACAGTGTCAGGTCTGTGGATGTTGATAGTGTTGCTTAGTTGCGTCGTGGCGGTAGCAGCTCAGGATGGCTCACCGCGGAAGGAAGGCGGCTCCGGCCAAAAGCGGGGCGAGCGCCGTGGAGCTGCTCGTGGAGCGCAGGTGGACAGGATGGCGATGCGTTCTGGCGGCAGGGTGGTCACCGGCTCTCCATATTCGGCGGAGGTGGTGACGGAGAGCGTCCAGACGCTGACAGACGGGACGAAGCTGACGCGGCAGAACTCGGGGATGGTTTATCGCGATTCGCAAGGGCGGTCTCGTCGTGAGCAGGGCCCGGCACACCTTGGACCCTTTGGAGAAGGGGGCGAGGCGCCGCGGGCGGTCTTCATCAGTGATCCGGTGAGCGGGGTTGCCTACACCCTCTTTCCCGACAGACGAGTCGGACGGCGACAGCCGATGTCGCCGGAACAGGAGGTGATCGATGCTGGTCAGCGTCCTGCCGGTAAAGGCGAGCAGGGACGTCAGGGCGGTGGCAGAAATGGTGTGAAAAATGGTGGCAGAAATGGAGACAGGAAGGCCGGCCGGCCGGGGCAGCGTGGACGTGGCCCGGGGGCGGCAGGATCATCAGAGGCCGGGCTGGCAGACGGCAAGGTGGCAGACGGCAATTTTGAGGTCAGGGTTGAATCGTTGGGCAAGCGCGACATCGATGGACTAACAGCCGATGGCGAGCGCCGCACGACGGTCATTCCGGTCAACCGGATCGGCAATGATCGCCCGATCGAGATCGTCGAGGAGCGCTGGAAATCACCTGAACTGAAGACGACAATCTACAGCAGGACGCTCGATCCGCGTTGGGGCGAGCACACTTTTCGCCTGACGAAGATCAATCGCAGTGAGCCTGACTCATCACTCTTTGCGCCAACGGCCGACTATTCGATCGAGGAACGGGCTGCGGCGAAGGAGTCGCGAACTGACGCTCCGCGCCGCACGATGAAGAGGCAGGGGCGTCGATGAGAATAATCGCGAGATCATTCTGTCTTCTCTTCTGCCTGGCCATGGCCGGGGTGGTTCTGGCCCACCCCGGCGGTCATGGCAGCAGTCATGATAGCAATCAGGGAGGGCCGCACGGGGATCAGGCACGGCTGAGAGCAGGGCTGAGAGCATGGAAGAATCTCAGAACCGGTGAGGTCCATTATGGTTCCCTGCTACTTGTCGCTGATGGCGAGGCAAGGATCGAGGGGAGCGATGGCCGGCTGTTGACGGTTCGGCTGAATGATCTCGATGGCGTGAGTCAGGCTTATGCGACGAGGCGACAGGCGGAGATTGCCCTCGTCAACCAGCGAGATGACCGCCTGTCGCAAGAGATACCGCGAGGTTCGCGGCAGCTGGCAACAGGAGGAATGACCCTCCTGATCGCCTTTTTACTGATCACACTCCTTGCGGCAACAAGGCTGCGAGAGCCGCGATGGCGGCGATTCACGGTGATGCTCGGGTGCCTGCTGGTGGCGGTCAGCGGTTACGGTCTGCGACGCCATGCTCAGGGAGCACGCCCGGCAGCGGCGGCACCATTCGATGCTTTTGCGCCGGCAGTGCGGACGAGCTTCGATAGTCAGTATCTCTATGTTGAATCAAACGGGCTGCCCGACCACCAGGTGATGGTTGGCATCAAGGCGTGGCAGCAACAAGTACCGATTGCGCAGCCTTATTTCAGTGATAATGCGTGGAAGATCCCGCTCAATCCGGTGATTGCGACTCAGCCGATATCGGCAAAGACGGCTCTGTTCACCGGTGCGATTGCCCTTGCAGCCAATGGCATCCCGATCTTCAATGCCCTCAACAATCGCGGAGTCGATTCCTTCTCGATTGGCGAACTGGATGAATTTGGCGGGCATTGCGGTCGGGCCGATGACTATCATTACCATGCAGCGCCACTTCATATTGAGGCGAAGGTTGGTTCGGGATTGCCAATCGGCTATGCGCTCGATGGCTTTGCCCTGTATGGTCTCAATGAACCCGACGGGACGGCAGTAACGGGGCTCGACGAGTTTAACGGCCATTACGACAAGTCGGGCAGGTATCATTATCACAGCACGAAGACCTATCCCTACATCAATGGCGGGATGCGTGGTGTGGTGACGGT
>CAIKMY010000332.1 GCA_903828635.1 uncultured Acidobacteriota bacterium
AGCCAGGCACCTACTACTGGCGCATCCAGGCCAACGACCCTTCCGGCAACAAGAGCAAATGGGCGCTTTCGCCCTACGCCTTCCAGGTCGGCCTGATCAACATCTGGATCGTGATCGCGGCCAGCATCGTGCTGCTGATCATCTTCATCCTGCTGCTGAGGGCCTTCATCCAGAGGGTACGCGGATACTACTATTAATTTGATTTCACTGCCCCCCCTCACCCCTGCCCCTCTCTTTATTTCCACGGTACCAGCGCCCTTCAACTTCCTTCGGTTCGTATGATTTGGGAATTTCCATCTATCAGTCTGCCCACCCAGTCTGCCCACCCAGTCTGCTCACCACGCCGAAACTCATCGCTCCGGCGTCACCGTTACAACTCCAGCAATTCGTCAGCCTCGTCGTATTGCTCCACCTCGCCGGCTTCGGGCTCCGGTACTGCACTATAATCCGCAATCCTGCCGCCAAGTCGCTCAATCAAAGATGCCGTTACCTGCGCCGCGACCCGCTCGACAATTTCGTCGATTACTTCACGCGGTATCGTCAGGGCACCATTCTGCACGACCTCGCTCTGCCCCTCGAATGCCGTCACGACCTCCACCCCGGCCACTCCACTCTCCGCCTCCACCCTTTCCGCAGCCGCGACGGAGAGAATCTCCTCTGTCTGTGGCACCGACGCCGGAAGATCTCCTCCAGGCTGTGGCGGGGCTGCTGCCAAACCGGCCTCTCCCACGTTGCCTGCCAACCGGCCCGATTGCCGATCTTCAATCAGATTCTTCACCGTCGTAATCAGCGAGCGAATTGACTGGAACGGCTTGGTCAGATAATGATCGGCTCCAACAGCTCGCGCCCGTGCCTCATCAACCACTTCGAATCCCGGTACCAGCAGGATTACCGGAATATGCCGCAATTCGGCACTCCCCTTGATGTGTGCACAAATATCGTAACCGTTCCTGCCGGGAATCGTGACATCAGCCATCACCAGCGCCGGCCTCATATAGTGCAATCGGCTGATCGCTTCATCCCCACTGTCAACCGTCACCACGTCCACCCCCTCATCCGAAAAGGTCAGCGTGATGATCTTTTGTACAGTGACGCTATCGTCTACCAGAAGAATTTTATGACTCACAGAGTCCTCCCAATGCTCAGGCAGGCAGCGGTCTTACCACAACATCAAGGCGATAGTTTGCTGGAAAAGGAGGACGATTGACAAGCAGGAATTGATCTCAGCCATTGAAAATAACAGGGGGCAACCCAATCTTAAATTCAATAATAACCTGGGGGAGTGGAGCGCTTCCGTTCACTGTCGGAAGCGCCCCAACACAATCAGCGGAAGATGCCCCTGATCCCGCCCTTCTTCTTTTTGTCTTTCGTGTCTTTTGTGTCTTTTGCGTCTTTTGCGTCTTTTGTCTCTTCGTCGCTCTTGCTCTTTTTCTGTTTCTGCTGATCTGATGCCGCCGGTGCTGACTGAGCGGGTGGCGGTGCCGAGACCTGGACATCAAGATTGACCTTGGTGCTCGCTCTCACCGCACGTGTGCCCGTCGCACTGTTGACATCTGCCGGCTTCGCCAGCGAAGCTTCGTCAGCCTTGACCTCGCCCTCTTTGCTCAGCAATACCCCGTCCCTGGAAATCTCCAGCCCGTTGTAACCAAGAATCAGTCCGAACTTGCCGACGAAACTGGGGCGTACCGGAGCCGGATTGTCATTGCTCGGCGTTGGCAACGGCTTCCCGAGCTTCTCAAGATACTCCCGACCACGATTGGAAAACTCGCTGTTCGGGAAATCGCGTACCAGCTTGGTGAAATATTCTGAGGCCTCCTCCGGCTGCTCCTGCTCAATCAGCGATACCCCCAGGAGAAAGAGCGATTCATCGTAGTAACTGAAGAATGGATACTGGCTGACAATGTCGCGCAACCGGCTCTCACCTGCCTTGTAGGCCTGACGCGTGTTGATATAAAACCGGGCAATGTCCAGCTCATGAAGGCCGAGCACCTGCTGCACATCCCGCAGATCACTCTCGATCGCCGGCCGATTGACCGCCGTCTGGCAGCTTTGCAGCGCTGCCTTCAACTGAAACTCGGCCTGTTTCGCCTTGCTCGCATCGCGATTGTAGGCCCCCATCTGCCGCATCAGCGAATGGGCAATCTTGTGCTTGACCTCGCAAACCTTGGGATGCGTCGGGAAATACTGGGAAAAATCCTTGTATCCGCCGATTGCCTGCTCAAGGTTGCTCGTCCCACCCTCAAGGTAGAAAGAGTCGGCAATCGCCAGCTTGGCCAGCGGCAGATATTCGCTGTCGACGTAGGTGGTAATGACGACATTATAAAGCAGCCGTGCCTCGTCATAGCGCCCCTTGCGTGCCTTCTGGTAGGCCTGCTCGTAAAGTTCCTTGTCGCGACCCGGAATCGCCGCGTTCTCGTTTGCCACCTTGTTCTTCGCGCCACAACCAGTCAGCCCAAGAACGACGCTGATAACCGTAATCAATCCCATGCGGCTCATACGGATTGAATGACTTCGACTCATTGCTACAACTCCTCGGAATGGAATACCGCTATGCGCATCTGCCGATTGGAACGAATCCTGCGTGACGCCTTGCCATTGGTTCCAGCGATTTAACTAATTTAACTATTTTAACTATAAGAAAAAAAATCAGCCCCAGGAAAGAAACTCAGCCCCTGAATCCCGGTGCAGCCCCCTTGCCAACGACACTCAGTGTGGAGCAGACTGCTCGTTCGCCGGAGCGGCTCCAAGGCTCAATGTCACTCTTACCAGCTGGCCGGTTTTGACCGTTGCCCCGGCAGGGGGTGACTGATCGCAGACAAATTGTGCCGGTACTGTCTCGTGATGGGAACGGCCACTGATCTGCATCACCAGGCCGGCACTCTCCAGTTCATCCTGTGCTGCGGCCTCGCTCAGCCTGACGACCTCGGGCACACTGACTGTCCGCCCTCGCAACGTCACCCAGATCACCAGCAAAGCGCCGGACACAAAGAGGGTGATCAGCATGGCCACCGACAGTGCCCTCCTCACCACCGACCCTGATGCGAGATGCAATCCCATTACCCGGCCCCCCTGGTATTGATTCAAATGAGAATACTATCACCCGGGAAGAGAAAAGCCAATCACACCGCCTCCGGACCGGATAGCCTCACTTTTCGTCGTGAATCGTCGTCAACCTGATAATCTCAAATTTGCGCGGGCCGTTCGGCGTCTGCACAACGACTTCGTCTCCCTCTTGCTTGTTGAGAAGGCTCCGGCCAATCGGAGAAGAGGTAGAGATCAGCCCCTGCTCGTAATCGGCCTCTTCGGGAGTGACGAGGCGGTAGGTGATCTCGGCATCACGGTCAATGTCCAGCAGCAGGAGGGTCGAGCCATAAGAGGCCCGGTCACGCGGCAATCGGCTGATATCAATGCTGGAGAGCTTGACAAGCTGTTGCTGAAGCTGACGAATGCGCGCGCGAACGTAATCCTGCCGCTCACGGGCATACTTGTATTCTGAATTCTCCGAGAGGTCGCCAAGCGCGGCCGCCGTTCTGAGGGCCTTCGGCAACTCAATGGTAAATTCATACTCGAGCGACTTCAACTCTGCCAGAATCTTCTCTTTTCCTGTCAGTTGCTTAGGTTCACTCATCGCCGAGCGTCCTTTCCAATGGTAAATTCAATGTCCAATTGTAAATTCAATGTCCAATGGTAAATTCAATGTCCAACGATAAATTCAATGTTCAACGATAAATGGCCAAATGACAAATGGCCGGATAATAAACAGCCGACTGCCGCATTCTCGTTCGTTGACACAACAGCGAATCGATATTGCGGCAGTCAGAGATAAAGAGACGTCCTGATTCAGGAATCGACCTGTGAGAGGGCAGCTTTCAGACCTTGAGAATATCTACGAGTTCCTGCACCGCCGCGGCCGACTTGTGAAGGGCGGCACGCTCTTCGGCGGTCAGATTGATCTGAATGATCTCCTCGACACCATTGGAGCCGAGTTTGACCGGGACACCTACAAAGAGGCCGTTGATGCCATACTCACCTTCGAGGTAGACGGCACAGGGCAGAATCTTCTTCTTGTCTTTGATAATGGCTTCGACCATCTCGACGGCGGCGGCTGACGGAGCGTAATAGGCCGAACCGGTCTTGAGGAGGTTGACGATCTCCGCACCACCACTGGCGGTGCGCTTGACGATCGCCTCAAGCTGATCCTTTGGCAGCAGCTCGGTGACGGGGATGCCGGCACAGGTCGAGTAGCGCGGCAGCGGAACCATGGTGTCCCCATGACCACCAAGGACAAAGGCATTGACATTCTCGACCGACACATTGAGTGCTTCGGCAAGGAAACAGCGCATGCGGGCCGAATCGAGAACACCAGCCATGCCAATGACGCGATTCTTCGGAAAGCCGGAGCGCTTGAAGGCGACCTGGGCCATGGCATCGAGCGGATTGGAAACAACGATGATGATCGCGTTCGGCGAGCTGCGCACGATCTCCTCGGTGACGCTGCCGACAATCTTCGCGTTGGTATTGAGCAGATCGTCACGACTCATCCCGGGCTTGCGAGCGATGCCGGAGGTAATGACGACGATGTCGGAATTGGCGGTTGCCTTGTAGTCGTTGGCACCGACCAGCAGACTATCATACCCCTCGATCGGACCAGCCTGGGCAAGGTCAAGGGCCTTGCCCTGCGGCATCCCCTCGACAATATCGACGAGGACAACGTCGCCGAGTTCTTTGGAAACCAGCCAATGGGCCGCAGTCGCACCGACGTTGCCGGCACCAACCACGGTTATCTTCTTGCGAGCCATATCTCTTCTCCTGATGTAAACGGCAGCGGAGGGGCACTCCGCCTATGCCATATTTTCAATGATTGCACCGGCAAACTCGCTGGTCTTGAGCTTGGTCGCGCCCTGCATCTGCCGCTCAAGATCGTAAGTGACCCTCTTCTGCGCGATCGTTTTGACGATACCATTGATGATCAGATCGCGGGCCTCAACCCAGCCGAGATGCTCAAGCATCATCACTCCGGAGAGGATAACGGAAGAGGGATTGATGACATCGAGCCCGGCATACTTGGGCGCGGTGCCATGGGTCGCCTCAAAGACGGCCGCGTGATCGCCAATGTTGGCCCCAGGAGCCATGCCGAGCCCGCCAACCTGGGCGGCACAGGCATCGGAAAGATAATCGCCATTGAGGTTGGGAGTGGCGATCACCTCGTACTCATCCGGCCTCAGCAGAATCTGCTGAAACATCGCATCGGCAATCCGGTCGTTGATGAGGATCTTTCCTTCGGGCAGCTTTCCATTGTGATCCTTCCAGAGCTCATCCTCAGTGATGATCTGGTGGCGGAATTCATCCTTCGCCAACTGATATCCCCAGTCGCGAAAGGCGCCCTCAGTGTACTTCATGATGTTACCCTTGTGAACGAGGGTTACAACCTTGCGTTTGTTGTCGACTGCGTACTGAATGGCACGACGCACGAGGTTGCGCGTGCCGGTGATCGAGATCGGCTTGATACCGATGCCGGAGTCGGGATTGATGTTGTAGCCCCACTCAGCGAGGAAATTGATCAGCTTCTTCGCCCGGTCGGTTCCCTCCTGGAACTCGATGCCGGAGTAGACATCTTCGGTATTCTCACGAAAAATGACGACATCCAGCTTCTCGGGGTGGCGAACGGGCGAGGGCACACCGTCGAAATAGCGCACCGGGCGAACACAGGCATAGAGGTCAAGTTCCTGACGCAGGGCAACGTTGAGTGAGCGGATGCCGCCACCGACCGGTGTAGTCAGCGGCCCCTTGATCGCGACAACGAAATGCTGGATTGCTTCGAGAGTCCCCTTGGGCAGCCACTCGTTGAACTGCTTGAAGGCCTTCTCGCCGGCGAAGATCTCGTACCAGACGATGCGCCGCTTCCCGCCATAAGCCTTCTCGACAGCGGCATCGAAGACGCGCCGCGAGGCGGCCCAGATATCGACGCCGGTGCCATCACCCTCGATAAAGGGGATGATCGGGTTGTCGGGAACCTGAAGTCTCCCGCCCTCAACACGAATTGCCTGACCGTCGGCGGGCGACGGGACTCCATTAAAAACTGGCATTGCAGAACTCCTCTCTGAAAACGACTCTCGATATGTACACCCGATGCGCCAGGGATGATCAGAGCGCACTCGCGGGTTTGTCAGCAGGCCCGACGGTCAAATTTATTCCTGCTGATTCCTGCTGATTCCTGTCGGCTTTGAACATACATTGTGCAAATAAATAAATTTTACATCACATATAACAGAATGTACGTGGCAAAAGTCTATCATGACAGACTGCGAAGTCTAGCAACGTGATCGAAGAGTGTCAAGGAGAGGCAATGGGCGTCGGCTCCGGACTTCGAGCAGGGAGATGAGTTATATTGTTGCGGTGGCATCTGAGTGTGCTCGGGAGAGGAGATGGGATGACCCTCGATGAAGAGGCTGAAGAACGGGCGAGAGCGGCCGTCGACGCGATCTGGAGAGGGATGGCGTCAGGTGACGGATCGTGGAGAAGCGGAATCGGTCTGCTCTGCGAGATGGCGAGTGACGACGATCCGGAGATTGCCGGGCGGGCGAGTCGGGCGCTCTTTGCGGGAGTGATCGAGCGGCTCAACGATTCTTTTGCCGCGGAGGCGTCACAGATCTACCCGCAGCTCTTCGCACGGGTGATCGACATTCACCGGCGGATGCCGGAGGGAGCACTCTTTGACGCAGCTCTGGCAGGGTTCGGCCTGAGCACGGAAGAAGATCTGGTGCGACGACACGAGCGGCTGTTGCGACCGGCCGGGGGTGAGATCTCATCAGCAAAGCGGGTGGTGCTGCTCTCGCGAGTGACGATCGGGGCAGATGTCGCCATCACCAGCGTGCTGCTTGACGGCCTGATGGCGGCGCTGCCGGCAGCAGAGTTCGTGCTGCTGGGGTCTGCCAAGCTGCGAGAGCTTTATGGGGGTGAGGCGAGGATCAGGGTTCGGGAGCTTGGCTATGCGCGTGGCGGGAGGGTGATGACGCGGCTCGACAGTTGGCGTCAACTGCTGGCGATCATTGAGGATGAAGGGCGCGACCTGAACCCGGGAGAGATGCTGGTGATCGATCCCGACTCACGACTGACCCAGCTTGGTCTGCTGCCGGTGTCTACCGACGAGACAAATTATCGCTTCTTTCCCAGCCGGTCATACCGTGCAGCGGGTGCAGGCTCACTCAGCGAACTGGCCGCAGCCTGGGTCGGTGAACTTGTCGGAGCGGGTGTATTGAAAAAGCATGCATGCTCATTTGTCGCACTGCCGGAAGAGCATCTTCGTCGCGGTGAGGCCATCCGCAAGGCACTGATTCGGGGGGGATCTGGTGAAATCGCCACCATCAGCCTCGGCACAGGCGGTAACGAGGAGAAGCGGCTGGCACCGGAGACAGAGGTCACGCTGCTGCGCCACCTCTGCCGTCAGGGCCGCGTCATCCTCGACAAGGGAGGTGGCCCCGACGAGCAGGAGGCGGTCGGGCGCATCGTCAACACGCTGAGGGACGATGGGTTGACAATCGTCGAGGCCAGTGAGCGCGACTGGCAATCAGGGCCGCCAGTCGACAGGATTAATGCCGGATTGATTGCCTGGGATGGCGGTATTGGCTCGCTTGCCGGGCTGATCGCCGCCAGCGATCGCTACATCGGCTATGACTCTTCGGGTCAGCACCTTGCCGCCGCCATGAGCATCCCGGCAACTACCATCTTTATCACCAGCAACCCGCCCGCCTTCATCGAACGATGGAACCCGGGCCGCCGGGGCCGAATCGTTGTCGCCAAACGGGAGACAACCCTCGATCAACTGGTCGCCATGATTGATGCCATGATGGATGCCAATAGATAACTGTATGAGTTTTGATTGATTGGCGGGGAGCCCGACCAGGCTCCCCGCTGATAGTAGCAGGCTACTTGAAGGAGACCTTGATCCCGGATTTGGAGATCTTGCTGACATCTCCAACCGTGGTAGTCACAAGGATATCGACATCGGTCTTGGCGGCAAGCGCCGGGACCAGTTTGACGTCGATGATATCGCGGCCGGGCTGGCCGGGCTGCAGGCCGGCAGCAATGGTTGCGAGATCGCTGTCGCCGATCCTGACACTAACCTTGGAGGCATTACGCCATCCGGTGCCAAAGAGGCGCAGCAGGTTGGGGCTGGTCTCGGTGCCAACGGCGCAGGGCGGATCACTGTAAGCAACAGTGCCATCAGCATTTGGCGTCCCGCATTTCACGGTCGCGCTGCCATTGCCATCATTAGTTGTCGTAAAGAGTCCGGCCGAAGCGATCACTGACTTGACGCGACCGCGAGACTTTGTTCCCTTGTTATCGACGACCACTTCAGCAAAATCAGAGACCTTGACATTGTCAGGGACGATGA
>CAIKMY010000333.1 GCA_903828635.1 uncultured Acidobacteriota bacterium
ACGTGTGCTCTTCCGATTTGAGAATTATCTGGAGAATTATGACGATCTCACCAGAGTTTATCGAGATCCTGTGTTGCCCGGCCTGCCTCGCCAAAGTGGAGCTGAAGAATGATGGCAGCGGGCTGAAGTGCGTCGAGTGCCACCGCGTTTATCCTGTGCGTGACGACATCCCGGTCATGCTGGTCGATGAAGCGACGATCGAGCCGGCGGAGCCGGCGACCTCCTGATGCCACCACCCCTCTTCCAGCAACTGCCGAAAGGTTCGCGGGTCCTCTTCATTCGCCTGCGTAACCTTGGCGAGGCGGTACTCGACACCGCCAACCTGCGCGCTCTCAAAGAGTGGCGTCCCGACTTGCAGCTGACGACGCTGGTCGAGGCGATCTACACCGATCTTTACGCCGCTGATCCCGGGATCGAAGCCATGCCGCTCGAACGTGCCGGCGGTGACCAGCGCAGCCGGCTCATTGCCCGGCTGGCTATTCTTCGCGATGTACGCCGTCGCCGGTTCGCGGCCGTCATCAACCTCCACGGTGGGCCGACCAGTGCGCAGCTCACCCTTGCCAGTGGTGCCCCTTATCGCGTTGGTGCTGCCCATTTCCGCCCATCCTTCGCATACAATCTGACCATCCCCCCGGTCGATGAGATTCTTGGCGAGACTGGCATCTCCACACGGCTTCATACTGTCGAAACTCAGCACGCCTGGTTTCGCTGGCTTGGGCTGCCAACGGCCGCTCCACTGCCAACGCGTCTTCACGTCTCCCCTGACTTTCGGGAGAGCGCCCACGCCAAACTCTCCGCGGCCGGGCTTGCCGACGGGAGCCCCTACGCCGTTCTTGCGCCGACCAATGAGTTTCATACCAAGCGCTGGATGCCGGAGCGCTTTGCGGCGATCGCCGACAACCTTGCCGCACGTGGATTTTCCGTCGTCCTTACCGGCGCACCAACTGCCGAACAGCGTGCCCAAATGGCCGCCGTCACCGACCGGGCCGGCTCTAACATCGTGACCCTCGATAACCTGCGCATCGGTGAGCTGGTCGCCGTCATCGCCGGTGCACGGCTCTTTGCCGGCAATGACAGCGGGCCAGCCCATATCGCCGCCGCGCTCGGCACCCCGCTCGTTGTCCTCTTTGGTCCCGCCAGTACTGTCCGCTGGCGCCCCTGGAATCCCGACGCCTCTTTTCCCTCCGAGCTTGTCTGGAACTACTTTCCCTGCAACCCCTGCTCGATGTTCAGGTGCGAGGTCTTCCCCGAACCGGAATGCATCCGCTCAGTCACCGTCGAGCAGGTCGGGCAGGCAATCGACAGAGTGCTTGCATGAATCTTCAGGATCTGATTGCGAGATTCTCCCGCCAGCGACTGCTTGTCCTTGGCGATCTGATGCTCGATGAATTCATCTGGGGTGAAGTTCGTCGCATCTCACCCGAGGCCCCCGTCCCCGTCGTTGAGGTCAGGCGCGAGACGATACAACTCGGTGGTGCCGGCAACGTCGTCTCCAATCTTCTCGATCTCAAGGCCGTTGCCATTCCCCTCGGCATCGTCGGTGACGACGAGGGAGGTGCCCGCCTGCGCCATCTCTTCGCTGATCGCGGCGCTGACTGCTCCCGACTTGTCACCGTCCCCGGTCGCCCCACCACGCGCAAAACCCGCATCGTTGCTCACAGTCAGCAGATGGTTCGCGCCGATCGCGAGGATCGCTCCCCCATCGCCGAGGAGGTCGAAGACGCCATTCTTCGCCACCTCCTCGATGCTCTCGACTCCGCTGACGCCCTCATCATCTCCGACTATGACAAGGGCATGCTAACTCCGCGCCTCCTCCATCACGCGATCGAGGCTGCCCACTCTTGCCGTAAACTTGTCTGCCTCGATCCCAAAATTCGCAATTTCCTCCACTACCGCAACGTCGACCTGATCACCCCCAACCAGCCCGAAGCCGAACGCGCCACCGGTATCGAAATCGTTGACGAAACCTCACTACTCGCCGCTGCTCACCGCATCCGCGAAATGATCGCCTGTCGTCACGTCCTCATCACTCGTGGCGAACACGGCATGTCTCTCCTTCCCGAGTCCGGCCCCGTTACTCACATACCGACCACCGCTCGCGAAGTCTATGATGTCACCGGTGCCGGTGATACCGTCATTGCCACCCTTACCCTCGCCCTTGCCTCCGGTGCCTCTCTCCTCACGGCTGCGACCCTCTCCAATTTCGCCGCCGGCATCGTCGTTGCCAAAGTCGGTACCGCCACCGCCTCTACTGATGAACTTCTCTCCATCTGCCAACATTCACCCCTGCCCGACTGACACGACCTTACCACCGGGACCATCCTCGATGCTGCACCATCGAGATCTCCTATGTCTTGTTTTGTGCAAAATTTTGAATCAGCTGTGTATTCTTTTCGGACAGATGTCGCCGTCATCGAGAGGTTGTCAAGTGGGTGGACTCTTTTTTTGGTGAGGCTAAACTCCCCTTTAAAAAAGCTTTATGAGACTATTCGAAATGGTATGGCACGGTTTGAGGGAAGTAATGGTATACTTCGGCCTGTTTCAGGGTGCTTTTCAGGCTGTTTTGCCCCTTTTATTGTTTATGCCGGGGGATTATGCCGGGGGATTATGCCGGGGGATTTATGATTGAAGACTCAAGTGACAAACGCCCGGGCAGGCAGATAATCAGAATTGCAGCAATGGTGCTGTTGGCGTCAACTCTGACTGATCTGGTAAAAGGGCAGGGATCGGCTGGTGATGCCGTGTCGAAGTCATTGCCTGCGGCACAACATGACCGCGACATTGAGCTTCCCGATCTGTCCGGAGAGATCCCTGAGCCGTGGGTCGGGATCAAGGTGCCACCGCCCGAGTTGAAGCTGAGGCCGAAGGAGGCCCTCTTTCACGATCCCTTCTCCTTTACAGAGCCGCTGCTCAGCGAGTCGAAGACCTTCAAGGCAACTGCCTATGCCCTCAAGGGGCGCACTCGAACCGGAGTCTATGTGCGGCGCGGAGTGATCGCGGCTGACCCCGGTGTGTTGCCTCTCGGGTCGGTTGTCCAGGTCACTGCCGGCAAATACTCAGGTGTCTATACCGTTCACGACACCGGCGGCAGAATCAAGGGGGATATTGTCGATATCTGGGTGCCGACCATTAAAGAGGCCCGCCAGTTCGGGCGACGCAGGGTGAAAATTCAGGTTCTCAAGCTGGGAAAGAGTCGCAACCGTAATTAGCCAATAACCTTAACCACTGAAATCACCAGGATACGACCGATCAATCATTGATCCGAAGAAGCTGCGAGCTTAAACGATAACGAAGCATACCCCGCCCTCGCAAATCCCCCCCCCTGCAATTTACGAGTCCGCACCAAAGTGCTGATGCCGCCTCTGCATTTATCCTGACTTGCCATTCGACTGTTGTCGTGACTGGCGGGATACTGCTATTGTTGATATCCCAAAATGCGATATTCAATGATGCAATTTCAATGATGCAATTTCAATGATG
>CAIKMY010000334.1 GCA_903828635.1 uncultured Acidobacteriota bacterium
AGAGAGCTTGAGGCGATGGTTGGAGTGCAGCGGCACCGTGGACCTGATGCCGGTGGTCTCTTCATCAATGGTGTGGGTGGTGAAAGGGCAATCGGGCTGGGCCATAACCGATTGAGCATCATCGATGTCACGCCGGCAGGGTTGCAACCAATGGCCGATGTCGATGGCCACCTGCAGATCGTCTTCAACGGCGAAATCTACAATCATCCGGAACTGCGTGGAGAGCTTGGTGATTACCGCTTTCGCGGGCGTACGGACACGGAGGTCATCCTCGCCGCCTATCGTCGCTGGGGCATCGGAGCACTGGAGCACCTGCTGGGTATGTTTGCCTTTCTGATCTGGGATGATCGCGAGCAGCGGCTCTTCGCGGCAAGAGACCGTTTCGGGGTCAAGCCTCTCTATTATCACGAGCGGGATGATGGAACGCTGCTGATGGCCAGTGAAATCAAGGCTCTGCTGGCAGCGGGCGTGAGAGCGCAGCCGTCGGCAAGGGCGTGGGCGACCTATCTGGCGACCGGAGTTCACGAGCTTGATAACGGAACCTTCTGGGAGGGGATTGGCGCGGTGCCCCCGGGCCATTATCTGCTCAGTGATGAGAGGGGAACGCGCATCGGCCGCTGGTACGACATTGGCGAACGAGTGGGAAGCGGGTATGACGAACGTCCGGCAAAAGATGTCGCGGAGGAGTATTGCGCGCTGCTGCGAGAGAGCGTCAGGCTGCGCTTTCGTGCAGATGTGCCGGTAGCGATCAACCTCAGTGGGGGGCTCGACTCGTCATTGCTGCTGGGTCTGGTTGACGAATCGGGAGCGGCGGCGGCGCAGGTGATGGCCTTCACCTTCATCACTGGTGATCCGGATTACGATGAGCTGCCGTGGGTCGAGCGAATGCTCGAACGGTCAGAGCACAAGGCGGTAGTCTGTCGGCTGACTCCGGAAGAGGTGCCGGCGCTGGCAAGCGCGGTGCAGGTGGTCGAGGACGAACCTTATGGCGGAATACCGACGCTGGCCTATGCCAGAATCTTTGAGACGGCACGGGATCTCGGCATACGGGTACTGCTCGATGGTCAGGGGATGGACGAACAGTGGGCGGGATACGACTACTATCAACAGGCGGCGGATAGCAGAGAAGCCCCGGTGGTGCAGGGCAGCAGTGGGATGGCCGCATTTGCCGGCGGGCTCGTGCCGGAGTTTCGCGCGCTGGCGGGATCGGTCGAGTTGAGGCAGCCCTTCCCGGACAGGTTGCGGAATCTGCAATATCGGGACATTCGCCAGACGAAACTGCCGCGAGCGCTGCGTTTCAATGACCGAATCTCGATGAGAGCCTCGACGGAGTTGCGCGAACCCTTTCTCGATCACCGGCTGGTTGAGTTGGCACTGCGGCAGCCGCCGGAACGGAAGATCGCTAATGGCACCGGAAAGGTGATGCTGCGCGAGATGGCAGCAGGGATCGTACCGGGCGGGATAGTCGAGGCACCAAAGAGGCCGGTGCAGACCCCGCAGCGTGAGTGGCTGCGCGGACCACTGCGCGAATGGGCCACCGGGATGGTCGAAACGGCCATCGCCTTTAGCGGTGGCAACTGGCTGGCTGCTGATGCCGTGCGTCAACAATGCCGTGAGTTTTTCTCCGGCAATGGGGACAACAGCTATTTCCTCTGGCAGCTGATCTCGCTCGGGCTGATCGTTGAGACGAGAATGGGGTCGGCGAAGAAGGAATGGAGAGGAGCGGATCGATGACGAGGTGCGTCATTCGCGCGGAGGGTCTCTCGAAGCGCTATCGCATTGGTGAATCGCGAACGCGCTACCGGACGCTGCGTGAATCGCTGAGCGGGACAGCTGCGAGTCTGCTGCACGGTGCGGGCAGGCTCATGGCGCGTGGCAACGGGCGAGTCGGTGCCGGGGATCGTCATTTCTGGGCATTGCGCGATGTCGATCTCGAGGTTGAGCCCGGCGATGTGATGGCGATCATTGGTCGCAACGGTGCCGGCAAGAGCACGCTGCTGAAGATTCTCTCGCGCATCACCGAGCCGTCTCGCGGCTATGCGGAGATCACCGGCAGGGTTGGCGCCCTGCTGGAGGTTGGTGCCGGATTTCACCATGAGCTGACCGGGAGGGAGAACATCTTCCTCAACGGCTCGGTGCTGGGGATGAAACGAAGCGAGATCGTCCGGCAATTTGACGCCATCGTCGCCTTCGCCGAGGTCGAGCAATTCATCGACACTCCGGTGAAACGCTACTCGTCGGGGATGTACTTGCGACTGGCATTCTCGGTGGCAGCCCACCTCGAACCGGAGATTCTGCTGGTCGATGAGGTGCTGGCGGTCGGTGATGCGGCATTTCAGAAGAAATGTCTCGGCAAGATGGATGACGTGGCCCGTGACGGACGAACAGTGCTCTTTGTCAGCCACAATCTTGGAGCCGTGCAGCAGCTCTGCCGGCGGGCGATCCTGCTGGACGAGGGGCGGGTGGTTCATCGCGGCACGCCGGCGGAGGCGATTTCCGAGTACCTTCGACGGCTGGAGGCCGAGCCGACGGTCGCCGCCGCCAATGGTGGTCGGCTGGCGATCGGGCTGCCGCGAATCGAGAACAGCGATAACGGAGCGCCGGGCATAATCAACGGCGCTCAGCCCTTCAGCCTGCTGCTGCCGATCGAGGCACGCGGGCTGCGCAACCCGTGGATCTTCCTGACGATCGAGGATTTCGTCGGACGCCAGATCATTCACAAACGTGTCAGCAGCGCGGAGATAGGCGTCGAGACGCTCGATGGAACCTGGACGATCAGGCTGGAGCTTCCACCGCTCTGGCTGACGCCGGGAGTCTATGCCGCACAGTTCAAATTCCTCGTCCCTGATTCGGGCATCGGGTCAGGCCGGATCATCTCGGACAAATTCATGCTTGAAGTACAGGGAGATTTCGACCCGGGAGGGAAAGCAGTGCTCAGTCCGCGGATCGGCTGGCATCTGGAATCAGCGACGTCCGGGATAACTAATCAGTCAGCAGGTCAGTCAGCAGGTCAGTCAGCAGACAGGCAGGAGGAGAGGCAATGAGCATTGCCAGCCATTGCCCGCGGATCCTGTTGCTTTCGTCATCACTGCTGACGGAGCGCATGATTCTCCATTCGAGTTTTCTGCCGGCAATCAGCGAAAAGGCAGAATTGCATCTCTGGACAACATCGTCAACCAATATCGATGTGCCGATGGATGGAATCAGGATCGAGCCATTTCCGGCGATACTTCCCTTTCGCGAGTTTCCCTACAATTATCTGCGCCGACTGAACGAGTATGTCTGGGACTTCCGATTGAAGCCGCCAAGCCGACTGAGCATGATGCGCAACGTGCGAGACCAACAGCACCGGAAGCGGATACTGGCGCTCAAGGGGCCGGCGCGGGCCCTGGCAGTGCTGCGGCAGGAGGCGAGAACAGAGCTTTGGCTGGAGCAGCTTCTGCTGGGCTGCGACCGGAGCCCGGAGGGGAGGCTGCGACTCAGCGCGTTACAGCCTGATCTGCTGGTGACAACCGGCACCTTTCGCTATGAAGAGCCGGCGATCGTCGCTGCTGCCAGACGACTGAACATCCCGGTTCTCGCGGCGATCACCTCGTGGGACAACCCCTCGACCAAGAACCGCATGGTCTTCGGGCATGACGGTTATCTTGTCTGGTCAGAGCAGATGAAGCGGGATATGCATCATTTCTTTCCACGTTCGCGGGGTGGGCCGATCTATCTGACTGGCGCACCGCAGTTCGATGTCTTCTTTCAGGATCGTTACCAGCAGGAGCGCCAGAGCTTTTGCCGCGAGCAGGGGCTCGATCCGGATCGCCCGATCGTGCTTTATGCGATGGGCTCACCCAATCTCTTTCGAGAGGTGGCGGCAATCAGATATCTCGGGGAACGAGTAGCCCGTGGTGAACTGGGTGAGGTGCAACTGCTGGTTCGTCCGCACCCGATACACGACGATGGTCAGGAGTTGCAGCCACTGCGCGAGCTGGGCCCGCGGGTGAGGGTACAGACGACGAGGCAGAGCGGGCTGCACGTCGCGCGAAGGTCACAGGACGAGCGACAGATCCGCGAATGGATCAACACGTTCCGGCACGCAGCGGTAGTAGTCAACCTCTCTTCGACATCAGCGATTGACGGTGCGATCTTTGACAAACCCGTAGTCAATCTCGACTTCGATCCCGAGCCGGGGCAGCCACGGCAACAACTGGTGAAGGATCTCAATCATCAATGGACCCATTTTAAGCCGATCGCCGAATCGGGCGGGATGTGGATGGTCGAGAATCCGGCGGAGATGGTCGAGGCAGTAAGGGGCTACCTTGCCCATCCAGAGTGGCACCGCGAGAAAAGGCGAACGATTATCGAGATGGTCTGCGGCCGGGTCGACGGACGATCAGGGGAACGGATGGCAGAAGCCATCCTCGACTTTACGAAACGGATGGTGAGACGATGAATGCCGGAGCGGACAGCAGCGGCATCGGAGGGGTTCTTGCGATACTGCCGCGCGGCGAGGCGATTCGCAACCTCGTCTACAGCGAAGCACTGGAAAGGGTGGCAGCCGAGACGTCACTTGCGGTGCTCTCGGTCGTTCCCGGCGACGAGATCTGGAGCCTTCTCGGCAAGCGTTACGAGCGACTCTTTCCACTGACGCCGGGGAGTGATCCGTGGATTGTCCGTGCGATCAGGGAGGAGCTGGATCTGGCACACGGACGCTGGCTCTGGTCGCAGGGAGCACGGGCCCGCTGGGAGTGGCGGGAGCGCGAAGCGACCACGCTGCGGCAATGGCTCAAGCGCAATGTGAAGAAGCTGGCGGCCTATCCTTTCGTCAACCGGCCCGGACTGGAGTTGCTGACTGCGGCTGAGGGCTGGGCGGGGCGGCGACTTGGGGCCATCGGCGAATATCGCGAACTGCTGCAACGACTGCGCCCGGCGCTGGTCTTCAACGGCTCACACGTCCACAGCCAGGTAGCATTGCCGGCAGTTCACGCCGCGCGCGATCTTGGGCTGCCAACGGCGACCTTCGTCTTCTCGTGGGACAACCTGACCTCGCAGGGAAGAATATTTCCGCAATACGATTATTATCTGGTCTGGAATGAGGTACTGCGCCGTGATCTGCTGAGGATTTACCCTCGTATCGATCCGGGACGAGTGCTGGTCTCCGGAACATCCCAGTTCGATTTCCATTTTCGTCGTCAGTTCGCCTGGAGCCGCGAGGAGTACTGCGCGAAGATTGGCGCTGATCCGGCGCGCCCAATCGTCCTCTACAGCACCGGCATGGCCAATCACATTGCGGGAGAGCCATGGCTGATCGCCCGGACGGCCGACCTGCTACGCGAGATGACCGATCTCGGGTCGCCGCAACTGGTGGTGAGGGTTCTGCCGAAGGGGCCGCAGGAGGTCTTTGATCAGCTTCGCGCGGAGCGCAGGGATATTCTTTTCCCGGAGGTCTGCTGGGAGCGCCAATGGCTGACGCCAACACTCGGCGATGCTTATCTGCTGAGCAACATGCTGCGACATGCGAACGTGGGGATCAATGTCGCCTCGACTATCACGCTCGAACTCTGTATGTTCGACAAGCCGGCGATCAACCCCTGCTTCCTGCCACCGGGTGTCGATCCCCGGGTAAGCTTCGATTTCACCCGCTACTACGAATTTGAACACTACCGCCCAATCGTTGCCAGCGGCGCGGTCGAACTGGCACGTTCACCGGAAGATCTGGGGATGATGATCAGGCGGGCACTTTGTGAACCGGAAAGGCTGAGGGGAGAGCGCGCTGCGCTGGTGCGCGAATTCTTTGGTGAGACGCTCGATGGGGAGGCTGGCGGGCGACTGGCACGGATCCTGGTCGATCTTGCACGGCGCGGAGGCTCAAATCGATGATTGGCGAGATGCTGCATCACGCCTGGCAGGGGCCGTTTCGCCGTCCGGTGCGCTCACTCTTCCACCGACTCGATCCCCGGCTGCCACGGATCGCTGCCGGCCCGCTGCGTGGGATGCACTTCCCCGGGCCGGAGGCTCCCTGTCGACTGGGGATTTATGAATTCGAAGTCCAGTTGTGCCTGCGCGAACTGATCATCCCTGGTGAAACCGTCTACGATCTCGGTGCCAATAACGGCTTTCTCAGTCTGCTGGCCGCAGTCTGCGTCGGGCCACAAGGCATGGTCTGCTCTTTCGAGCCACTTCCGGAGAATGCCGAACGCATCAACGAATTGATGAGGATCAACAGGATCACCCAACAGAAGACATTGCAGATGGCAGTCGCCGAACGTGCCGGCAGGGCACAATTCTTTGTCTCAGCGGGGAGCAGTGGCAGGGCCGGAGGGGTGACCGGAGAGGCCCCCGGCTATACGCCATCCCTGATCCGTCAGGATCGTCGTGGAGAGATCGAGGTCGAAGTAACCACGATCGACGACTTTGCTGCCAGCCATCCCCCCCCGGATCTGGTGAAAATGGATATCGAGGGGGCAGAGGTGATGGCACTTGCCGGATCGCGGCGATTGCTGGCTGAGAGGCCGCCGCGGGTCTGGCTGATTGAGGTTCACTCGGATTCTCTCGATCGCGAGGTGCGCGCCATTCTTGGTCGCTGCGGTTATGCGATCGATTCGCCCCGGGAGCGCTGGCGTCGCAAGGAGTATCCGCGACACCTGCTGGCCAGACTCAGCTGAGCAACAGCGAAAGATCGATGAGGAGAACGGGAAGCAGTGAGAGGAGAGAAGGGGGAGAGAAGAGAATGCTGTCGATGACGATCGTCACTCCGACCTTCAGGCGGCCACGAGATGCGGGGGAGTTGCTGGCCAGCATCGCCCGCCAGACGCGGCTTCCCGCCGAGGTCATCCTCGTTGATGGCGCGCCGGAAAATGAGCGCGAGACGGAGGCAGTGGTGCACTCGATGATTGCCAGCCTTCCCTTCCCTTGTCGCTACCTGCGGCAGGCGGGTGGCACTGCGGTGCAGCGCAATGCGGGGATCGGGATGGCCGGGACGGAACTGATCGCGCTGATCGACGATGACATTCGGCTTGAGCCCGACTTTCTCGAACAGATCACGTCGGTCTTCGCGGACGATGATCAGCGGGAAATCGGCGGTGTCGTCGGTTATCGAACCAACCAGCACTTCGACTGGTCTGTAGAACGATGGCGCTGGTATCGCCGCCTGCGAGTCTTCAGCACCTGGGAGCCGGGGCGCTATGATTATCAGAGCGGCTATCCGATCAACGTCAACCTGCAGCCACCATTCAGTGGCGTGCGCGAAATTGACTTCATGACCACGGCCTGTGCGGTCTGGAGGCGCGAGGTCTTCGACGCGGGCCTCTCGTTTGATCGCTTCTTCCGTGACTACGGGATGCTCGAGGATGCTCACTTCTCATTGCGTGCAGGTCAGCAGTGGCGGCTGCTGCAGTGCGGGGATGCGCGATGCCTTCATCTCCATTCACCCGGCGGAAGGGTTTCGCGTCAGAAGATCGGCTACAAGTGCGTGGTCAATTATTACTATGTCTTCAGGGACATTGCCGGACCACTAAGCGCCGGGCAGCGTTTCAGATTCTGGCGTTTCCAGAGCCTTGAGCTGGTCAGGGTGCTGCTCTCAGCGGTGCGGCGGAGGCGA
>CAIKMY010000335.1 GCA_903828635.1 uncultured Acidobacteriota bacterium
AATGACCCGATCTGTGCCCAGCACTCCCCAGGCACGAGCATGGAGAAGCGCTGGCTTCACGGAGCGGCCTGCCACGGTTGTGCGCTGGTCTCGGAGACCTCGTGTGAAATGCGCAATGACTACCTCGATCGCGCCCTCGTCGTCCCGGTGCTCGGTCTCTCCGACGCGGCATTCTTCGAGGTGACGGTATGACCGGAGCGCTGCGCGACCTCCCGCCGCATCTGCGAAAGCGGCTCGCCAGCGCGCTCGAAGCGCGGCTCCTTGCCGCGCCTTACACGGCGGTCTCGCTGCGCGCCGTGCTCGGGGCGTTTGAGGGCGGTGAGGGGATCGCCAGGTCGCTCGGCGAACTCGAGCGCCTGGGAGTCACCGGGCCGGCGGCGGCCGCCTGGATCCGCACGGTCGACGAGGCGACATCTCGCATGCCGCGACCGGATCTCGTCTGGTCCGGCCCCGAGGTCCCGGGGCTCCACGCTCGCGATACCCGGCGTGTCTTCGAGGATCTGTTGGGCTCCGTGGAGCGATCGGCCTGGGTCAGCACCTACGCCTTCTTTGACGGCCCGCGAGCCTTCCAGGTGCTTGCGCAACGGATGGATGCGCGGGCCGATCTCAACGTGACGTTGCTGCTCAACATTCAGCGCAAAAGAGGTGACACGACCAGTGCCGAGCAGCTCGTTCGCAAGTTCGCTGATCGTTTCTGGACGACCGACTGGCCGGGAGCCGCCCGGCCCAGTGTCTATTATGATCCGCGCGCACTGGAACCGGACGGACCGGCGGGCGTGCTGCATGCCAAGGCGATCGTCGTCGACGACGAGGTTGTCTGCGTGACCTCAGCGAACCTCACCGAGGCGGCTCTCGACCGCAACATCGAACTCGGGCTCCTCGTCCGTGATCATGCTCTGGCCGCCAGTATCACGAGCCATTTCGGGGCGCTCATCGAGCGCGGACTGCTCGTCCCTCTCCCCTCCGCTTGAGTGGGGCAAGGGACTGCCCCCAGGTTTATGCCCCAATGGGGTATTCTATACGCAACCCTGGATAGACGTGGCGCACAATTCAGGCGTTCCTTCAGAACGCCGGGGGAATGTCGGGCAAGCTTCCCGGGGCGTTGCCCCGGGCTGGTATGCGGTGTCCCGTTGGGACACGTGATGTGTGTCAGGCCTGTCAGAGCAGCATTGCCTTGATAACGAGGAACTCTTCGAGTCCGTACTTGCCGAACTCGCGCCCGTTGCCCGACTGCTTGTAGCCGCCGAATGGGGCGAGGGCGTTGAATCGGCCACCGTTGACCTCGACCTGACCGGTGCGCAGACGGCGGGCAACGCGACGGGCGCGCTCGGGATCTCCCGACCAGACACCGCCGCCCAGACCATAGATGGTGTCGTTGGCAAGGCGCACCGCGTCCTCCTCGTCATCGTAGGGGATGATCGAGAGCACCGGTCCGAAGATCTCCTCACGGGCGATGGTCATGTCATTGCGCACATTGGCAAAGACGGTTGGGCGCACGAAATAGCCCTTTTCGAGCCCCTCGGGAGGCTCGGGGCCGCCGGCGACGAGAGTTGCCCCCTCGGCAATCCCCTTTTTGATATAGGCAACGACGCGATCACGCTGCGTCGCTGAGACGAGCGGGCCAAGCTTGAACTTGCCGGTGCGTGGATCACCAACGGTGAAGCCATTGGCGACGCGGGCGGCAATGGCTGCGGCCTCGTCATGCCGGGAACGGGGCACCAGCATTCGCGTCAGCGCCGAGCAGGTCTGCCCCGAATTGAAGTAGCAGTTGCCAACGCCGCTCGCCACTGCCTTCTCGAAATCGGCATCGTCAAGGATGACGTTGGCCGACTTCCCGCCAAGCTCGAGCGCAACCTTCTTGACGGTTGCGGCGGCAACCTCGCTGACCCGACGACCGGCGCGCGTCGAGCCGGTGAACGAGACCATATCAACATCCGGATGGCCCGCCAGCGCCTCGCCAACCACTGCACCATAGCCGGTGACCAGATTGAAGACACCCGCCGGCAGTCCAACCTCGTCGATGATCTCCGCCAGCATAAAGCTGGTCAGCGGTGCCACTTCGCTCGGCTTGAGGACTACCGTGCAGCCGGCGGCAATCGCCGGCCCGACCTTGGCGACTACCTGGTGCAGCGGATAGTTCCACGGTGTGATGCAGCCCACCACGCCGATCGGCTCCCTTGCGACAACGAAGTTGTCCTGCTGTTCTTCAAACTCGAATTCACGGATGATCTTCGCGTAGGAGGCCTTGACCATTGCCGGCAATCCCGCCTGCACCGACCTGGCCAGCGACAGCGGCATCCCGACCTCCCTCGCGATGATCGCGGCAATGTCCGGCTGACGCTCTTTGAGCCGTGCCGCAATCGCCTCAAGAAACTTCGCCCGCTCCTCGACCGGCGTCGCCGACCATGACTCGAAGGCCGCTTTCGCCGCCGCCACCGCCGCCTCGATGTCGCCAACACCGCCCTCCGGCACCCGGCCCATAACCTCCTCGGAGGTCGAATCGAGGACCTCGATCAACCCCGCCCCTGCCGGCTCCACCCACTGTCCCCCAATGTAAAGGCGACGGTAATCCATCACACCACCCTCCTCACCCACTCCGCCTGTCGCCCCTGCTGCTGCCGCGTTCATGCCAGTTTCCATCCCGACTCCCCCCAATCAGATGATGACCGGATATGCCCGGTCGCAACCTTAAGTGAAAAAGAAAAGTCAGTATTGACAAGCAATTAGATGATTGTCAAGCCTTTGAATCTTGACCATCGAGCGGGTTCGACGCTATCGTAACGATTCATCGAAAAGCATCAGCAAAGGAGCGCAGCATTGACAATGAACAGAAGCGATCTGACCGGCAAAGTCGCGGTCGTCACCGGAGGGGGCCGCGGGATTGGCAAGGCGATCACCGAGCGGCTGGCCGGGGCCGGGGCCAGCGTGGTCATCGCCAGTCGCAAGCTGGATAATCTGCAGGCGACCGCCGCTGAGTTCGCCTCCCTGCCGGGAAAGATCCACCCGGTGGCCTGCCACGTCGGTCGCGAAGCCGATCTTGAAAGCCTTGTCGCCGAGACCGAGCAGACCTTCGGCCCGGTCGATATTCTTGTCAACAACAGCGCGACCAACATTGGTCAGGGTCCGGCCCTCAATGTCACCGACGAGATGATGGCGAAGATGTTCGAGGTCAACGTCCTCTCATCCCTGCGCCTCATCCGCCTGACGGTACCGAAGATGATCGAGCGTGGAAGCGGGGGGTCGATCATCAACATCGCCTCGATTGCCGGTCTTCGTCCGCAACCGGGCGGGCTGCTTTACAGTGCGACCAAGGCGGCACTGATCATGATGACGCGCAACTGGGCAATGGAGTTTGGCCGTCACGGAGTGCGCGTCAACGCGATCGCCCCCGGACTGATCGAGACCGACTTCAGCGAATATTTCTGGAAGAACGAAAATCACGTCAAGCGGCTGGAGGCAACGCAACCCATTCCGCGCGTCGGGCGCCCTGACGAAATCGGCGGTATGGCGCTCTACCTTGCGTCCGAGGAATCATCCTTCGTTACCGGCCAGGTCTTCGTCGTCGATGGTGGCGCGACCGCGCTCTGAAAAGTCACGCTGGCAACGGAGAAGCCCGACAAGAACTATGTTTGACAAATTTCGCGAAGAGTGTGGAGTCTTCGGCATCTACGGCCATGCGGATGCCGCGCAACTGACCTACTTCGGCCTCTACGCCCTGCAGCATCGCGGGCAGGAATCGGCAGGCATTGTTGCCTCAAATGGAGAGCGACTCCAGGCTGAGCGCGGCATGGGGCAGGTCAACGATATCTTCACCGAGCCGGTTCTCTCGCGACTACCGGGGAATCTGGCGATCGGTCACGTCCGCTACTCGACCGCCGGCAAGGTAAGCATCAACGAGGCGCAGCCCTTTGCCGTCAAGTGCAGTTTCGGGCAGATTGCCCTCTGCCACAACGGCAACCTGCCGGACGCTTCGGAGTCGCGCCGGCAACTGGAGTCCGAGGGGGCGATCTTCTCCTCGACCTCTGATACCGAGGTCGTGCTTCACCGCATCGCGCGATCGAAATCATCGGGGATCGTCGAGGCGATCATCGAGGCACTGTGCGAGGATGAGGGAGCCTTCTCGATGCTCTTCGCGACGCCGCGCGCGATGATTGCCCTCCGCGATCCGCGTGGTTTCCGACCGCTCTGCATGGGCACACTCGACGGGGCGACGGTCTTTGCCTCCGAAACCTGTGCCTTCGACCTGATCGGCGCGACCTACGTTCGCGATGTCGCCCCGGGTGAGGTGGTCATCGTCGATGAGGATGGAGTGCGATCGATCAATCCCTTCGCCGCGAGGCCGACGACCCACTGCATCTTCGAGCATGTCTATTTCTCGCGCCCCGACTCGCTGGTCTTCGGGCGCAGCGTCAACAAGAGTCGTCACCTCCTCGGCAGGCACCTCGCACGCGAGTGCCCGGCCGACGCCGACATTGTCGTCCCCGTGCCCGACTCGGGAGTCGCCGCGGCTATCGGCTATGCTGCGGAATCGGGCCTCAAGTTCCGCTTCGGACTGATGCGCAATCACTACATCGGACGAACCTTCATCGAACCGCATTCAAAGGCACGCGATTTCGGGGTCAAGGTCAAACTCAACCCGGTCAAGGATCTGATCGAGGGCCGCCGCGTGGTCCTCATCGACGACTCGATCGTCCGTGGAACCACTTCGAGAAAACTGGTGAAGATGATGCAGGATGCCGGCGCACACGAGGTGCACATGCGCATCAGTTGCCCGCCAACCATTGCCCCCTGCTACTACGGCGTCGATACGCCAACCCGAGAAGAGCTGATCGCCTCGCACCAGTCGGTCGAGGAGATACGCCGGTTCCTCGGTGCCGACTCGCTTGGCTATCTCAGCCTTGCCGGACTGCTCGAAGCCGTCGGCGACCCCGGAGATCAGCGCCATTGCACGGCCTGCTACACCGGGAACTATCCAACAAGACCGATCATCCCGGGGCAGTCAGGCGATTTCGCTAACCGGACAACAGGCTGCAGGTCTGCGAACGCATCCCACTTGCGAGAGAAGAGCTGACACTGAGGAGAGGCGAGAGTTATGAGTGAAATCATCACCTACAAGGATGCCGGCGTCGATATCGATGCCGCCAACGCCGCCACCAGCCGCATCAGAAAGCTGGCGCAGAAGACATTCAGCCAGCACGTCCTCTCGGACATTGGCAGCTTCGGCGGCATGTTCAACGGGCTCTTTCCGGGCCTGCGCGAGCCGGTACTGGTAGCCAGTGCCGACGGCGTCGGCACCAAACTAAAGATCGCCTTCGCCAGCGGCATTCACAATACGGTAGGCTATGACCTTGTCGCCCACTGCATCGACGACATCCTCGTACAGGGGGCCCGCCCGCTCTTCTTCCTCGACTATATTGCCACCGGCAAGGTCGATCCGGGAACGATCGAGCAGATCATCGAGGGGATGACCCGTGGCTGTCTCGAAGGCGGCTGCGCGCTGCTCGGTGGAGAGACGGCCGAGATGCCCGAGTTTTATCACGAGGGTGAATATGACATCGCCGGCTTCATCGTCGGCGTCGTTGATCGACACAAGATCATCAATGGCTCGCGGATCACTGCCGGAGACGTCGTCATCGGCCTGCCGTCCGTCGGGCTGCACACCAACGGTTACAGCCTCGCCCGCAAGCTGCTGCTCGACGTTGCCGGCTATCGCATCGACTCGCTGGTTCCCGAGCTTGGTTGCACCGTCGCCGAAGAGCTGCTCAAACCCCATCGCAACTACCTCCCTGCGCTTTCAAGGTTGCTCGAACACGACGGAGTCATCAAGGGGCTGGCACACATCACCGGCGGCGGACTGGTCGAGAACATCCCGCGCATCCTCCCGGACAATGTCGATGTCGCCATCGGTGAGGGTAGCTGGCCGGTGCTGCCCGTTTATGGGCTGTTGCAGCGCATCGGCAATGTCCCGCTCGATGATATGCGTCGCACCTTCAACCTCGGCATTGGAATGGTCATGGTCATCGCCGCTGAAAACCGGCACCTCGTCGAAGAGAGTCTCACCACCGTCGGCGAGACCTGGTACCCGCTCGGCGAAGTCATTCCCGGCGAGGGAAAGGTTCGCTTCGTATGAAGAAAATCGCCATCCTCATTTCGGGGCGAGGATCGAACATGATCGCCATTGCTGATGCCGTCAGCGATGGCAGAATCCCCGATACCGAGGTGGCCATCGTCATCAGCAATGTCGCCGAGGCCCCCGGGCTCGAACTCGCCCGCCAGCGCGGCATCGAGACCGCCGTCAGAGATCACCGCCAGAAGAGCCGCGAGGAGCATGATCGCTCCATGGCCCGGCTGATTGATGAGCACAATGCCGATCTCGTCTGCCTCGCCGGCTATATGCGACTTCTCTCGCCCTGGTTCATTCGCCAGTTTGCCAGTCGCATCGTCAATGTGCATCCGTCGCTCCTGCCTGCCTTCCCCGGCCTCGACGCTCAAAGGCAGGCTTTTGAATACGGTGCCCGGGTCTCCGGCTGCACCGTTCACCTCGTCGACGAAGAACTCGATCACGGCCCGATCATCCGTCAGGCCGCCGTCCCCGTTCTGCCGGGTGACACCAGTCAATCCCTCGCGCAAAGGATCCTTGCCGAAGAGCACCGGATCTATCCCGAGGCTGTCGCCGCCATCCTCCGCGGTAACTGGCATATTGATGGGCGGCGGATCGTCTGGCACGAAGAGGGGGGCTGATGTGCACCGCAGCGACATCTGATTCGTTTCTCCGCTTCCATCATCATCTCATTTAAGAAAGGCATCCTATGTTTGTTCACTGTGTCTATTTCTGGCTGCGACCCGATCTGACTGAAGCCGAGACGGCTCAATTTTGGGAGGGGGCACGCTCACTGACGACGATCCCCAGCGTCAGGCACGGCTTCGTCGGCACACCGGCTGACACCGATCGCCCAATCATCGACCGCTCCTACACCTGTGGCCTCGTCGTCACTTTTGATGATGACGCCGGCCATGACGCCTACCAGGTCGATCCCGCCCACGACAAGTTCCGCATCGAATGCGCGCCGCTCTGGTCGAAGGTGCTCATCTACGATTTCGTCGGCTGATGGAACTTTCGACGACGGCCTGACGTTCAATCGCCGTGCAGGTACTTTGCGAGAGAGCAGGACCGGGCGATGAAAGGGGTGGTCGGAATGGCGATGCAAAGCAATGGCTGGTCAAGAAGAGAAATACTGCGGGCGCTCTCGATGGCGCCACTGGCAGGGCTCTCTTCCGGCCTGCAGGCTGAGGGGGACTCGCTGCTGACGCTTGGCGGGGGGAAAGTGTCACTGCGCGACTTGCGCGGTCGCTTCGTGCTGCTCTCCTTCGGGGGTGTCCGCGTGCCACTGATCGCCCGCGAGCTGGCTGCTCTCCAGCGCATTGCCGACAGGTATGCCGCACGCGAGGTTGAAGTCTGCTGGGTGAGTATCGACAGCGACCGGCCCGGCGCACGCAACTATGCCTCGAATGACGACCTGCGCGCCTTCATGCAACGATCCAACCTGCAGCTCAGGGTTCTGCGCGATCCGGCAATGGCGACCTATCACGCTTTTCAAATCGAGGCAGTGCCAACCACTCTCCTCCTCGATCGTGATGGCCGCATCGTCCGCCGCTTCGTCGGCATCGGCACCGAACCCGGAGAACTTTACGGCGAAATCGTCGAGAGCCTCGAAAAACTGGTCAAATCGTGATTATCTCAACCGATAAAACAGAACAGGGAGCCGCTCCGGGCTCCCTGTTCTGTTTTATCGGGACTACTGTCCGGCGAATATCAGATCGACGCGGCGACTAACCTCTTTGAGGTAGGCCTCATCACCGCCGCTCAGTTCGACAGTGAGGAATCCATCATAGCCGATCTCACCGATGACACGGCGCACCTCCGGCCACTCGATGCTCCCCTCACGCAGAGGCACGAACTGTCGGTTCTCGGTCTTGAAGTCCTTGAGGTGGAACTTGACGATGCGCTTGCCAAGTGCGCGAATCCACTCCTGCGGATAGCCGTACATCACGATATTCCCGACATCGAAATAGGCCTTGACCCACGGGCTGTTGAGCTGGTCGATATATTTGGCATGATCGTAAGGAGTCAGCAGAAACTTGTTCCAGACCTCCTCGACGGCAATGACAACGCCAAGCTCCTTTGCCAGCGGGATCATCTTTTTGATCTGAGCCTGCGAGCGCTCCCAGGCCTGGGGGATGGTCGTTTTGCCGGTGACCACGGCAGGAACGAGGAGGACCGTGTCAGCCCCCCAGAGTTTGGCGTTCCGCAGTGAAGTCTCCATGCCGGCAACGCACTTTTTGACGACCTCCGGATCGGGATCGGAGAGTGGATATTTCCAGTGATCCGAATTCATCACCGAGTGAATCCGGATATTGGCCTTGATGGATGCCTCCTTGATCGCCTCGGCCTCCTTTGGATCGCTGGCGGTGTTGGCCTCGATCCCCTCGAAGCCGACATCGACTGCCAGCTTGAACCGATCGACGAGGCTGAGCTGCTTCGGCAGCATCGAGATCAGAATGCCCTTTTTCAGCCTGCCCTTCTGCGGCGCAGCGGCCACCGGCAGCCCGCCAAGTGCCGCCGCCGCCAGTCCGAGCCCCGCATTCCGCGCAAACTCTCTTCTGCTGATCATTGTGATGTCTCCTTTCAACAGCCGGTTCTAATCATCGGGTTCGCCAATGTTGACAATGAATCCGCCTGTTTGAGCCGGATTATATCCCCGAAGCCAAAGTTGGCAAAGCTGCGGGGCTGGGGTAAGATGAAACTTTGCCGAGAACCGGGCAGCGTCAGCTGACGGTCACTGTGAGCCTTCAGGTCCGGGAACCGCCAGGTCGTGCGCGACGCAACGCCGAGCGCCATCGAAATGTCATCGAAGCGTCATCGAAGCGTCATCGAGAGGAGGAGCAGTATGAGCCAGGGAGATCAGAGCACCGCAACAACGATCATTCAACCGTTGACGATCCTCAGCGAGGAGGAGCAGCTGTTTGCCAACAGTGTCCGCGAGTTTGCCGAAGCCGAGATCAAACCCTACGTTCGCGAGATGGATGAGGCGCAGAA
>CAIKMY010000336.1 GCA_903828635.1 uncultured Acidobacteriota bacterium
CAGCGAACCATCTTCTCGACCTCGCGTGTCCAGCCGGTACGCGAGAGTCGCTGTGAGACGATCAGGTCGGCCTCGTGACACGAAAGGCACTGCCGTTCCATGATCGCCTTTCCCGGGGCATCGGTTATTCCGACCGCCACCACCTGCCCCTCTCTCCTGCCAATCATCACGATGGCCAGCAGCATCAGCAGCACACAGCCAAATCGCTTGACATCACACATTGATGTTGATCCTCACCCGATCGATCACATTCCAGAGGTAGCCCGAAGGGTTCCAGTGCGGTGCCACCGGTTGCATCTGCCCGCGGTCGTCAGTTGCCCGTGCCATCAGCAGGTATGATCCAGGCGTCCTGATGTCGAATTCATGCTCGAAAGCCTGCCATGCGTAACGCTGCTTCTCACGCCCCAGCCGCGCCGGCACCCAGGTCATCCCCTGGTCGAGCGATACCTCGACGCTGCGAATTGACGCCTCACCTGCCCACGCAAAGCCCGTTACCCTGACCTTCCCCGGCTTAAAGGTTGTGCCATCCGCCGGGGAATTGATAAACGATTTGACCACCAGCCCAGTCAGCGGAACCATGTTCTCCGGTGGCACCGCCGCTCCCGGAGCGACCCGGATGTTCGGATAACGATAGGCTGTCTTGACGAAGAATCCGTCATGCTCCTTGTCGATCACCGTGATCCGGTTGAGCCACTTGACCGCATAGGCCCCCTCCCAGCCCGGCGCCACCGCCCGCAGCGGAAATCCGTGCAGGTGGGGCAGCGTCTCACCATTCATTTCATACGCCACAATCGTGTCTGGATGCAACGCCTTCTCCAGCGGCAGGTTGCGCTGGAAATCGGGCATCTTCCCGACCGGCTGATCAGCACCATCCAGCAGCACATATTTCCCGGCCGCCTTCACCCCGGCAAGCCTCAGCACGTCAGCAAGCCGCGCGCCCGTCCACCGTGCCGTTCCCACGGCACCCTTCTCCCACTGGATCCCGGCGACCGGCGGCTCATGAAACGCCCTCCCATTGCCGGCACACTCCAGCGTTACCGTGACCGTCGCCCGTGGCAGCCGCTTCAGTTCAGCGAGCGTCAGCTTCAGCGGCTTGTCCACCAGGCCACCAACCTCGACTGTCCACGAAGCGCCCGCACTCGCATTCACTTCCGGCGCATACGAGTGATGTCGCACATAGAAGAGATCATTCGGCGTCAGCCATGTGTTGAGCAGCGAAACCGGCGTCTCCAGATCCTCCGGTCGCAATGACCTGACGATCAGCTTCTCCTTGCCCTTCACACTACTCTGCTGGACGAACGCCTGCGCTAAATCCATCGGCAACGCCAATGCCACTCCTGCTCCGGCCGCCTCCGCAAGGAATCTTCGACGCGTTGCCTTCCCACGCCCCAATCCTCTCCTCTGTTTCTTCATTTACATAACCTCACATTTACCCGGCCTGACATTTGAACCACCTTCTGGTCATGGGCTGCCTTATAGTCTCTGGTAGTTTCTGGCAGCCTCTGATCTTTCCCTTATTGCTGACTGATGCTGCTTCCTGCCCACACCTGACTTTTAATCAGATGCCCGGAATTGTATGCTCCACGCCATGGCTGGTCAATCCCGGGCCACGCCCAGGCCAAATTCTATCTTCAGGCTCTGGTGATCCTGTCATTTATTTTTGATAGCGTCAGACCAGATACACGTGACTTCGATAGATGCACCATGGTAATTTACAATACAGTTACTAATCTTATTTTACTGTTTACTAATTTTTACTGCTATTTGTCTGGTTTTACTGCTATTTGCCCGGTTTTTTGGTTTTTTTCTGTTGATTGTCAGGTTATTGATTTGTGATCTTTGAATAGTGATCAGAACAGATTTTACCTGCAATGACCGACAATCATGCAGAATGTGTGAAGCAGAGATTTGTTTCGTTGAAGAGTAAACTGAAGACCTGCGGTACCATCTTCAAGAAGAGAATCGACTCAAAACATTATCATGAAGGGTATAAGATGAGCCTCAAGAAAAACTACACGCGTATGAGAGGTCTGCTGGTGGCAATCCTGATGCTGATTGGGATTGGAAGTATTGGGCTGGAGAGTTCTGAGAAGAGCGCGAGACAATCGGACTTTTCCGAGGTGACGCGCGAAATGAACGGAGCACCGATTAAAGGTTTGGTACGTCGGTTTGACTCCAAACCTTCTGCGAGTCGGTTAATAATAGCCGATTCTGGTGTCAGAGAGATCGAGGCATTCTTCCCGGAAACATTTGACAAGCCGTTCATTGTCGAGTCGAACGGAGTGAGAGTCGGGCTGAAAACGATTGGTGCCAATCCGTCGCGGGTGGAGGTTGAGCAGGATCAGATAATCTACCGCGAAGCGTTCGAGGAGACTGACAGTCGCCACACGGTCGAGCAGGGACGAAGCGAAGAGTTTCTCTATCTCAGGAGTGAGTCGGCACCCCGAAGCTTTGAATATGAGTTGACCGAGATTGCGGGAACTGATTCCATCGAATTGAAATCGGGAGCGATCGTCTTCAGCCGGGCGGGCAGAGATCTGTTGCAGATTGAGGCACCATGGGTGATTGATGCCACTGGTCGCCGCAGTGATGATGCGGTGAGGTGGGAGCTTGATCCCGATCGTGGCGACGGAACCCGGCAGTTGCGACTGCTGCTTGACGCTTCGGGACTGCGTTATCCGCTGACCATTGACCCAACCTGGTCGTCGACCGGCCCATTACCAGACAACACGATAGAGACCTCATTGGCTTTTATTCCGACTAACAGCACAGTGCTGATGGCCGGAGGGTATTTGCCGTCCTACCTTAATAAGACAAGGATTTTTGATCCAATAACTCAGACGTGGGCTGCCGGCCCGAACCTGACGAATACTCGGAGCTATCCGACTGCGACCTATATACCATCCATCCAGCAGGTCATAGTGGTCGGTGGCTACAGAGGATCGTCGGTTAATGATGTCGACTTCTATAACCCGGCAACCAATACGATAGCGGTTGCTGACCCACTCCCGGGTAACAGGCATCACCATACAGCAACATTGTTGAGCAACGACACAGTGCTGATTGCAGGTGGTTATCAGAACACCTCCACCGTTACAACTGCGTATGTTTACTCTGCAGCTACCACATTATGGACAAGTTCCACCATGGTTTCCGCGGCGGGCAGACACACTGCCACGCTGCTGTCGAATGGCAAGGTGTTGGTCGTTGGGGGAACCTCGCAAAGCAACACCGCACAGTTATACGATCTGACGCCAAATACCTGGGCGTCAACCACTAACCCACCTGGCTTTCACGGCGATCAAGGTCATACAGCGACGCTGATGTCGGACGGCCGCGTTCTGGTGGTTGGAGGTGAGTACTCGGGCACACTGTATAAGAATGCTGATATCTATGACCCGACTACTGGTACCTGGACAACAACCGGACAGCTCAACATGGCGCGCAGCTATCATACGGCGCACCTGTTGCCCAATGGAAAGGTTCTGGTCATCGGTGGTGGCGGGTCGGGGACGAATACTACCACCGAGTTATACGATCCGACCACGGGAACCTGGTCAAATGACGGTGCGCTTCCCGCCAGCATGGGCAACATCCACCGATCGATACTCTTCCCAAGTGGTCCTTTACAGGGACGTATTCTGGCAACCGGAGTTGGTACGGCAAGTATCCTTTCGGCGAACTGTCCGACGGTGACACTCACCCCGGCAGCCCTGGACGGTGCGCTCGCCGGAACCTCCTACAGTGCCACCGTTACAGCTTCGCCGGCGGGGACTTATACTTATTCGGTGCTCTCAGGTTCATTACCGCCGGGGTTGACCCTCAACGCTTCGACGGGAGCCATCACAGGGACGGCGACGACAGCCGGCCTCTATTCCTTCACAATTCAGGCGGCTGATTCAGATGGATGCACCGGATCCCAGGCTTACAGTATGCTGGCACGGGCGATGACGGTGCAGATTCCGAATGTGCAGACGACCTACCTGCCGGGAGCCTCGGCGCAGATTGTCGCGACACTAACCAACCATGCGGCCAACTCGCAGTCGGCAAGCTATACCGGGACACTCCCGTCAGGATTGGTGCCGGTGCCGGGAAGCTGCACGGCAAGCGTTGGGAGCTGCTCCTTCAGCGGAAGCAGCCCGGCGACGCTCAACTGGTCGGGGACGCTCACTGCAGGCCAGACGGTGACGATCACTTATAAGGTGCAGGTGACAAATCAGGTGGCCAACACTGCCAACCTCTGCGTCGCCTCAACCGGAACAATTGGTGGCCTCAATGCTGGCAATACCAGCAACTGCATCAATGTTCTTTACGTTCCACCCGGTCCGGGATCACTGGTGCCGGTCGCTTCCGAGGCGGGAGACCAGAAGGCGGGCAGCGTCCTGATCTTCAACCTCTATACTTCATCGGCCGCGACGGCGAACCAGAATACGCAGATCAATATTACTAACGTCAGTTTCACCGACAATGCCTATGTCCACCTCTTCTTCGTCGATGGGTCGACCTGCTCGGTTGCCGATCAGTATCTGACGCTGACGCCGAATCAGACGACGACCTTCTACACCAGCGACTTCGATCCGGGGACAACGGGGTATATCATCGGCGTAGCCACCAATACCAGTGGCTGTCCGATTAACTTCAATAACCTCATCGGGGATGCCTACATTACTTTCGAGTCCGGCCATTCGGCCAACCTTGGGGCCTATGCGGTGACGGCGATCTCTGGCGGTCTGCAGAACTGCGAGCCGACCATGGCGACGTCAACGCTCACCTTTGACGGGGTTAGCTATAATCGGTTGCCGCGAGCGGTGGCGGTCGACAATATCAATTCGCGCGCGTCCGGCAACAACACGATGCTGGTTCTTAACCGGCTTGGCGGGAATCTGCTGAGCAGCGCGGATAAGCTCAGCGCTATCTTTGGACTGCTCTATGACGATCAGACAACGTCACAGAGCTTCACGATCTCCGGCGGAACCTGCCAGCTGGTGGGGACTCTCTCCAACAGCTTCCCGCGAACGTCGCCGCGTTTTGACTCGGTGGTCGCAGCGGGACGAACCGGCTGGATGAAGCTCTGGCACCAGGATGACCTCGCCATCTCGGGCGCAGTGATCAATTACCAGCCGAACGGGAATTCCCGTCTTGGCGGACATAACCTCCACGTCCTGACATTGGCGTCGTCGGTGACGATGACCATTCCGGTCTTTCCGGTAAGGTAGGGAGAATGGGGAATGGAGAA
>CAIKMY010000337.1 GCA_903828635.1 uncultured Acidobacteriota bacterium
TCAAAAACATTGCCGAAGATATTGCTAACGCCTGACAGGCGCTATGTAGTGACTTCGCACTCAGGTTAAGTTTGTTGCGGCATTTTGCGACAAACAGTCACTGGCACCGTCCGAATGGAGAGATTACTCGCCATTTGGTGCTGTCACGAACAGTTGTTATCGATATTTGATCCTGATTTGATCTTATAACATTTGTTGTTGCAAATTAGATCTTACAAAATCTGACTCTGTTACCCGCGCGGGTCGTTGGTTTATAACCAATGGCATCGCCACAAGGCCCATAAGAGTACAGATCAGGGTACAAACACTCCCCCCTTTGGTTTTTACCCCCTCTACATCTCACCTGAGCCTTTAAGAAATCCTTAAATGATTCTCAAAAGATCCCAAAAGATCCCAAAAGATCCCTTAAGAGATTCAAAAGAGATGACAAAGAGATTAAAATTCACACGCACCGAGGAAATGGCTAATTGAATTGATTAACTGATGAGTTGATGAATTAACAAATCATTGACACATCAACAATCAGCACAGGGTCGCCATGCCCCTGAGTCGATATTAGCGGTACCCCTCACCGGTATCACTGAACAATTGGTTCGCGTAGCGTTTTGGCGGAGCCATGCCTTCGCTCAATTCGCCGGGCTCAGATGTGCACCGTGGCTTGTCCGCCCAAGGGACAATTGCCCGGTGGCTCTCCCTCCGTCCGCCCAACAGGCGGTCGTCGGGGTCAACCTGTTTTTTGACAATTAAATAATGGCACAACCGCCATCAGTCAACAGTAATTTTTATTATCGATTGAACTGATTGAGTCCGCTGGCAATGCGGACAATGCCCCATCTTCAACACCTGAATAAAAAGGTATACCCGGACAAAGTATCCGGACAAATATAGCGAGAGAGGATGGATCGAAATAGTTATGGACACACAAAAGATAAATACAACAAACAGAGCAAATGAGACAGATCGAGAGTACTCGGGGGGCTCCCGGGTAACATCAACCAACCCTTTCAGCAGAAGACGAGCAGGAGAGACCTCAATTTTGTGGCGTCTTCTGGCAGCAATTACGATCGTGACAATGACGGTAGTGACAGCGCCTCTGGTGAGTGCAGCAGCCTTGCAGGACCCGGTCGGGGAGCAGATGTCCGAGGAACTGGCGGCGGCGATTCAGTCAATGCAGGAAGAGGCGGCGATGCTCGAGCGGAACGAATCTCTCTCCCAGCGCTTTCAGAGTCTGGGATCGACGATTCAGGCTGCTGGCAGCGTGGCGGTGATTGTCAGAGTGCGGGCGACATTCCGCCCCGAGGGTGAATTCATCAGCCCGCTGCAGGTTCGTGCGCAGCGTTACCTGATCAGCACAGCACAGGAGTCACTGCTGCAGAGTCTGGTCGGGTATGACCCGATCTCTATCAAGCAGTTCAGATACATTCCGTATCTTTCGGTAATCATCAATGGAGCCGGACTCGATTACCTGAGCAATTCATATAACGTGCTCGACATTCAGGAGGACAGGATAGTTGAGGCAAACCTCGCCGAGAGTGGCCCGCTGGTCGGGGCTGCCCGGGCGTGGGATCTTGGCTATACCGGTGCGGGGCAGACGGTTGCAGTTCTCGACACCGGAGTCGACAAGAACCACCCTTTCCTTGCCAACAAGGTGGTCTCGGAAGCCTGTTTTTCGACCAATGCCTCGGCCATTGCCGTCAGTTCGCTCTGTCCCGGCGGAGTCGCGGCGACGACATCCTCCAACAGTGCCCTGCCGTGCGAGCTGACCGGTGCAGGTTGTGATCATGGCACTCATGTCGCGGGCATCATTGCCGGCAAGTCGAACAATTTCTCCGGGATTGCGAAAGACGCCAAGCTGATCTCGATGCAGGTCTACTCGCGGCTCGACAACCCTGCCGGCTGCACCGGCGGCAGGAGTTCCTGTATCATCTCGTTCGATTCCGACCAGATCAATGCGTTGGAGCGAGTCTACGAGTTGCGCGAAAATCATCAGATTGCCGCAGTCAATCTGAGTCTTGGTGCCGGCCGGTACACTGCCGATTGCGACAATGAAATGCGCGGCCTGAAATCAATCATCGACCTGCTGCAAAGCGTGGGGATTGCGACCATCATCGCCTCCGGCAACAAATACCAGGTGGATGCGATCAGTGCGCCAGCCTGCATCTCGTCGGCGGTCAGCGTTGGCTCGACCAAGGGTGCCACCAGCCAGATCGACCAGGTGAGTTCCTTCTCGAACAACGCGCCGATGCTCAGCCTGCTTGCTCCGGGAGAGTTCATCGTCTCCTCGGTGCCGGGCGGAGCCTTTGGCATCAAGAGTGGCACATCGATGGCCGCTCCGCACGTTGCCGGGGCCTGGGCGATTGCCAGACAGAAGTCTCCGACTGCCAGTGTGCAGGAAATCCTCAACGCGCTGAGCTCGACCGGAGTCGGAATCGTCGACCTGCGCAACTCCCTGCGCAAGCCGCGTATCAGGATCGACTCGGCACTCAGTGTGCTGACCAGGATCGAGGCGCCATCGCCCTTCCCTGAAACCCCGACCAACCTCGAAGCCAAAGCCCCGTCGACCAATCTCGTCCGGCTGACCTGGGTCGACAACGCCACCAACGAACTCGGTTACAAGGTCAGGCGCAAGCTGGGCAGCTCCGGCACCTGGGAAATGATCGCCGTTCTTGGTCAAAACGCGACATTCTTTGAGGACACGAGGGTGCTGACAGGCCTGACCTATGTTTATTGTGTCAGAGCCTACAATGCCATTGGCGATTCGCCCGACTCAAACGAGATCACGATCAGAACGCTCAGCGGACTGCCATCGGCACCGTCTAACCTGACTGGCAGCCCGGTCTCCAAAACCCAGATCGAGCTGAAGTGGACCGATACGTCCACCAACGAAATGGGATTCAGCATCAAGCGCCGCACTGATCCCGGCGCGCCCTGGATCGAAGTGGGAACGATGAAGGCCAACCTTGCCAGTTACATCGATTTCGGGCTCAATCAGGGTACGGCCTATTACTATGCAATCGCGGCCTATAACGCCCTCGGAGAGTCATCCTATTCCAATGTGATTCGAGTCTCGACAATCGGCTCGGTACCGGGGCTGACCCCTCCCACGGCACCGAGCATGGTGCAGGTCACCGCGCTGCCAACCAAGTTCACTCCGAAGATGGTACGCATCTCCTGGAAAAAGAACTCGGCCAACCACGACGGCTTCATCATCCGTCGCAAGATGATCGGCGACAACAGCTGGAAGGCCGTGACCTCAGTCGATGCCGCGACCACCGATCTGATCAATGTCGGGCTGGAACGCAATATGACCTACATCTATTGCGTCTCCGCCTATAACGTCAATGGCGAGTCAGCACCAAGCGAGGAGATGAGCGTCACCACGCCACTCTACAACTTCCTTGCACTCAACAATGCCGAGACGATGAGTAACACCATCACTCGCGGGCAGAGCGCCTACTATCGAATCTATGTCCCGGAGGGAGCAACGCAGTTGACGGTGACGCTTGCCGGCATCGGCAAGACGCGTGGCGATGTCGATCTCTACCTGAGACACGACAAGCAGCCCTCAACCGAGGTCTTCGATTGCCAGTCGGGCACGCTGGGATCGAATGAGCGCTGCTTCATCAGCAATCCAACGCCCGGTGACTGGCACGTCCTCGTCACCGGCTATGCATGGTTCGACAGCTCCTACAACATCTTTGCCACCTGGCAGGATGGTGGAGGCGTTGCCGGATTGCCGAAGGCACCGGCAGTCGAAGCGCAGCCGGGCACCTCACCCGATCGCCGCGAGTGAGCGGTCAATCATCACGGCTACTACCCCGGGGGGATGGAGATCCATCCCCCCTTTTTCATGGTTACTGAGATTAAGTGGTAACCCACAGATCACTTGTAGAGTCGAACAGGGAAGATGACATGTGGACGAAAATCAACCATACAGTGGTGGATTTTCATCCACCATCATCGGCTACGGGGATCTGATCACTGAACCGATAACCTGAGCTAAAATCTGCGAGACATGCTCATCCGGACTAATAATTATTGTTGACCCATGTTATTGACTATTGGGCAAAAGAGATCAGGCTCGAAATCTGAAATGGTTTAAAGGCCTAAGTCCTGTTTAAAAATCATGCGAAGAGTATCCGGAAAAGAATATGAAAGAGATTATCAGAAGGCTGGCGTTATCGATACTGCTTCTATCATTACTGCCGACAAGCACCTTTGCCGGGAAGCGTCTCCCATTGAACGTCGTGCTGATTCTGGCGGACGACCTTGGGTATATGGACATCCGGGCAAACAATCCGCGAAGCTTCTATGAGACGCCGAATCTGGATCGTCTGGCGACGACGGGGATGCGGTTGACCTGCGGTTATTCGGCCTGTCCGGTCTGCTCTCCGACGAGAGCGGCGATAATGACGGGCAAATATCCGGTGAGGGTGGGGATCACTGACTACATTGGAGCGCCACAGCCGTGGCCGCGCAACACACGGCTGCTGCCGGCGCCATACCGGACAGATCTCGCACTGGAAGAGGTAACGATAGCTGAGCGCCTGCGGGCGGAGGGTTACGCGACATTCATGGCGGGCAAGTGGCACCTTGGGGACAACGATTCGACTCCGAATGCCCAGGGGTTTGCGGGGCTGAAGCGACGCGGGCAGGTGCAGTTTTACTATCCGGAGTCGGTGACAAATTTTGATGATATCAATGATCCAAAGACGACGGATGTGATTGCCGAGGCAACGGTGAGGTTTATTGCGGCCAGTCGGGAACGGCCTTTCTTTGCCTACGTTCCATTTCAGGCGGTGCACACCGCGGTCAGGGCGCGTCCCGATCTGACAGAGAAATGGCGGGAGCGAGCACGGAAGGCAACGCCGGATGCGTGGGGTCGGGAGTATCTGCGCGAGGTAAGGCTGGTGCAGAATCATGCCGAATACGCAGCGATGCTGGAGCAAATGGATATTGGCGTCGGGCGCATACTGGCGGCACTGGAGGAGAACGGGCTGACGGAGCGGACGATTGTCATCTTCACCTCGGACAATGGCGGACTTTCGACCTCGGAGGGGCATCCGACATCGAACGAGCCCCTGCGAGCAGGCAAGGGATGGCCATACGAGGGTGGAGTGCGCGTCCCGCTGTTGATCAGGGTTCCGGGAGTCACGAAGCCGGGCAGCACCTCCGATGTGCCGACGGTCTCAACCGACTACTATGCGACAATTCTCGATCTGCTCGGGCTCCCGATGGCACCGGAGCAGCATCGCGACAGTGTCAGCATGAGATCAATTCTCACCGGCAGGCAGGCGGGCGGGAGAGCGCTCTTCTGGCACTACCCGCACTATGGCAATCAGGGAGGCGCGCCAATGAGTGCCATGCGCGAGGGTGACTGGAAGCTGATCGAGTGGCTCGAAGACGGCCGGCTGGAACTCTACAATCTGCGGCGCGATCCCTCGGAGATGATCGATCTTGCCCGGAGTGAAGCAGCACGTGCGAACGCCATGCTGGCAAGACTCAAGGCATGGCGCCGGGAGACGGGAGCGGTGATGCCAGCCCCCAATCCGCGCTTTGATCCCCGGGTGAGAGAGGCGCGGTAAGGGTGAAATACTCCAGCTGATTGAAAAGCGAATCAGCCATTTTCCGGGATTGGCCGGGCATCGGTAATACAGAGAAGATTACGCCGGCTCGATGATATAGGCCGGGTTGAACTCAGGGGTTCCCTCGGCGGAGGGACGATAGTTCCGACTGGCAATCCAGCGGAGCATCCCGGCGATCCGTGGGTCGGACTTATCTCTTCTGAGGGTGTTCGGCAGGATTTCGAGAAGAAAGTGGGCGACGAGATCCTGATAATAGTCTATATCAACCTCGACCTTAACCATTTCTGAAGGTGCCTGCTGGTCGTTTTCATGGAAGGTAAGCTGGAGGTTGGCTTCCTGAAATGCGGTCTGCTTGAAGGAGCAGGTCGCTCCGGGATGGAGAACGACCGGGGCATCGACCCACGAACCGTAGCGCCGAGCCCGCCTGATATCGTCAAGAAGCTGCCGACTGGCATAGGCAAAGAAGCGATCCCGTTGTAGTGCGATTGATCGATCCTCTTCCGGCCAGATCATGCGGTCAAACCAGGTGAAGAGCGACTGATCCCCGAGCAAAGTCGAATCGAGTGCCGCGACAAGGTTATGGGTTGAGGCGAGAATGTCCTGTCGCAGCGGTTCACCATCGAGCAGATCGTTGTAGTGATCCTCAGCGCGCTGCTTGCCGATGAAACCCGACAGAAACGCGGTGATCTTCGTATCGAGGCTCTCCCATTCTGTAAACCGATAGCGGCCGTTCTTTGGCAGAAGGATGAGCGAGACACGGCTGACCCTGCCCGGTTTGACACGTATCGGGAAGAAGCCGGCGGCATGATGCTTGCCGGCCGAGACGTTGACGCGATAATTGTCACCGAAGTTATCGTAAACGGACACCGGATACCTGATCGATGGAACTGTCAGATATTCACGAATGACGATATCCTGGTGACCGTTAGTGAGAGTGATGTGTGTTTTGAAACCGGGCTCGACCGGCTGGCGTGTGCCATTGAAGAGACTGACTTCGATGTATGCTTTGTCGGCCATGATCTGGTTGATCCTCAGGCAATATACATATCAGCGGACTTACGAATTCAAACCACCTCAGATTGATCTCACGCGGAGGCACGGAGAAAGCTGCGAATAATCTTTCCCCTCCATCCCGTCCTCCAATCGCGTAAACTCACCTGTCATTCTCACTCGGTTCATCCTCCGCGTCTCCGCGTGAGATCAATCTGAATGAAGTCGATCACGTGACTTGTGTATGCGTAAGTCCTTTATCAATGGGAAAGGCGATCAGAACTCGCCAACTTGTATAACAGATTTGAAGGCGCATTTACTGGTGACTGATCGACAATGAAGGAGTAAGATGCCGCAGCTTGACGTCGAAGGCAAGCCCAACATTCCGGGCGCTGCAGAAAATATGGAGAAGGTAATGAAAATACGGGCTTATCTGGTGCTGGCAGTGGTGGCCATCAGCCTGTCGGCCGTAGAGGTGATGGCACAAGGACCGATCGGGGGCCGGCGGCCCAACATCCTCGTGATCCTCACCGATGATCAGCGGGCTGACACGATTGGTGCCTGGGGGAATCGCCATATCAGCACACCGAACATCGATCGACTGGTGCGGAATGGCTACAGTTTCAGACGCAATTACGTCTTTGGAAGCAACAACGGTGCAGTCTGCGTGCCAAGTCGCGCGATGCTCATGACGGGACGAACGTGGATGAGCATCGATGCGCCGACGATTGCCGGAACAAAGATGATGCCGGAACTGCTTGGTGAATCGGGTTACCAAACATTTGCCACCGGCAAATGGCACAACGGCGAGGCATCATGGCTGCGCGGCTTCCGGCAGGGTAAGGCGATCATGTTTGGCGGGATGTCGGATCACACCCGTGTTCCGCTTCGCGACCTCGATGCTGATGGCCGCCTGACTCCGGTGAGGATGGGCGAGAAGTTTTCGAGTGAGCTCTTCGCTGATGCGGCGATCGAGTTTCTGGAGAACCGTGACCGCCATAAGCCATTTTTCGCCTATGTCGCTCTGACGGCACCGCACGACCCGCGTCAGCCGCCGGAGCGCTACCGGAAGATGTATGCCCGGAGGCGGCCGCCGCTGCCCTCCAATTTCCTGCCGCAATTGCCGTTCGACAACGGGATGATGTCGGATTTGCGCGACGAAAACCTCGCCGCGTGGCCACGGACTCCGGAGGTGATCCGCGACCAGCTTGCCGAATATTACGGGATGATTTCGCACATGGACGAGCAGATCGGCAGGATTCTCGATGGCTTGCGGCGCTCGGGTGAGGAGGAGCGAACAATCATCATTTATGCTGCCGACAACGGGCTGGCGCTCGGCAGTCACGGACTGCTCGGCAAACAGAGCCTCTTCGAGCACAGTGTAAGGGTGCCGCTGGTCATCTCCGGTCCCGGCATTCCGCGCGGGGGCTCGACCCGCGCCTTCACTTATCTGTTCGACATCTTTCCGACGGTCTGCGAGCTGGCAAGGGTTCGCCCTCCGGCCGGCATCGATGGATCAAGCCTGCGCCCCCTCTGGCGTGGGAAAGTATCCGCACTGCGCGACTCGGTCTTTCTGCCATTCCAGGATATGCAACGCGCCGTCCGCGACGAAAGGTGGAAGCTGATCGCCTACCCGCGCATCGGCTACCTTCAGCTCTTCGATCTGCAGGCTGATCCCGACGAGACGCACAACCTGATTGAGCGGCGTGAATACGAGCCTCACGTCCGACGATTGCAGCAGTTGATGAAGCTTTGGCAGTCACGGCTTGGCGACAAGGTGGAGGTCCCGCAATCGAGCCACTCCCCTGCCCCGATCGATCTTAGCGGCAAGCCGCGCAAACCCGATCAGTGGCAACCGGAGTGGATCATCAGGAAATACTTTTCCCAATGAGCTGCCTGGTGAGCCGGTGAACGCCGCGCCACGACGGCTCAGGCAATGATCCCCTTAAGCACCCGTCCCTCTTCGGTTGGCCCGATCAGCCGATTGTTGAGCCCCTGGTAGGGATAGCTGAACCGGTAGGGATCGAGACCGACAAGGTGCTGAATCGTCGCCTGGAGGTCACGAATGCTGACGGGATTCTCTACGGGGAAGTAGCCAAACTCATCGGTCGCGCCGTATGAGATTCCGCGTTTAATCCCCCCACCAGCGAGCCACATGGTGTAGGCATTGGTATGGTGGTCGCGCCCGACGAAGCCGCGGCGCAGTTCGGTGCGCACGTTGTTCTGCATCATCGGTGTTCGCCCGAACTCGCCACCCCAGACGACGAGTGTCTCGTCGAGCAGGCCGCGCTGTTCAAGATCGATCAGCAGCCCGGCAATGGCGCGATCGATCTGCTTGCACTTGATTGGCAGCGTCTCGTCGAGGCTCTCACCCGGCGACGATCCGTGATGATCCCAGCCCCAGTCATAGAGCTGGACGAAGCGGACACCGTGCTCGATCAGGCGACGTGCCAGCAGGCAGTTATTGGCAAAGGTCGGATCATCGCCCTTGTAAAGAATACGCGGATCATCGGCACTCTCGGCGGCGGAGACATAACCGGGCCGTGCGCCATAGAGGTCGAGGATATGCTGCGGTTCGCGGGTGATGTCCATGGCCTCAGGCACCGAGATCTGCATCCTGTAGGCCAGTTCATACTGCGCAATGCGCGTCAGCGTTTCGTTGTCACCGCTGCGGCGATACTCCTCACGATTGAGACTGGCGAGCGTGTCGAGTGTGCGGCGGCGCAGATTCCGATCGAGCCCCGGAGGATTGCTGAGATAGAGCACCGGATCGCCCTCGGTGCGGCACTGGACACCCTGATAGTCGCTTGGCAGGAATCCCGACCCCCAGAGTGACTTGCCACCATCGGGCGTCTTGCCACCGGAGAGGAGAACGACGAATCCGGGGAGGTTCTCATTCTCGCTGCCAAGGCCATAGGTCACCCACGACCCCATCGCCGGATTGCCGAGCCGCGGTGAGCCGGTATGAATGAAGAGTTGCGCTGGTGCGTGATTGAACTGATCGGTGCTGACGGTGTGGATCAGACAGACCTTGTCGACCACCTTCGCGAAATGTGGCAGCAGTTCGCTGATCCATTGACCACTCTCACCGTGACGCGCGAAACGGAACTGGTTGGCGAGGATCTTCGGCACTCCCTTGATGAAGGCAAACCGCTTGCCTTCAAGAAAGGACGGCGGACACTCCCTGAGGTGAAGCTTTTCCAGTTCCGGCTTGTACTGAAAGAGTTCAAGCTGCGACGGCGAGCCGGCCATGTGCAGGTAGATGATCCGCTTGGCCTTTGGTGCGATCATTGGCGGCTTTGGCGTAAGCGGGTTGCCGGTCTGTGCCATTGCCCCATCCCGTCCAAGCAACGACTGCAATGCCAGTGCACCAAAGCCAAGTCCGGCACGCTCGAAAAAGTGGCGTCGTGTGATCTCTCTCAACGACTCGTGGTTATTCTTCATGGAAATCTCTCCTCCATCCGGGCAAAAGCGACTCAGACCCGGCTGAGAAACTCATCGAGGTTGAGAATGGCGTTGGCGACGACGATCCAAGCGGCGAAGGCGGCGCGACCGGTACCGGCCGGAACCTCGACGCGTGCGCTGCTGATCAGTTCATCGGCCTTCCCGGGATCGGTGACAAATGAGCGCTCGGCATCACGCTGGAGGGCAACGAGCGCCGCCGCCTCACCCGGTCGCAATGGCCGAATCAGCGCCAGCCGCAACCCGGTTGCCGCCCGCGCGGCCGGCCGTGATGATGACTGCACCATTCGCCGTGCAAGGCCTCCGGCGGCTTCGAGAAAGACCGGGTCGTTAAGTGTCACCAGCGCCTGCAGCGGCGTGTTGGTGCGCAAACGGCGAATCTGGCAGACCTCGCCGCTGCCACCATCAAAAGTGACCATCGACGGATAGGGCGTCGTCCGCTTGAGGTAGGTGTAGATGCCGCGGCGGAAACGATCCTCACCGGTTGAATCGATCCACTTTTTGCGATTGTAGGTCGTGCGCCAGAGCCCCGCCGGCTGCGGAGGCATCACCGGTGGCCCTCCCATCTTCAGTGAGATCAGACCGGCAACCGCGAGCGCCTGATCGCGCACCACCTCGGCTCCGAGTCGGAAACGTGATCCGCGCGAATGAAGAAGATTGCGCGGATCGGTCTCACGCAGCGCCTCCGTTGTCACCGAGCTCTGCCGGTAGGTGTCGCTGAGAACGATCGCTCTGATCAGTCGCTTCAGCGACCATCCGCCATCACGGTACTCGGCCGCCAGCCAGTCGAGCAGCTCCTGATTGGTCGGTGCACTGCCCTGGGCACCAAAGTCCTCCTCGGTCTCGACGATCCCCACCCCGAAGAGTCGCGCCCAGACCCGGTTAGCCCAGACTCGCGGGGTCAGTGGGTTCTCGCGATCGACCAGCCATTGTGCCACTCCGAGCCGGTTGGCCGGCGCGCCTGCCGGCAGCGAATGAAAGGCCGCCGGTGTGCCCGGAGTCACCGCCTCTCCCGGATCGAGGAAATTGCCGCGAACGTGAATCTTCGTCTCCCGCCGCTTGTCGGTCGCGAGCTCCCTCATTATCGGCAGGCGAACAATCTGCTCGCTGAAGTTCTTCTGTGCCTCATAAGCGGCATCGAGATCGTCATAAAGACGACGCAACTCTCCGGGAATGATCGGCAGAGCGAGGCTTGCCGGATCCTGATCACTGGTCGTTACCCGGAAGCGACGCGGTGACGAGTTGTCTCCGCGAACCTGCGAGAGGGTCACCCGCAGCTTTTGGCCGGCGGCCACAGTCAGCGGCGTGGCCAGATCAAAGATTGCCGTGTGCGGTTCGTGCGTGTGACTCTCGATTGCCCATCCGGTCTTCTCGTCACCATCGATCGCCGCCGCCACCGGCCATTTCTCCTCGGCATGGTCGGCTCGGGCCCGGCCAATCGCCACCGGCCGAACCAGATCTCCATCGAGTGCCTCGATCAACACCTCGGAGAGTGTCAGGTTTGAATTACCCTGACGCCCGACGGCCAGCTGCCCGTCCGGCAGCGCCTCCGTCAGCAGTTCCAGACGCACCGCACGAATCATCCCCGGTGCGGGCACCATCGTCACCACGTGAATCTCCTCGGGCGGATTGGGCCCGGAGACCAGCGTCGCCCCATCCGCCTGCTGCTCCGTCTTCGAGCCATAGCGCGAGGTAACCGCCTCGACTCTGCCTGCCCTCCAGCCATCAGCCTCGGCGGGGGGCTCGGGGAAGGCCTTGAGCCGACCGTTGAGTTCGCCGATTCGCGCCTGCAGTCGCTCACGCTCCGCCTTCTCCGCCGGCGTCAGCATCTCCATCGTTGGCGAATCATCGTAACGATCGGCATCTTCCGTCTGGTTGAAGAGCGAGTAGAAGCTGTAATACTCACGATGTGAGATCGGATCGTACTTGTGAGTGTGGCACTTGGCACAGCCCATCGTCAGCCCCATCCAGACCTGCATCGTCGTGTCGATACGATCCTTGACGGCGGCGACGCGAAACTCCTCGTTGTCGGTGCCGCCCTCATCGTTGGTCATGGTGTTGCGGTGGAAGGCGGTCGCAATTACCTGAGCCTCCGTTGGCGACGGCAACAGATCGCCGGCAAGCTGCTCAATGGTGAAGCGGTCGAGCGGCATATCGGCATTGAGCACCGTCACCACCCAGTCACGCCACGGCCAGATCGTCCGGCCAACATCCTTTTCGTAGCCCTTGGTGTCAGCATAGCGCGCAAGGTCGAGCCACATCCGTGCCCAGTGCTCACCAAACTGCGGCCGCGCCAGCAGGTCATCGACCATTCGCTCCCAGGCCTCCGGCGTCGGGTTGGCGGCAAAGCGATCGGCAACCTCCGGGGCTGGGGGCAGGCCGATCAGATCAAGCCAGAGTCGCCTCACCAATGTTGGTGGTGAGGCCGCCGGCTGCAGCACGAGCCCCTTGCGCGCCAATCCCGCTGTTACCAGCACATCGATTGGCTGCCGACGCCCTCCGGCCGCCAGTGTCGGTCTGACCACCGGTTCGAATGACCAGTGACGCCCCCACGGTGCCCCCTCGGCAATCCAGCGGCGCAGAATCGCTACCTGCTCCGGTGTCACCTGCTTGTGCGTTGCCGGCGGTGGCATGACCATCTCCGGCTCGCTGCTCGTGATCCGCTCCAGAATCAGACTCTTCTCCGGCTGGCCGGGCAGCACCGCCACGCCACTCCGCCGCTTCGCCTTCGCCGCCTCCTCGATGTCCAGCCGCAAGCCCGCCTTGCGGTTCTTCTCGTCCGGCCCGTGACAGGCAAAACAGTTGTTCGCCAGAATCGGCAGCACGTCTCGACCGTACTTCACCGGCTCCGGTGCCGATTCGACGGCCGAAAAGACGAGGATCAGCGGTGACAGGATCACCAACGCGACGATCAGCAGCTTGAATCGATATCTCTTTTTCACGATTCCAATCTCCCGATTAATGTATTGGCATAGTATGGACTGAACTGACGAGATGAACAATATCGACAATATCGGCCCGGCACAACGATTGAGGTCTCAAGCATCCCTTGCGCCAATCCCTTTGGCGATGATCCGCAGGCCGGTAAGCAGCCCCTGCTCAATCTCGGACTCGGAGAGGATCCTCGCCTCGATCGACTCGGCGGCAAGGGCAGTGCGCCAGGCATTCGCCAGCACCTCGCTGCCGGAGATCGCCACCTCCAGCCCGCTCGTCAGCAGCCCGCTCCGGCGCATTCCATCGAGATCAGCGGCGAGGCAGGCACCAATCAGAAATGAAAGCCGCTCCTCCGGAGTCGTCCGTGTCCTCTGTTCCAGCAACCTGACGCAAAAGAGCGCACGCGCCAGACCCGAGCTTCGCTGCTCCTCCATCCCGGCGATCATCAGGTTGATATCGAGCCGCTCAGGGCGCGTCGAGGGAAGCGAGCTGGCAAGAATCGTCTGCGTCTGCGCGGCGTGAATCAACTCGCCGCTGAGCGAGGTCACGCTCGATCCGATCCGTGCCTCACCGTCAAGCCTGATCAGCTTCCAGTGTGATCCAAGGTTGAGCAGCGTCGCCTCCGGCCCGAGCAGTCCCATCTCTGCCAGGCCGAGAGAGAGCGTCTCCTCGCCGCGCATGACATCGGTTGCGCCAATGCCGCGCGGCTCGCACTCCACCGGCCCACAGCGCACCCCCGGGACTAGCAGTATCGGCAGGTCGACGATCTCGGGAAATGAGACCCGCAGCGCCCCGGCCGCAAGGTCTTCAATCGAGACCGGTGCCGGCAGGTGTGCCACCTCGCGCAGCCCGAGCGGCGAGCCGATCATCCCCGCAGCAATGACCATCGATGGCGCAAGGCTCTGCCCCGCCCTGACCTCGGCAATCGCCTCGCGCAGTGCCCGGTGAATCGCTGTCGGTGCACCATCCCGCGCCGTATCGCGAACTCCCGCACCAGCTCGCGCCGTCGCGACAATATTCCCATCATCGACCAGCCACACCCGCGTGTTGGTCGTCCCAAGATCGACACAGATCAGACAATCCCTGCTCATAATCTCCCGGTCGCCGCGACAAATTCACCGGCGCGTGCACGCAGCCTCTCAAGGTCAGCATCACGCCCAATCAATTCCGATCCAATCCCAACCGCCCACGCCCCGGCGGCAAAATATTCCCGTGCGGCCTCCGGCGTTACCCCTCCCGTCGGCACCAGACGCACCTCCGGCAATGGTCCTCTCATCGCCCTGACAAACGACGGCCCGAGCGATTGCGCCGGAAAGAGCTTGACCGCATCGGCACCAGCATCGACCGCCTCGACGATCTCCGTCGGTGTGAAGCACCCCGGCAGCGAGAAGAGCCCCAGTCGCTTCGTCACTCCAATCACTTCCGGCCGGCAGTTCGGCGAGACGATAAACTGACCTCCAAGCCCGGCCACGGCCTCCACCTCTGAGACTCGCAGCACTGTTCCCGCTCCAATCGCCAGCTCTCCTCCAAATCGTCTCACCAGCCGCCCGATCGATTCCAGCGCGCCCGCTGTCGTCAGCGTCACCTCGACCGCAGTCACTCCGGCCTCCGCCAACACCTGCACCATCTCCTCCTCCCGCCCGCCAAAGTCGCCCCGCATGATCGCGACTATCCGCCCCCGCCCTATCAGTTCACCTGCCCTCTCACCTGCCCTCTTGTCGCCCATTCCCACCCCCAAAAATCAAATGCTCCGGATCAGTCGAACTTTGTCATCATTTCTGCCGCGAGGCAATACCAATGACAACATTCGACCAAACCGGAGCAATGAGACCCTCAGCCCGGACTGTTTAGAAGAGCAGCTTCAGCGCGAACTGAATCTCACGTGCCGGGAAGGTGCCGTTGATCGTGCCATACGACCCGCCCGCAATCGGTGCACCCGCCGAATCACGCCGGATGTTGTTGGCATTCGTGTCCGGCACGAGGAAGTTGGTCCGATTGAAGAGGTTGAAGGCCTCCATCCGGAACTCCAGCCGGGTTGTCTCGTTGATCAGCCGGAACGACTTGTGCAAACCAAGATCGGCCTGCATGAAGTTCGGCCCGCGAACCGTGTTGCGACCCGCCGTCCCGAACGGCTGACTGCGGTCAGTCGGCACCGCCACCGCCGCGATGTTCAGGTAGTTGCGCGGATCGACGCTCCCGCTCGACGCGTAGAGGTTCGGCGCAATCTGGTTTGGGCGGTAGGTCAGCGATGACCCCACCACGAACGCCGCCGCCGGACCATAGGTCAGATTGGCCGGCAGCCCGCTGGTCAGCGTATTGATCAACGTCAGTCGCCAGCCACCAATCACCCCGTCAACAATACCGTTCGCACCCCGTGCAAACCGTCGCCCCTGCCCGAACGGCAGATCATAGACGAGACTGGTCGTGTTATTGATCGGCTGATCGTAATTTGAACGCCCCTTGTCGTTGAGCAGGTTCTTGATGTTACCCCGTGAATTGTCACCAAAGCTCGCCTCAAGGTGGCCCGCTGCATTATCAATCGCCTTCGACCACGTGAAGGAGTTGAGCAGGTAGAGACCATCCGCAAAACGGCGCTCAACCTTGATCTGCAGCGCGTTGTAGTTCGCGAAGCCGCCGTTGAACGACGCCTGGACGAACGAATAGTTGGGGAAAGGTCGCCGGTTCTGCAGCGGAGTCCCCGCCGCCGGATCACTGCTGTTATTCGGCCGTGCCTGATTGTAATCGGCAAGAATGATCAGCTTGTTGCTCCGATTGCCGACATAGGCAATATCAA